>NZ_JBSFWB010000048.1:0-61868 GCF_053592635.1 Streptomyces sp. NPDC002623 | reverse complement strand
GTCGAGCAGCGCACCGACTTCGACAAGCTGATCGTCGACGTCGAGACCAAGCAGGCCATGCGTCCGCGTGACGCCATGGCGTCGGCCGGTAAGACCCTGGTCGAGCTGTTCGGTCTGGCCCGTGAGCTCAACATCGACGCCGAGGGCATCGACATGGGTCCGTCCCCGACGGACGCCGCCCTGGCCGCTGATCTGGCGCTGCCGATCGAGGAGCTCGAGCTCACCGTCCGTTCGTACAACTGCCTCAAGCGCGAGGGCATCCACTCCGTGGGTGAGCTCGTGGCTCGTTCCGAGGCCGACCTGCTCGACATCCGCAACTTCGGTGCGAAGTCCATCGACGAGGTCAAGGCGAAGCTGGCCGGTATGGGCCTGGCGCTCAAGGACAGCCCGCCCGGATTCGACCCGACCGCTGCGGCGGATGCGTTCGGTGCGGACGACGATGCGGATGCCGGGTTCGTCGAGACCGAGCAGTACTGATTCGACTGCCGGTCCGTTGTGGCTGGTCGCGCAGTTCCCCGCGCCCCTTATGGGGCGCGGACCCTTCCGGCGCTTGAAAAAGTGACCGGATCTCCGACAGACGCCCGTCTGCTCGGATACTGACCTCGGTACCTGATACGGCCGGGGCAGACACCCTAGGAGAGACATCATGCCGAAGCCCACCAAGGGTGCCCGTATGGGCGGCAGCGCCGCGCACGAGAAGCTGCTCCTCGCGAACCTCGCGAAGGCGCTTTTCGAGCACGGTCGCATCACCACCACGGAGTCGAAGGCGCGCAAGCTGCGTCCGTACGCCGAGCGTCTGGTCACCAAGGCGAAGAAGGGCGACCTTCACAACCGCCGTCAGGTGCTCCAGGTGATCACGGACAAGAGCATCGTGCACACGCTCTTCACCGAGATCGGCCCGCGCTACGAGAACCGTCCCGGTGGCTACACCCGTATCACCAAGATCGGTAACCGTCGTGGCGACAACGCGCCCATGGCTGTCATCGAGCTGGTCGAGGCGCTGACGGTCGCGCAGCAGGCCACGGGTGAGGCCGAGGCTGCCACCAAGCGTGCGGTCAAGGAAGACGCCCTCACGAAGGACGAGGTCGTCGAGGACGCCAAGCCCGCTGCCGAAGAGGTCGCGGACGAGGCTCCGGCCGGGGAGTCCAAGGACGCCTGAGGCTCTGCCTTGCAGTGAACGGGTCCGCCCCTAGGGGGCGGGCCCGTTCCGCGTTCTCCGCAGGATGCAGGCTTGAGAGGATCTAGGGGTGAGTGACGAAGTACAGCCCGGGTTCGTACGGGTGCGGATGGACCTGTCGTACGACGGGAGCGGGTTCTCCGGGTGGGCGAAGCAGGCCGGCGGGCGGCGGACCGTGCAGGGGGAGATCGAGGACGCCCTGCGGACCGTCACGCGGTCGAAGGACACGACGTACGAGCTGACCGTGGCCGGGCGGACGGACGCCGGGGTGCACGCGCGCGGGCAGGTGGCGCACGTCGATCTGCCGGAGGGGCTCTGGGCCGAGCACCGGGAGAAGCTGCTCAAGCGGCTGGCCGGGCGGCTCGCCAAGGATGTCCGTATCTGGTCCCTCACCGAGGCGCCGGAGGGGTTCAACGCCCGGTTCTCGGCGATCTGGCGGCGGTACGCGTACCGGGTCACCGACGATCCGGGCGGTGTCGATCCGCTGCTGCGCAGTCACGTCCTCTGGCACGACTGGCCCCTCGACGTCGACGCCATGAACGAGGCGGCGCGCAGGCTGCTCGGCGAGCACGACTTCGCTGCCTACTGCAAGCGGCGGGAGGGGGCGACCACCATCCGCACCCTGCAGGAGCTGAGTCTGGTGCGGGGGGACGACGGGATCGTCACCGCGACCGTTCGGGCCGATGCCTTCTGTCACAACATGGTGCGGTCGTTGATCGGCGCGCTGCTGTTCGTGGGGGACGGGCACCGGGGCGACGAATGGCCCGGGAAGGTGCTGGCCGCGGGGGTGCGGGACTCCGCCGTGCATGTCGTGCGGCCGCACGGGCTGACGCTGGAGGAGGTCGGCTACCCGGCCGACGAGCTGCTCGCCGCGCGCAACAAGGAGGCGCGCAACAAGCGGACGCTGCCGGGGGCCGGCTGCTGCTGAGCCGGCCCCGGGAGGGAAGGCGTCAGCTGTTGGCGGCCGCGGAGGCCTGGGCCTCGCCGCGGCGGCGGATCTGCTGGAACGCGAACTCGGCGAGGTCGTCACCCGCGGTGAAGACGGCCGTGTCCTTCGTGGTCACGTCCTTGCCGTTCGCGAAGCCGGTGATCGTGAAGTAGGCGTACCGGCCGTAGGAGTTGGTCGTCGAGCGGCAGATCGCGCCGTTGCAGAAGGCCTTGACGTCCCCGCCGGTGAGGGCCTTGACGATGCTCTTGTCGTCGGACTGGCTCTTGACCTTGAGGGCCTGGGCCTCGGTGTCGAAGACGGCCACGCCGACCGTGGTCGCGATGCCGTCCTTGGTGTAGGTGACCCGCATGATGCGGGTGCAGCCGTTGGCGGTGAGGACGGTGGGCAGGGTGCCCCCGGCGCCCGTCGTGCACGTGGTGCTGTCGGCCTTGGGGCCCTTCTTGTACACGGCGGAGCCCATGGTCAGCTGGGTGCCGGGGAAGAGGAGGTCAGGGCCGTTGGGGGCGGTGTCCTTGGCCTTGCTGGAGACGAACTCCTTCGGGTCCAGCGGGGGCGGGGCGCTGGTCGGCGCGAAGGACGGGGTGGTGGACGCGCTCGGCAGATCGGCGGTCGCGGGCAGTGAGGAGGTGGGCTTGTTCGCCTCGTCGCTGCCGTTCGCCGAGACCACGGCCATGGCCACGGCGGTGCCGATGGCGATCGTGGCGAACGCGCCCCCGCCTATGAAGAACACCCGACGGCGCTTGTTGCGCGTCTCGGACGCCTCGGCGAGCGCGGCCCAGTCCGGGGTCCGGCCGTCGTCGCCGGTGGTCCACGGCTGCTGGGAGTTCGGTTTCCACGGATCCCACTGGGACTGAGGTCCCCCCTGCCCATAGCTCATGGGGCGCATCTTAGACGGGCATCGGCGTGTCGTGTTGCGCCCCAACAGGCGCTGGAGCCCCTGGCGTTCCGGGCGTGAGCGGCCGTGAGTGCGGGCAAAGACGACATCTCCGGGTGGTTGGTGCGGCATTTCCCCAGGCCGCTGATCGGGGTGTGGCGCGGGCCACTCCGGAAGGCCGTTTCCGGTGGTCGCGGGGCTCGTTTTGACCCGGCACCCGAGACGCGGGTATTCTGCTTCTTCGTTGTGTATTGGCTTGCTCTTCTCACGGGACGGGCCCTTACACCGGTCCACCGGGCCGATGACCAGCGACCAGCACGCGGTATGCGTCACCGCAGTGCGGTCAGGGCTGTCGATCGTCTTCGGTGACCTTGTCAGGACCATTCACTGAAGAAGCGAAGGCTACGAACCGTGCGTACGTACAGCCCCAAGCCCGGCGATGTGACGCGCCAGTGGCACGTCATCGACGCTCAGGACATCGTCCTGGGCCGTCTCGCCACCACTGCCGCCTCCCTTCTGCGGGGCAAGCACAAGCCGATCTACGCGCCCCACGTCGACACCGGTGACTTCGTCATCATCATCAACGCGGACAAGGTGCACCTCTCCGGCAACAAGCGGACCCAGAAGATGGCCTACCGCCACTCCGGGTACCCGGGTGGTCTGCGCGCCGTGCGCTACGACGACCTGCTGACGAACAACCCGGAGAAGGCCGTCGAGAAGGCCGTCAAGGGCATGCTCCCCAAGAACACGCTCGGCCGTCAGATGCTCTCGAAGCTGAAGGTCTACAGGGGTGACGTGCACCCGCACGCGGCACAGCAGCCTGTGCCGTTCGAGATCACCCAGGTCGCGCAGTAATTCCGGCCACACCCCCAAGCTGAAGAGAATCTGAGGAGAACCGTGGCCGAGACCACTGCCGAGCAGCCGCTCGAAGAGACCGAGCTCGTCGACATCGACAGCTACACCACCGAGTCCGAGGTCCCCGTCGAGGGTGAGTACACCTCGGAGTCCCTGGCCTCCCGCTTCGGCGAGCCCCAGCCGGCCGCCGGCCTGGGCCGTCGCAAGAACGCCATCGCCCGCGTCCGGATCGTTCCGGGCTCCGGGAAGTGGAAGATCAACGGTCGCACCCTCGAGGACTACTTCCCGAACAAGGTGCACCAGCAGGAAGTCAACGAGCCGTTCAAGGTCCTCGAGCTCGAGGGTCGCTACGACGTCGTCGCCCGGATCTCCGGCGGCGGTGTCTCGGGTCAGGCCGGTGCGCTCCGTCTCGGTGTCGCCCGTGCGCTGAACGAGGCCGACGTGGACAACAACCGCGGCGCGCTCAAGAAGGCCGGCTTCCTCACGCGTGACGACCGTGCGGTCGAGCGCAAGAAGGCCGGTCTCAAGAAGGCCCGCAAGGCCCCGCAGTACAGCAAGCGTTAAGCTTCGCTGCCTGCTTGTACGTATACCGGGTCGGGCCGGTTCGGCCCGACCCCACGTACTCCGAACGCCCCGGCGGCACGCCACAGTGTCGCCGGGGCGTTCGTTTTCTCGCAGTTCTGGGCGTATAACGGCACAAGGTGCTCAAAGGCTTGTGTGATCGGATGTTCAGGGCATGCAATGCCTGAATGCGGGAGGTCGGACTGTGGAGCCGCTGCAGACCGGTCGGCCATCCGGCGCGCCCCGCACGGCTTTTGAAACTGACGCTTCCTCAGGAGGACAAGTGGGACGACTCTTCGGCACGGACGGCGTGCGCGGTGTCGCCAACGCGGATCTGACGGCGGAGATGGCTCTTGGCCTGTCCGTCGCCGCGGCGCACGTGCTGGCCGAGGCGGGCACGTTCGAGGGGCACCGGCCGGTGGCCGTCGTCGGACGGGACCCGCGTGCGTCCGGGGAGTTCCTGGAGGCCGCCGTCGTGGCCGGCCTGGCGAGTGCGGGCGTCGACGTGCTGAAGGTCGGCGTGCTGCCGACACCCGCCGTCGCCTACCTCACCGGTGTGCTCGGCGCGGACCTCGGCGTGATGCTCTCCGCCAGCCACAACGCCATGCCCGACAACGGCGTCAAGTTCTTCGCCCGCGGCGGTCACAAGCTCGCCGACGATCTCGAGGACCGCATCGAGTCCGTCTACGAGGAGCACCGCACCGGAGCGCCCTGGGAGCGGCCGACCGGCAGCGGCGTCGGGCGGGTCCGCTCGTACGACGAAGGGTTCGACCGTTACGTCGCCCACCTCATCGCCGTCCTGCCGAACCGGCTGGACGGGCTGAAGGTCGTCCTCGACGAGGCGCACGGCGCCGCCGCGTGGGTGTCGCCCGAGGCGTTCACCCGGGCCGGCGCGGAGATCGTCACCATCGGGGCCGAGCCGGACGGGCTCAACATCAACGACGGCTGCGGGTCCACGCACCTCGGCAAGCTGAAGGACGCGGTCATCGAGCACGGGGCCGCCTTCGGCATCGCGCACGACGGCGACGCGGACCGGTGCCTCGCGGTGGACCACACCGGCGAGGAGATCGACGGCGACCAGATCCTCTCCGTGCTGGCCCTGGCCATGCGGGAGCGGGGCGTGCTGCGCTCGGACACCGTTGTCGCGACCGTCATGTCCAACCTCGGCTTCAAGCTGGCCATGGAGCGCGAGGGGATCCAGCTCGTGCAGGCCGCCGTCGGCGACCGGTATGTGCTGGAGGAGATGAAGGAGCACGGGTACGCACTGGGCGGCGAGCAGTCCGGGCACGTGATCATCCTCGATCACGCGACGACCGGTGACGGCACGCTGACGGGCCTGATGCTGGCGGCGCGCGTCGCCGAGACCGGGAAGTCGCTGCGGGAGCTGGCCTCGGTCATGGAGCGGCTGCCTCAGGTGCTGGTCAATGTGCCTGACGTCGACAGGTCCCGGGTCGGGGACTCCGCCGAGCTCGCCGTTGCCGTCGCCGAGGCGGAGCGGGAGCTGGGCGCAACCGGGCGGGTTCTGCTGAGGCCTTCCGGGACCGAGCCGTTGGTGCGGGTGATGGTCGAGGCTGCGGACATCGAGCAGGCGCGGTCTGTGGCGGGGCGGTTGGCGGATGTGGTGAAGTCCGCGTTGGGCTAGCCGCCCGGTGCGGGTGTGGGTGTGGGTGCGGGTGCGGGGGCCGGGTTCGGGGTGGGGGTTCTGTGGTTTGCGGGCTGCGGCTGCGTCGTGGCTTGTCGCGCAGTTCCCCGCGCCCCTAAGAGCGAAAAGCAAAAGGCCTTCGCTCACCGGGTGTTCATGTGCTGGCCCTTACAGCTTGCGTAGGCTCAGGCGTTGGACCTTGTGGTCCTGGCCCTTGCGGACCACCAGGGTGGCGCGGCCTCGGGTGGGGGCGATGTTCTCCACCAGGTTGGGCTTGTTGATGGTGCGCCACATCGTGCGGGCGTAGTCGAGGGCCTCCTCCTCCGAGACCTGGGTGTACTTGCGGAAGTACGAGGAGGGGTCCTGGAACGCCGTGTCGCGCAGTTTGCGGAAGCGGTTGAGGTACCAGCGCTCGATGTCCTCGACACGGGCGTCGACGTACACGCTGAAGTCGAAGTAGTCGGCGAGGCCGACGCGGGTGCGGCCGTCGTTGCCGGGCAGGGCGGGCTGCAGGACGTTGAGGCCCTCGACGATGAGGATGTCGGGGCGGCGGACGGTGAGCTTGCGGTCCGGCACGATGTCGTAGATCAGGTGGGAGTAGACGGGGGCGGTGACCTCGTCCTTCCCTGCCTTGATGTCGGCCACGAAGCGGGTCAGGGCGCGGCGGTCGTAGGACTCGGGGAAGCCCTTGCGGGACATCAGACCGCGGGCTTCCAGTTCTCTGGTGGGGAGCAGGAAGCCGTCCGTGGTGACCAGTTCCACGCGGGGGTGTTCCGGCCAGCGGGAGAGCAGGGCCTGCAGCAGGCGGGCGACCGTCGACTTGCCGACGGCCACGGAGCCGGCGACCCCTATGACGAACGGGGTGCCCGACTGGGAGCCCTGTTCGCCGAGGAAGGTGTTCAGGGCGCCGCGCAGGCCGTCCGTGGCGCCGATGTAGAGGTTGAGCAGCCGGGACAGCGGGAGATAGATGTCGCGCACCTCGTCGAGGTCGATGACGTCGCCCAGGCCGCGCAGCTTCTCGACCTCCTCGGCGGTCAGCGGCAGCGGCGTCTTCTCACGCAGCGCGCTCCACTCGGGGCGGGTGAGGTCGACGTAGGGAGTCGCCTCCGGCCTGTGCCGGTGGGCGCTCCGGGGCATCGAGGAGACCGGAGAGATCACAGTCCATTGTTAACGGAGTTTGAACGGGATGGCGGGTGGGGTCCGTCACGTCCGGGTAACTCCCGCAGAATTTCCGAAATCGGGCACGCGGAGGCTCTTTCGGGGTGGGGTTCGGTCGTAGGCTGCCGCGCATGTGCGGAATCGTGGGATACGTGGGGTCTCAGTCGGCGCTAGAGGTCGTCATGGCCGGGCTGAAACGGCTGGAGTACCGGGGGTACGACTCGGCGGGAGTCGCCGTTCTGGCGGACGGTGGGCTCGCCGCCGCCAGGAAGGCGGGCAAGCTCGTCAATCTGGAGAAGGAGCTCGGGGCGCGGCCGCTGCCGACCGGGCCGACGGGGATCGGGCACACCCGGTGGGCCACGCACGGCGGGCCGACCGATGCGAACGCCCATCCGCATCTCGACAACGCGGGGCGGGTCGCCGTCGTGCACAACGGGATCATCGAGAACTTCGCCGTGCTGCGGGCCGAACTGGCCGAGCGGGGGCACGAGCTGGGCTCCGAGACCGACACCGAGGTCGTCGCGCATCTGCTCGCCGAGGAGTTCTCCGCGACCTCCGATCTGGCGGAGTCGATGCGCCTGGTGTGCCGGCGGCTGGAGGGGGCGTTCACGCTGGTCGCGGTGCATGCCGACGAACCCGGTGTGGTGGTCGGCGCGCGGCGGAACTCGCCGCTCGTGGTGGGCGTTGGAGAGGGCGAGGCCTTTCTCGCCTCGGACGTCGCCGCGTTCATCGCCCACACGCGGTCGGCGATCGAGCTGGGCCAGGACCAGGTCGTCGAGCTGCGGCGGGACGGAGTGAGCGTCACCGGGTTCGACGGACTGCCGGCGGAGGTCCGGGAGTACCACGTCGACTGGGACGCGTCGGCTGCGGAAAAGGGGGGTTATGACTACTTCATGCTCAAGGAGATCGCCGAGCAGCCCAAGGCGGTCGCCGATACCCTGCTGGGCCGGATCGACGGCTCCGGTGCGCTGACCCTCGACGAGGTGCGGATCCCGGCCTCCGAGCTGCGGGAGGTCGACAAGGTCGTCATCGTCGCCTGCGGCACGGCCTTCCACGCCGGTCTGATCGCCAAGTACGCCATCGAGCACTGGACGCGGATCCCGTGCGAGGTGGAGCTGGCCAGTGAGTTCCGGTACCGGGATCCGATCCTGGGCCCACGCTCGCTCGTCATCGCCATCTCGCAGTCCGGCGAGACCATGGACACCCTGATGGCGCTGCGGCACGCCCGCGAGCAGGGCTCCAAGGTGCTGGCGATCTGCAACACCAACGGCTCGACCATCCCCCGTGAGTCGGACGCGGTGCTCTACACGCATGCCGGGCCGGAGGTGGCCGTCGCGTCCACCAAGGCGTTCCTGACGCAGCTGGTCGCCTGCTATCTGGTCGCGCTCTACCTCGGCCAGGTGCGCGGCACCAAGTGGGCGGACGAGATCCGGGCCGTGGTGCGGGACCTCGCGCGGATCTCCCATGAGGTCGAGCGGGTGCTGGAGACCATGGAGCCGGTGCGGGAGCTGGCACGTTCGCTCGCCGGGAAGGACACCGTGCTGTTCCTGGGGCGGCACGTGGGATACCCGGTCGCGCTGGAGGGTGCGCTCAAGCTGAAGGAGCTCGCCTATATGCATGCGGAGGGGTTCGCCGCCGGTGAGCTGAAGCACGGGCCGATCGCCCTCATCGAGGAGGATCTGCCGGTCGTGGTGGTGGTGCCCTCGCCCCGGGGGCGGTCCGTCCTCCACGACAAGATCGTGTCCAACATCCAGGAGATCCGGGCGCGGGGCGCGCGCACGATCGTCATCGCGGAGGAGGGGGACGAGGAGGTGGTGCCGTACGCCGACCATCTGATCCGGATTCCGGCGACTCCGACTCTGCTCCAGCCGCTGGTGGCGACGGTGCCCTTGCAGGTGTTCGCGTGCGAGCTCGCGACCGCGCGCGGCAACGAGGTGGATCAGCCGCGGAACCTGGCGAAGTCGGTGACCGTCGAGTAGCCGGTGACGGTCGAGTAGCCGGTGACGGGGGAGTAGCCGGTGACGGGGGAGTAGGCGGTGACGGTCGAGCGGGCGGGGTGCCGGTGGGCGTGGGTGCCCCGCCCGCTCGGTCAGGACCGGCGGCGTTGTCTGCGGGCCGTGTACAGCTTCCAGGTGGCGAAGGCCAGCGGGAGTTCCATGATCCAGACGCCCACCACCGCGTCCCACTCCGGGTTCGCGGCCGAGGCCTCCTCGGAGGTGATCACCGCGCAGAGCAGGCCCCAGGCCGCCGCGAGCAGGCCGACCAGCCAGAGGGCGGTGGTCCAGGCCCAGGCCGAGTGGGCGTTGCCGCCGCTCTTGCCGCCGGAGGCCGACCGCTTGCGGGGCTGGGGGATCTGCTCCGGGGCCCGGGCCGGCATCCGCACCACCGATGCCGCCGGGACGGCCGCGTCGAGAGCCGCGATGCGCTCCGGGGTCACCCCCCGGTACAGGGTCGGCTCCACGTTGACCGAGAAGCCGTCGTGGCCGGTGAGGCCGCGGGCGCCGTCGGGGCGGGCGGTCATCGCCGAGCAGGCGGTGTGGCGGACGGTGATCGGGCCCCTCGGGGTCAGCAGGCTCACGCCCTCCGTGCCGATGACCAGGGTGACGTCCTCGTCCTCCAGGGACTGGTGGCGGGTGCCGGTGACGGAGTCCGTCGAGAACTGCGGGGCGAGGGTGCAGCCCGCCCAGTCGACGCCCCGGCCCGGCACCTGGAGCAGCGCCCCGGCCCAGGTCTCCCGGGCGACCTCGCGCAGGTCGTCCACCGTCACCGCGTCCAGCTCGGCCCGGTGCTGCTCGGGGGCGAGGACGCGGTGCCCGAGCAGCAGGCTCAGCGCGTACGAGGGGAGCGCGGCCGCGGCGAGGTCGGGGGCGTCGTACATCTTGAGGATCTTGCCGCGGGCGGAGTCCAGCTCGGCCTGCTCGATGCGGCCCGCGCGCAGCCGGGCGAGGGTGTCGACGAAGCCGCCGACGACCGCGTCCTGCTTCTGCGGGAGGGCGTCGGCGTATGCGGTGAGGGTGGCGAAGTCGGCGTCGCGCGGGGAGTAGTCGGCCTCCGCGGAGTAGGAGTAGCCGCCCTCCTGGCGCAGGTCCTGGAAGAGGGCCCGGCCGAGGACGTCCGCGAAGACGCTGGCCGCGGTGGAGCGGCGGAGCACCGAGGTGAGGACCACGTGGCCGTCGTCGCCGCCGATGAAGGCGGGGGTGACCGGCAGGGCGCTGGTCGCGGCCGGCGCGGGGAGCCGGGAGCCCCGCGGGAGGGTGAGGTCCAGGCCTTCGGGGACGTGGTCGCTGGTGATCCACAGGACCGCGTTGTCCCTGGTGAAGCGGGTCCGGGCCCAGTCGCGGACCTGGTCCGGGGTCAGGCCCCAGGTGCCGAGCTCGTTGTAGCTGGTCAGGCCGTAGCCCTGGGCGCCGTACCGCCACAGCGGCAGCTGCTGCTGGGGGCCGCCGCCACGGCCGGCCGCCTCGGTGCGCAGGATCTCCTTCTCGGTCTCCAGCCGCTCCATCGGCAGGTCCCGCAGCCCCGCGCACACGCTGTTGAGGTACTCGACCACCTCCGCCTCGCTGCCGTGGACGTGGAAGAGGGTGTAGGCGTTCGCCGTCGCGCCGTTGTAGTGCAGGTCGGACAGGCCGAGGCGGTGCAGGGCGAGGTGCTCGACGAGGTGGGTGAGGCCGGCGGTGGCCAGGGTCTCGTCGGCGCGGCCCACCCGGAAGAAGAGACCGGCGGTGATCTCGTTGCCGCCGGACGCGGTGGCCGGGGCGTAGAGGGTGGGGATGCCGTCGGTGCTGGTGTGCGAGACCAGGCCGGTGAGGGCGGCGAGGGCGTCGGCGGTGCCGAGGGCGTCCGCGGCGCTGTCGTCGTCGTGCAGGTCGGTGGTCACAGCTGTCTGCCTCCCCGGCTCGCCAGCGCGGACTTGCGGAACTTGAGGAACGCCGACTTCTGGTCGGGCAGGTACTGCCAGGGGAACTCGGACGCCCGGTCGCCGAGGAAGGCGAAGTGCGGGGCCGCGTCCGCGAAGTGGCCGCCGACCGAGAAGGCGAACGCGAACGCGCTGTGCGCGCCGATCGAGTTCCAGTCGGGCCGGTGGGCCGGGTGCAGCACGGACACCTGGGCGGCGTGGCGCAGGTCGTCGCGGACCGGCACGCCCCGCAGATAGGCCGCGTCCTCGCCGCTGTCCAGGTCCAGCCAGTGCTCGATGTGGGCGAGGGCGACCATCGCGCCGGAGTTGGAGCCGTCGGGGGCGGCGGTCGCGCATTCGCGGGCGAAGCCGTGCGCCGCCTCCCAGGAACCGCTCCACTTCGGGCACAGCTGCTGGAGCAACTGCATCTGGGCGCGGTAGTGGTGCGGGTGGTGGGCGGCGAGCCGGTCGTAGCGGCGGCGCGCCTCGGCCTGGCCCAGCTGCAGACCGCGCGCGGTGAGCAGTCGGGCCGTCCAGGCGGGGGCGTACGCGGGCTGCTCGGCGCACACCTCGATCAGGATCTGCTCGGCCCGCCGCAGCCAGTCGTGGAACTGGCCGAACTGGTCCTGCGAGACGTACTTGGCGCGGGCGCCGCTGCGGATGTCCCAGCCGATGAAGACATACCGCTCGGCGAGCAGGGTGCGCGGCAGCGGGTCGCCGGGCAGTTCGGCGGCGGCCCGCTCCAGGAAGTTCTCGACGCCGGGAATGTCGGCGAGGAGGCCGGAGGCCGAGGCGAGCTGGTCGACCGAGCCGAGGCCCGCGAAGAAGGCCCGGACGGCGGGCCAGTCACCGGCCTGCGCGGCGGTGCGCAGCGGGATCAGCTCGGGTGTGTTGTCGTACGGGTCGAATGTCGGCCCCGAAGAGCCCGAGCCCCCGCCCGAGCTCATGGGTGTGCCGTTGGTCGTGCTGGTCATGCCTCCGCCCCCTGGCGTCACTGTCCGCGGCGCGCGGGCTGGCCCCCCAGGGCGCGCGGCGGTGAAAGCCTGCTTGATCAAGTCGCCGCAGGCTAGCAGCAGGCGGTGACAGGGCGGCCTTAGGGTGCTCGGCATGAGCATCATCGGGGTCGGTATCGACGTGGCTGAGATCGAGCGGTTCGCGGCGTCGCTGGAGCGGACGCCCGCAATGGCCGAGCGGCTGTTCCTGGAGAGCGAGCTGCTGCTGCCGAGCGGGGAGCGGCGGGGCGTCGCCTCGCTGGCGGCGCGGTTCGCGGCGAAGGAGGCCCTGGCCAAGGCACTGGGGGCGCCGCCCGGGCTGCTGTGGACGGATGCCGAGGTCTATGTCGAGGACAGCGGTCGGCCTCGGCTGCGGGTGCGCGGGAGTGTCGCCGCGCGGGCGGCCGAACTGGGCGTGCGGAGCTGGCATGTGTCGTTGAGTCATGACGCGGGGGTCGCTTCGGCGGTGGTGGTCGCCGAAGGCTGAGTGGGGGTGGCGGCAGGTTGAGTGGGGGTGGCGGCAGGTTGAGTGACGGCGGGCGAAGGCTGAGCGATGGCGGGCGCAGGCCGAGCGATGTTGGCCGAGGGTTTAGCGATGGTGGCCCGAGGCCGAGCGGTGGTGGCGGAAGGCCGAGCGGTGGTGGCGGAAGTTCGAGCGGTGGTGGCCCGAGGCCGAGCGGTGGTGGCGGAAGGCCGAGCGGTGGTGGCGGGAGTCTGAGCGGTGGTGGCCCGAGGCCGAGCGGTGGTGGCGGGAGTCTGAGCGGTGGTGGCGCAAGGCCGAGCGGTGGTGGCGGAAGTTCGAGCGGTGGTGGCGGAAGTTCGAGCGGTGGTGGCGCAAGGCCGAGCGGTGGTGGCGGGAGTCTGAGCGATGGTGGCCCGAGGCCGAGCGGCCGAGCGGTGGTGGTGGAAGGTTGAGTCGAGCGTGTGCGGTGGTGGGGGGAGCCGGGGGAGACTCGCCCCATGCGTACTGCCTACTGCGTAGAGACCGTCCGCCGTGCCGAGCGGGAGTTGATGGCCGGGCTTCCCGAAGGGGCCCTCATGCAGCGGGCCGCCGCCGGGCTCGCCGCCGCCTGCGCGGATCTGCTGGGGCGGGTGTACGGGCGGCGGATCGTGCTGCTGATCGGCAGCGGGGACAACGGGGGCGACGCCCTGTACGCCGGGGCCCGGCTCGCCCGGCGCGGGGCCGGCGTCACGGCGGTGCTGCTCGCGCCCGAACGGACGCATGCCGGCGGGCTGGCGGCCCTGCGACGGGCGGGCGGGCGCACGGTCGCCCCGGGCGCCGCCGCCGACGTCGTGCGGAGCGCCGACCTCGTGCTCGACGGGATCGTCGGGATCGGGGGCCGGGGCGGGCTGCGGCCGGACGCGGCCGCGCTGGCCGAGCTGGTCGCCGGGTCCCGGGCCGCCGTCGTCGCCGTCGATCTGCCCAGCGGCGTCGACGCCGATACGGGTGAAGTGCACGGGAGTGCGATCCGTGCCGACCTCACCGTCGCCTTCGGCACGCACAAGCCGGGGCTGCTGATCGATCCCGCGCGGGAGTACGCCGGGTCCGTGCGGCTCGTCGACATCGGGCTGGCGGACGTCCTGCCCGTCCGGCCCGAGTTGGAGGCCCTGCAGCACGCGGAGGTGGCCGGCCTGCTGCCGCTGCCGGGCGGGGAGAGCGACAAGTACCGGCGGGGCGTCGTCGGGATCGCCGCCGGGTCTGCCCGCTATCCGGGGGCCGCCGTGCTGGCCGTCGCCGGCGCGCTGCGCGGCGGCGCGGGGGCCGTGCGGTACGTCGGGCCGGCCGGGGACGCGGTCGTCGCGCGGTTCCCCGAGACGCTCGTCTCCGACCAGGGGCCCAAGCAGGCGGGGCGGGTGCAGGCGTGGGTCGTCGGGCCGGGCGCCGGGGACGACGCGGGGGCGGTGGCGGAGGTGTTGGCGGCTGCCGCCGAGGTACCGGTGCTGATCGACGCGGACGGGCTGCGGCTGGCGGACGTGGACGCGGTGCGGGGGCGTAGCGCGCCCACGCTGATGACGCCGCACGCGGGGGAGGCGGCCGCACTGCTGGGGGTGGCCCGGGAGGAGGTGGAGGGGGCCCGGCTGAGCAGTGTGCGGGAGTTGGCGGCGCGCTATCGGGCCGTCGTCCTGCTGAAGGGCTCCACGACGTTGGTCGCGGAGGCGGGGGGCGCCGGTGCGGTGCGGGTGAACGCGACGGGGACGCCCTGGCTGGCCACGGCCGGGAGCGGGGACGTGCTGTCCGGGCTTGCGGGGTCCTTGCTCGCGGCGGGGTTGAGCGCGTTGGACGCGGGCAGCGTGGGGGCGTATCTGCACGGGTTGGCGGGGCGGTTCGCGGCGGACGGGGCGCCGGCGGGGGCGCACGACGTCGCGGAGGCGTTGCCGGCGGCCTGGCGGGATGTGCGGGGGTAGCGGGCCTGGTCCGCGAACTCCCCTGGAGGGGGCCCGGAGGGGCTGAAGGTACAACACCTGCACGGGCTGAATACGGGGGCTGTCCGAGGCCTCTGAGACACTGGGCACGATGAGTGAGAACGCCAAGCCGCCCGCTGCCCCGATGCGTGCCCGCGCCGAGATCGACCTGGCCGCGCTGCGGGCCAACGTGCGCACGCTGCGCGCGAAGGCGCCGGGTGCGGCGTTCATGGCCGTGGTGAAGGCGGACGGCTACGGGCACGGGGCCGCCGCCTGCGCCCGCGCGGCCGTCGAGGCCGGCGCGACATGGGTGGGCACCGCCACGCCCGAGGAGGCGCTGGCCTTGCGGGCCGACGGCGGGCTGCCGGCGGACGTCAGGATCATGTGCTGGCTGTGGACTCCGGGCGGGCCCTGGCAGGAGGCGGTCGAGGCGGATCTCGACGTCTCCGTCAGCGGGCTCTGGGCCCTGCGGGAGGCCGTTGAAGGGGCGCGGGCCGCCGGGCGGGCGGCCAGGGTTCAGCTCAAGGCCGACACCGGGCTCGGACGGGGCGGGTGCCAGCCCGCCGACTGGGCCGAGCTGGTCGCGCAGGCGCTGTCGGCCGAGGGCGAGGGGACCGTTCGGATCACCGGGCTCTGGTCGCACTTCGCCTGTGCCGACGAGCCCGGGCATCCTTCCGTCGCGGCCCAACTCGGCCGCTTCCGGGAGATGGTGGCGCAGGCCGAGCGGCAGGGCGTCCGGCCCGAGGTGCGGCACATCGCCAACTCCCCGGCCACGCTCACGCTCCCGGAGAGCCACTTCGACCTCGTCCGGCCGGGCGTCGCCATGTACGGCGTCTCGCCCAGCCCCGAGCTGGGCTCCTCCGCCGACTTCGGGCTGCGTCCGGTGATGACCCTCGCGGCCTCGCTGGCCCTGGTGAAGCACGTCCCGGGCGGGCACGGCGTCAGCTACGGCCATCACTACGTCACCCCGGGCGAGACCACCCTGGGCCTGATCCCCCTGGGCTATGCGGACGGCGTTCCCCGGCACGCCTCCGGCACCGGCCCGGTGCTGGTCGGCGGCAAATGGCGGACGGCCGCCGGGCGCATCGCGATGGACCAGTTCGTCGTCGACCTCGGCGGCGACGAACCCGAGCCGGGCGCGGAGGCGATCCTCTTCGGACCCGGCGACCACGGCGAGCCGACGGCGGAGGACTGGGCGCAGGCGGCCGGAACCATCGGATACGAGATCGTCACGCGCATCGGAGTGCGGGTCCCCCGCGTCTATAGGAATGCGTCCCTGTGAAAGCGTCCTGTGAAAGCGTCCATGTGAATGTGTGACGTGCATGCGTGACGTGAATGTCTGACAGGACGCGGCATCGGCCGGAGAGGAGCGGTTCGTGAGCGAGAGCGGTGCGGAGGCAGTGGCGAGCGCCGCTTCGGCGGTCGCCGCCGTCTCCGCCACGGGGGCGGGCGGAGGCTGGCGCCGGGCGACCGGCATCGCCGGCGCCGCGATAGGCGTGATCGCCGCGGGCGCGGCGGCCGGCGTCGCCATCGAGCGGATGACCGTGGGGCGCGGCATGCGGGCCAAGGCCCGGCTCGCCCTCGACTCGGCCGGCCCGTACGGCGGGCTGCGCGGCACCCCGGGCAAGGCGTACGCCGACGACGGCACCGAGCTGTACTACGAGGTCGACGACGTCGAGCCGCAGGGCGGGTCGCCGGGTCGGCGCCGTCGGCTGTTCGGGCGCAAGGCCCCGCTGCCCGTCACCGTGGTCTTCAGCCACGGCTACTGCCTCAACCAGGACTCCTGGCACTTCCAGCGGGCGGCCCTGCGGGGCGTCGTGCGGGCCGTGTACTGGGACCAGCGCAGCCACGGCCGCTCCGGGCGCGGCATCGCCCAGGTGCAGGACGGCGTGCCGGTCAGCATCGACCAGCTGGGCCGCGACCTGAAGGCCGTCGTCGACGCGGCCGTGCCCGAGGGCCCGATCGTGCTGGTCGGGCACTCCATGGGCGGGATGACGGTGATGGCGCTGGCCGCGCTGTACCCGGAGCTGATCAGCGAGCGGGTCGTCGCCACCGCCTTCGTCGGCACCTCGTCCGGGCGGCTGGGCGAGGTCAACTTCGGGCTGCCGGTCGCGGGCGTGAACGCGGTGCGGCGGGTGCTGCCCGGGGTGCTGAAGGCGCTCGGACAGCAGGCGGCCCTGGTGGAGAAGGGGCGACGGGCCACCGCCGATCTCTTCGCCGGGATCATCAAGCGGTACTCGTTCGCGTCCCGGGACGTGGATCCGGCCGTGGCGCGGTTCGCCGAGCGGATGATCGAGGGCACGCCGATCGACGTGGTCGCCGAGTTCTACCCGGCCTTCACCGACCACGACAAGACCGAGGCGCTCGCCGGCTTCACGGACCTGCCGGTACTGGTGCTGGCCGGGATCGGGGACCTGGTCACGCCGAGCGAGCACAGCGAGGCGATCGCCGACCTGCTGCCGGACGCGGAACTGGTCCTCGTCCCCGACGCCGGGCACCTCGTGATGCTGGAGCACCCGGAAGTGGTCACCGACCGCCTCGCCGACCTGCTCACCCGCGCGGGCGCCGTGCCCGCAGGGGCTACCGTGAAGGGCTATGGAAGCACCAGCAGCAGCGCGCAACCCGGCTGACGTCGAGATCACCGTCACCTCCCCCGATCAGATGCGGGAGCTGGGCCGTCGCCTGGCCAAGCTGCTCCGCGCCGGCGATCTCGTGATGCTCAGCGGGGAGCTCGGCGCGGGCAAGACGACGCTCACCCGGGGGCTCGGCGAGGGCCTCGGGGTCCGGGGCGCGGTCACCTCGCCCACGTTCGTGATCGCCCGGGTGCACCCCTCCCTCGGGGACGGCCCGCCGCTCGTCCACGTCGACGCGTACCGCCTGGGCGGCGGGCTCGACGAGATGGAGGACCTCGACCTCGATGTGTCGCTGACCGACTCGGTGATCGTCGTGGAGTGGGGCGAGGGCAAGGTCGAGGAGCTGACCGAGGAGCGGCTCCAGGTCCGTATCCACCGGGCCGTCGGCGACACGACGGACGAGGTGCGGCATGTGACGGTGACGGGGCTCGGGGAGCGGTGGGCCGCGGCGGACCTCAGCGTGCTGTCGGCCTGAGCTTTCGCTGTGCCGTCGGCCTGAGGTCGTCGCTGTTCCGGCGTGATCCGACTTCGTGAATGTTCCGACATCCTGTCGGCAAAATGTTGCGCTTGGCGTCGGGTGCGTGGTCACATGGTATCAAGTTCGTACTTAGGTCTACCTAAGTTCGCCCGCCCCCGAACTTCAGGAGGCGTCCATGCCGGCCACAGAGCCCCAGCCCCCGTCTCAGGCCCAGCCGTCGCGGCCGTTCACGCTCGCCGGTCTGTCCATGCGCGACCTGCTGGCCTCGTGTGCGGCCGCGGAAGCCGTCTCGACACCGCCGCGGCTGCCCGATCCCGGGCTGACGAACGAACGGGTCGAACGGGTCGAACGGGTCGACCACCCCAGAGCGGCCTGATCCACCTACGGGATCACCGGATCGCGGGCTCACGGGATCACGATGATCCGCTGTCCGATCGTCGCGAAGTCCCACATCGCGTTGCCGTCCGCGACGGTCTCCCGGATGCCGCCCGTCTTCACCGTCGGGTCGGCCTCCGGCAGTGAGCCGTCCAGCGCCGCGCTGAAGCCGATCGTCACGCCGTCCACGGTGGTGAAGCGCACGACGTGCTCGATGGGGGTGCCGTCGGTGCCGGTGACCGCGCCCGAGCGCGAGGACACGTCGTAACTACCCGGCAGCGGGTCCACACTGCCGGGGGCGACCTTGAACGTGCGCTTGACCTCGTCGTTCGAGCCGACCAGCCACACCCGGTCGCCGCCCAGCGCGTACACGACCCGCTCGCCCACGCCGGAGTGGTCCGGCAGCGCCGCGGAGCGCTCCTTGTCCCGGTGCGCGCTCGCCGCCTTCGCGGGGGCGCCGCTGCGCAGCGGCTCGGCGGGGCCGGCGGGCGCGTTCGCCGACGCGTGGAAGGCGAGGAACCCGACCGTCGTCAGGGCTGCCGCGGTCAGCCCGGCCACGAAAGTGGCGCTGTTGCTCGGCATCGGCGAACCATCCCATCCGTCCTGTTGATCACGTTTCGCGGCGACGTTAGCAGTGTTCGCGCCTCCGACCGGGACGGCCGTGTCCGAGGCACGGGAGCCGTAGGCTGTTTGCGTGCTCTTGCTCGCTCTGGATACCGCCACCCCCGCCATCACCGTCGCGCTGCACGACGGCGACGGCGTCATCGCCTCCTCGAGTCAGGTGGACGCGCGCCGGCACGGCGAGCTGCTGCTGCCCGCCGTCGACCGGCTGCTCGCCGGGGCCGGGCTCCGGCTCGACGCCGTCACCGGGATCGTCGTCGGCGTCGGACCCGGCCCGTACACGGGGCTGAGAGTGGGGCTGATGACCGCCGACACCTTCGGGCTCGCACTGGGCGTCCCCGTGCACGGGCTGTGCACGCTCGACGGCCTCGCGTACGCGTCCGACCTCGAAGGACCCTTCGTCGTGGCGACCGACGCCCGCCGCAAGGAGGTCTACTGGGCGCGCTACGCCGACTCCCGGACCCGCCTCTCGGGCCCGGCCGTCGACCGGCCCGCCGACATCGCCGACGAGGTGGCCGGGCTGCCGGCCGTCGGCGCGGGCGCGCTGCTCTACCCGGAGACGTTCCCGAACGCGCACGAGCCCGAGCACGTCTCCGCGGCGGCGCTCGCGAGTCTGGCCGCGGAGCGGCTGGCCGCGGGCGAGGAGCTGCCGGCCCCCAGGCCGCTGTATCTGCGCCGGCCGGACGCCCAGGTGCCCAAGAACTACAAGGTGGTCACCCCCAAGTGACCGAAGTGACCGAACCCGTCAACCCCGTGCTGCGCGAGATGCGCTGGTGGCACATCGAGCCCGTGCTGGAGCTGGAGAAGGACCTCTTCCCCGAGGACGCCTGGTCGCGGGGCATGTTCTGGTCCGACCTGGCCCACGCCCGCGGCCCCGCGGCGACCCGGCGGTATCTGATCGCCGTCGACACGGCCGAGGACGACCGGATCGTCGGGTACGCGGGTCTGGCCGCCGCCGGTGACCTCGCCGACGTCCAGACCATCGCCGTCGCCCGCGACCACTGGGGCACCGGACTCGGCGGCCGTCTGCTGACGGAGCTGCTGCGCGCGGCGACCGCCTTCGAGTGCGCCGAGGTCATGCTGGAGTGCCGGATCGACAACGTCCGCGCCCAGAAGCTCTACGAGCGCTTCGGCTTCGAGGCCATCGGCTTCCGGCGCGGCTACTACCAGCCGGGGAACGTGGACGCCCTGGTCATGCGCCTCACCGACCCATCGAGACAGGTACCGACCCCGGTACAAGGGACACAGGAAACCGAGAACAATGGCTGACGAACCCCTGGTTCTGGGGATCGAGACCTCCTGCGACGAGACCGGCGTGGGCGTCGTGCGCGGCACGACCCTGCTGGCGGACGCGATCGCCTCCAGCGTCGACGAGCACGCCCGCTTCGGCGGGGTCGTGCCGGAGGTGGCCTCCCGGGCCCACCTGGAGGCCATGGTCCCGACCATCGACCGGGCGCTGAAGGAAGCGGGGGTGAGCGCGAGGGACCTCGACGGCATCGCGGTCACGGCCGGTCCGGGCCTGGCCGGCGCCCTTCTGGTCGGCGTCTCGGCGGCGAAGGCCTACGCCTACGCCCTGGGCAAGCCCCTCTACGGCGTCAACCACCTCGCCTCCCACATCTGCGTGGACCAGCTGGAGCACGGCGCGCTGCCCGAGCCCACGATGGCGCTGCTGGTGTCCGGCGGCCACTCGTCGCTCCTGCTGTCCAGCGACATCACCTCCGACGTCCGTCCGATGGGCGCGACCATCGACGACGCGGCGGGCGAGGCCTTCGACAAGATCGCCCGGGTGCTGAACCTGGGCTTCCCGGGCGGCCCGGTCATCGACCGCTACGCGCGCGAGGGCGACCCGAAGGCGATCGCGTTCCCGCGCGGCCTCACCGGCCCGCGCGACCCGGCGTACGACTTCTCCTTCTCCGGTCTGAAGACGTCGGTCGCCCGCTGGATCGAGGCGAAGCGGGCGGCGGGCGAGGACGTGCCGGTCCGGGACGTGGCGGCCTCCTTCCAGGAGGCGGTCGTGGACGTCCTGACCCGCAAGGCCGTCCGGGCCTGCAAGGACGAAGGCGTCGACCATCTGATGATCGGCGGCGGCGTGGCCGCCAACTCCCGGCTGCGGGTGCTGGCCCAGGAGCGCTGCGAGGCGGCCGGCATCCGGCTGCGCGTGCCGCGCCCCAAGCTGTGCACGGACAACGGCGCGATGGTGGCCGCCCTGGGCGCGGAGATGGTGGCCCGGGGGCGGGCCGCGTCGAGCTGGGACCTGTCGGCGGACTCGTCGCTCCCGGTGACGGACCCGCATGTCCCGGGCCGCACCCACGACACCCACACCCACGCCCACGATCATGTGCACGAGGTCGCCAAGGACAACCTGTACTCATGACCGTCGCGCTGATGTGGGAGGCCCGCGCGGTCGCCGGGCGGGGCGCGGAGCTGCTGGCATGGGCGCGGGCGCAGGAGCTCGCCGAGCGGCCCCTGCGCCGGGAGACCCTCCGGGCCCCGCAGGACCGGGTGCTGGTCATGACCTGGTGGGACGCCGCCTACGACGCCGTCCTGCCCGAACTTCCGGAGCCGGACGGGGAGCTGGTGATCCGGGCGGTGCACCGGTGGCGGTTCGAGTCGGTGCCGGAGTCCCCTTAGGGCTGGGGCGCCGCCAGGGCCCACGCCGACGTGAGCAGGGTGGCCGCGCACAGGCCGAAGGCCACCGCCGCGACCAGGCTTGCGCCGCTCACGGCGAGGCCCGTGACGACCCCGAGGGCGGTGCCGGTCGCGGCGGTCAGTGCGCCGCGCCACCAGGGGGCGCGGGCGGGGCGTACGACGATGTCGGCGGGGAGGACGAAGGCGTCCCGCAGGTCGGCGCGGACGGCCTCGTCGTCGAAGAGAGCGGTGAACTCGGTCGCGGGTCGTGGCCGGCCCAGCGGGACCAGCCGGGTGCCGTCGGGGAGGACGACGACGCAGGGGCGGCGGGGCGGGCCGTGCACGGTCACCGGGGCGTCGGCGGGGGTGTCGTCCAGGATCGGGTGCCACATGACCCGTTGCCGGCGCCGGGTGCCGTCGGGTGCCGTCAGTTCCAGCCAGGTCGTCCTCGTCGCCCGCTGTCGGCCGTAGCGGACACGCGCCGTCATCGGGCGGCCCGGGCGGCGGGCGGTGAGGCGGAAGCGCAGGCCCCGCCAGGCCCAGACGCCGAGGAGGGGGAGGGCCGCCGCCGTGCCCAGGACGATCGGGACGATCAGATCGTCCTCGGCCGCCGTCTCGTCCGGGTCGGCCGGGAAACCCTCGGGCGTCGGGTCGGCGGAGTCGTAGGCCACCGGGAAGCGGCCGCCCTTGCGGTAGCGGTCGGTGTCGTAGACGCCGAAGCGCTGCACGTGGGTGCGGCCCTCGGCGTCCGTCCAGCGCACCCGGATGTCGTCCTCGTCGCCGATGCCGTCCTCGACGACCACGCCGACGGCCGTCGCGGTGGCCCGGTCGCGGGCGTCGGCGTGGCGCTGGGCGTGCAGGCCGAGCCAGCCGGCGAAGAGGGCGTAGCCGGTGAGGGTGACGGCCACGCCCAGCAGGCCCACGCGCAGGGCGGGTCCGGGGCGTCTCATACGGCCCACTCCTTCGGTTCGGCGGACGTCCACAGGGCGAGCACCGGCGCCGGGTCCCCGCCGATCAGGGCCTCGCCGATCAGTTCGTGCAGGTCGACGACCCGCTCGCCGTCCGGCGCGGTGACGACCGTGCCGAGCCAGCGGCTGGTGTACGTCCAGCCCGTCGTGCACAGCACCTCCGCGAACGGCGCGCTCAGGGCGCCGGCCAGGACGCTGCGGGCGAACACCGGGCGGACGGCGGCGGGGGCCCGGCGCAGGGCGGGTTCCAGACGGCGGGCCAGCCTCGGCCAGCTGCCGTCGGCGAGGGCCTCCAGGGCCTGCGCCACCGCCTCGGTCGAGCTGTCCCGGCCGGTCGCGTGGAGGAGGGCGAGGCGGGTGTCGAAGCCGAGCTCGCGGAGCCGGTCGGCGGGCAGGTCGAGGATGCGCACCCGGTCCAGCTCGTCGCCCGGCTCCGGCTCCGGTTGCAGGTCCAGACCCGCGAGCTGCCGGTCGCACCACGCCGCGACGGCCGCCCCGGTCCGCAGGGCGAGGGGAGCGTCGCCGTACGGGGTCCCGGCGTGGGCCGGCAACGCGGTCAGCCGTCGGTCCAGGGGCGGGTGGTCGGCGGCGCCGTACGGGTCCATGGCGTCCTCCTCGGCCGCGGCGCGGGCGGCCCGGCGGGCGACGTGCGGGTCGCTCACGGCGGTGTCGAAGGCGTCGTAGAGGTCCACGGGCCAGGCGTCCTCCTCGGCGAGCGCCGCCACCCAGCGCTCGCCGAACGCCTCGAACACGGCGTGCAGCAGCCCGGCCCGGCGCAGCGCCTCGGCGGTGGCCTCGGTGCCCGCGATCCGCGCCGCGTCGGCGTCGGCGGCCGTCTCCTGGGCCCAGAGCCGGGGCTGCCCGGCGCGCAGCAGCGGTGCGGCCGGCGGCGCGAGGGGGCGGAAGCGGCCCTCCAGCCGCTCCGCGAGCACGGCGCGGCCGAACCGCAGCAGACGGTGGCGGCGGTCGCCCAGGTGCTTCTCGTGCGCCAGCTCGTGCGCGATGACGGAGGCCAGCTGGGCCTCGGTCAGGTTGCGCAGCAGCGGCAGGCCGAGGAGGAGCACGTGGGTGCGCACTCCGCTCACCCGGGTGCGGCCCAGGGACGCCTGGACGACCGGCACGATCCGCACGAGGAGCGGCTCGCGGAACCCGAGCCGCTCGGCGACGTCCCGCACCAGCTCGGCCAGCTCCGGTTCGTCCTCGGGGCGGACGGCCCGGCCGGGCAGCGGGTCGCGGGTCTCCAGGACGCTCCTGGAGACCCCGACGACGAGCAGGATCAGCGCCCCGGCCGCCTGCCAGTGCAGACCCCAGAGGTACAGCGCGAGGAGCAGGGCCGATCCGGTGACCGCCCTGGGCAGCCAGGCCAGCACCGGCATGGCGATGCCGAGCAGCCACTCACGGCCACGGCCGTCCTCGGCCGCGACTGTGCCCTCGGACGTGGCTGTGCCCTCGGATGCGGATATGGGGGTGTCCATGGCGGTCCCGTCATGTGCCTGGAGTGTCGGCGGATTGTGCCATGCGGGCACCCCCCGGCCGCACCTCAGTTACGCAAAACCTCCGTCTCGCAGCGCAGCCGCCGCCCCGCCCCCACCTCGCGCACCGGCCCCGTCAGCCGTACCCGGGCCACCTCCCGCACCTGGGCGCTGGAGGTGCCCAACCGCAGTTCCAGCACCCCGGGTTCGACGATCCGCCGGCCCTCGCGGTCGGTGAACGCGGACAGGTCGGCATGGAAGCGGAAGGTCACCCGCGCCGACTCGCCCGCCGCCAGCTCCAGCCGCCGGTAGCCGATCAGACGGACGTCGGGGCGGGTCACCGAGGCGACCGGGTCGTGCAGGTACAGCTGCACGACCTCCGCGCCCGCCCGGTCCCCGGTGTTGCGGACGGTGACGGACAGGTCGTGGGCGCCGTCCGTGCCGATCTCCGTCGCGGGGCCGTCCACCGCGGTCGGCCCGTCTTCCGTGGCCGGGCCGCCGGTGAAGTCCTCCCAGGCGAACTCCGTGTACGAGCGCCCGTGGCCGAAGGGGTACAGCGGGGTCGGGTCCAGGTTGCTGACCTCGCCGGCCAGGCCCAGGGGCGGCTGGAGGTAGGTCCAGGGCTGGCCGCCCGGCACGCGCGGCACGCTCACCGGGAGGCGGCCGGACGGGTTGACGCGGCCCGACAGCACTCCCGCGACCGCCGGACCGCCCTCCTCGCCCGGGAAGAACGCCTGGACGACCGCCCCCAGCCGCCCGTGCCAGCGGCCGAGCGCGTACGGACGGCCGGTGAGCAGGACGAGGACGACCGGGACGCCCGTCGCCACCAGCGTGTCCAGCAGCTCGCCCTGGACGCCCGGCAGGCTCAGGTCGGTCACATCGCAGCCCTCGCCCGAGGTGCCCCGGCCGAACAGGCCCGCCCGGTCGCCGAGCACGGCCACGCAGACGTCGGCCTCCGCGGTGCGCGCGACGGCCTCCGGGAAGCCGGACGGATCCGGGTCCGAGACCCCGCAGCCTTCCGTGAACGTCACCTTGGCGTCCGGGAGTTCGGCCCGCAGGGACTCCAGCAGGGTCGGGATGTCGATGCCCGTCTCCACCCCGGGGTGATGGGGCAGGACGTGCGAGGGGAAGGAGTAGCAGCCGAGCATCGCCAGCGCGTCCGCCGCCCGCGGCCCCACCACGGCGACCCGGGTGTCGGGGGCGAGCGGGAGCAGGCCGTCGGGGTTGTCCAGCAGGACCACCGACTCCTCGGCCAGCCGCCGGGCCAGGGCGCGGTTGGCCGCCGGGTCGAGGTCGATCGACTCGACCGACTCGGGGCTCGGCGGCCGCCAGTCCTCGTCCAGCAGGCCCAGCTCGCACTTCTGGAGCAGGACGCGCCGGGCGGCCCGGTCGACCAGCTCCTCGGCGACCTCGCCGGCCCGCACGGCCGCCACGAGCGTCTCGCCGTAGTACTTCACCGTGGGCAGCTCGACATCGATGCCGGCCGCCAGGGCGACGTGGGCCGTCTCCGCGGCGGTGCCCGCGACCCGGTGCAGGGTCTGCAGGAAGCCGATGCCGAAGTAGTCGGCGACGACCGTCCCCGTGAAGCCCCACTCCTCGCGCAGGAGGCGGGTCAGCAGCTCGGGGTCGGCGGAGGCCGGGACGCCGTCGCGTTCGGTGTAGGCGGCCATCACCGAGCGCGCGCCGCCTTCGCGCAGCGCCATCTCGAACGGCGGCAGCGTCACGTCCGCGAACTCCCGGGTGCCCGCGCGCACCGGGGCCAGGTTGCGGGCGCCCGCCGAGGAGGCGTACCCGGCGAAGTGCTTGAGCGTGGCGACGACCCCGGCCGACTCGAGGCCGCGCACGTAGGCCGTGCCGACCGTGCCGACCAGGTACGGGTCCTCGCCGATCGTCTCCTCGACCCGTCCCCAGCGCGGGTCGCGGACGACGTCCAGGACGGGGGCCAGGCCCTGGTGGACGCCGACCGCGCGCAGGTCGCGGCCGATCGCCCGGCCCACCTCCTCCACCAGCGGCGGGTCGAAGGCGGCGCCCCAGGCCAGCGGGACCGGGTAGGCGGTGGCCCGCCAGGCGGTGAAGCCGGCCAGGCACTCCTCGTGGGCGACCGCCGGGATGCCGAAACGGCCCGCCGCGACGATCCGCCGCTGGGCGAGGGCCAGGGCGCGCGCGCCGAGCGCCGGGTCCACGGGGGCGGTGCCGAAGGACCGGGTCAGCTGGCCGAGCCCCCGGGTGATCAGCTCGTTCCAGTCGTAGTCGGCGGTCATGTCGTGCTGGTGCGGGGCGACTCCGTCGCCGTCCGTCGCGGCGCCGACCCACACGCCGTACAGCTGGGCGGTCTTCTCCTCCAGGGTCATCCGGGGGAGGAGGTCGTCGACGCGGGCGGTGGCGGGCAGGGCGGGGTCACGCCAGGGGGCGGTGGTCATGAAACTCCTGTCAGAGGTCGGTGAGCCACCAGAGGGACAGGTCGTTGTGTGCGAATGTTTCGAGCTGTACTTCGAATGTTCCGGGAACCTATGGCGTCGTACTGGGTTCGTCAAGAGGTCGCGTGACGATACGATCGCCGCCATGACACCCTCGGAGCCCACAGAAACGCGGACAGAAGCGCGGCAGACGCAGACCGCGACCCTTGCGGAGATCGCCCGCGAGGCCGGCGTCTCGGCACCGACTGTTTCGAAGGTCCTCAACGGCCGCGCCGACGTCGCCCCCGCGACCCGCACCCGCGTCGAGGAACTGCTGCGCGCCCACGGCTACCGGCGCCGGCGCGCCGAGGCGACCCGCTCCCCGCTGATCGACCTGGTCTTCCACGAGCTGGACAGCGCCTGGGCGATGGAGGTCATCCGGGGTGTGGAGAACGTGGCGCGGGACGCCGGGCTGAGCGTGGTGCTGAGCGAGAGCGCGGGTCGGCTCACGCCCGGCCGGACCTGGGCCGACCAGGTCGCCGCCCGCCGCCCGCACGGTGTCGTCCTGGTGCTGTCCGGGCTCGACGAGTCCCAGCGGGCGCTGCTGACCAGCCGTTCCATCCCGTTCGTGGTGATGGACCCGGCCGGCGACCCGGGCGCCGACGTGCCGTCCATCGGGGCGACCAACTGGCAGGGCGGCCTCGCCGCGACCCGGCATCTGGTCGAGCTGGGGCACCGGCGGATCGGGGCGATCAGCGGGCCGCCGCAGATGATGTGCAGCCGTGCCCGGATGGACGGCTACCGGGCCGCGCTGGAGACGGCCGGGCTGCCGGTCGAACAGGGGCTGATCAAGACCGGCGACTTCCACCACGAAACCGGCTACCGGCTCGGCCGCGAGCTCCTCGACCGGCCCGACCGGCCCACCGCCGTCTTCGCCGGCAACGACCTCCAGGCGCTCGGTTTCTACGAGGCCGCCCGTGAGCTGGGGCTGCGCATCCCGGAGGACGTGAGCGTGGTCGGCTTCGACGACCTGCCGGTGGCCCGCTGGGTGGGCCCGCCGCTGACCTCCGTACGCCAGCCGCTCACCGAGATGGCGGAGGCGGCGGCCCGGCTGGTGCTGGAACTGGGGCGGTCGACGTCGCGGGAGGCGCCGACGGCCACCAGGGTGGAACTGGCGACCAGCCTGGTGGTGCGGGCGAGCACGGGGGCGCCGCCGGTGGCTGGAAGTTGACGTATTGACGGGTGCGGCAGGCGTCTCCACACTCCTCCGAAGTCAATCGGTTGAACGACCGAAACTTTCGGAGGCACCCGCAATGAGATCCTCCAGAACCTTCTCCCTGAAAACCCGGCTGATCACGCTGGTCACCGGCGTCACCGTCGCCGCGGCCCTGCTCGGCTCCGCCCCCGCCGCGCACGCCGCCGACACCCCGCTGCGCGCCCTCGGCGCCGCCAAGGGCAAGGTCGTCGGCACGGCGGTGACCGGCTCCAAGCTCACCGGGACCTACGGCGACATCGCCGGGGCGCAGTTCGGCTCGCTGACCCCCGGCAACGCCATGAAGTGGGGCTCGGTCGAGCCGACCCAGGGCACGTTCAACTGGGCGGAGGCCGACCAGATCGTGGCCTTCGCACAGGCCCACAACCAGCAGGTGCGCGGCCACACCCTGGTCTGGCACAGCCAGAACCCGAGCTGGCTGACCAACGGCAGCTGGACGTCCGCCCAGCTGAGCACCCTGCTGCAGAACCACATCGCCACCGAGGTCGGCCGCTACAAGGGCAGGCTCGCCGCCTGGGACGTCGTCAACGAGCCCTTCAACGAGGACGGCACCTACCGTTCGACCCTCTGGTACAACGGCCTCGGCGTCGACTACATCGCCAATGCGCTGACCTGGGCGCGGGCCGCCGACCCGGCCGCCAAGCTCTACGTCAACGACTACAACGTCGAGGGCGTCAACGCGAAGAGCACCGCCCTGTACAACCTGGTCAAGTCGCTGAAGGAGCGGGGCGTTCCGATCGACGGCGTCGGGCTCCAGGCCCACCTGATCCTCGGGCAGGTGCCGTCCACCTTCCAGCAGAACATCCAGCGCTTCGCCGACCTCGGCCTCGACGTGGCGATCACCGAGCTGGACATCCGGATGACGCTGCCCTCCGACAGCGCCAAGCTCGCCCAGCAGAAGGCCGACTACAAGGCGGTCACCGCCGCCTGCGTGGCGGTCGCGCGCTGTGTGAACCTGACCGTCTGGGGCTTCACCGACTCCGACTCCTGGGTGGAGAGCACCTTCCCGGGACAGGGCGCGGCGACCCCGTACGACGCGAACTACGCGCCGAAACCCGCGTACTACGGCATCGCGGAGGCGCTCGGCGGCACGACCACGCCCCCGCCCACCGGAGCGTGCACGGCCGTCTACAGCGTGGGCAGTCAGTGGAACACCGGGTTCACCGGGAACGTGACGATCTCCTGCTCGGGAGCCTCGCTGTCGTCCTGGAAGGTGACCTGGACGTACGGTGCCGGGCAGCAGATCACCCAGTCCTGGAACGCGACCTGCACGCAGTCGGGGGCGGCCGTGTCGTGCGTGAACGCCTCGTACAACGGGACGGTCCCGGACGGCGGTTCGGTGAGCTTCGGCTTCAACGCGAACTGGAGCGGCAGCAATCCGGTGCCCACCGTGACACTGGGCTGATGCCGGCCGGCCCCGGCTGATGACGGGCTGAGGATCGTGAGATTTTCACAAGAAATCTGCCTTGTCTTCGCCGTCCTAACAGTCCGCTCATAATTCGGATTTACGTTCCTCCCCGTGATGGGACACGAGGAGCGCGGCGAAGACGGCAGAAGAGCGGGCCGGCGGTCGAGAGTGCTGAAGGCCGCCGGCGTCACCCTGGCCGCCGTCCTGGTGCTGGGCATCGGGTCGGCGGGCTGGGTCTACTGGCACCTCAACGACAACATCCGAAGCGTCGACATCGACCAGGCGCTCGGCGACAACCGTCCCGCGAAGGCGGTCACCACCCCGACGCCGTCCGGCTCGGCCTCCGCCGCCGCGCTGCCGACCGAGGCCGTGAACATCCTCGTCCTGGGCTCGGACTCGCGCAGCGGCACGGAGAACCAGGAACTCGGCGGCGGGGACAGCGAGGGCGCCCGCTCCGACACGGCGATGGTCGTGCACATCGACGCCGGCCGCACGACGGCCACGGTCGTCAGCATCCCGCGCGACACCCTCGTCACCCGCCCCTCCTGCCCACTGGCCGACGGCGGCTCGACGGCGGTGGCCTACGGCGTCATGTTCAACACCGCCTACTCGGTGGGCGGTCCGGCGTGCGCCGTCAAGACGGTCGAGTCGATCACGGACGTCCGTATGGACCACTACATCGAGGTCGACTTCTCGGGCTTCGCGAAGCTCGTGGACGCGCTCGGCGGGGTCACCGTCACCACCGACCAGGACATCGACGACGAGGACAGCCATCTGACCCTCGCGGCCGGCACCCATCACCTCGACGGCACCCAGGCCCTCGCCCTGGCCCGCACCCGGCACGGCATAGGCGACGGCAGCGACCTCGGCCGGATAGGCCTCCAGCAGAAGCTGGTGAAGGCCCTGCTGGAGCAGATCGCCTCGACGAACCTGCTGACCAGTCCGACCGAGCTCTACGGGGTCGCCGACGCGATCACCGGCAGCCTGACCACCGACACCGGCCTGAACTCCCTCACCGAACTGATGGAACTCGGCGAGAGCCTCAAGGGCCTGACGGCCGACCGGGTCGAGACGGTCACCCTGCCGGTGGTGACGGCCCCGTCCGACCCCAACCGGGTGGTGGCGCAGGAACCGGAGGCGAGCGAGCTGTGGGAGTCGCTCAAGTAGCGGCCGGCAGCAGCCCACGGAAGAGTTCCTCGGAAACTTCCCCGGAAATCTTCGGCGAGGGTGTCGATCCGGCCGTCTCCCGTTCGACGCAGGGGTGAGAGGCCGGGAAGGACCCGGCCCGCCGGACCCGAGGAGTCACCATGCCCCGCTACCTGTCGCTCGTGAAGATCGACGAGGCCGGCGCCCCCGCGGAGGGCCCCAGCCCCGAGCTGATGCAGCGGATGGGCGAGCTGATCGAGGAGATCACCAAGGCCGGCGTCATGCTCGACACCGCCGGGCTCACCCCGTCCGCGCAGGGTGCCCGTGTGCACTGGGAGGGCGGGAAGATCTCCGTCACCGACGGACCCTTCACCGAGTCCAAGGAGGTCGTCGGCGGCTATGCGCTCATGCAGTGCAAGGACATGGCCGAGGCCGTCGAGTGGACGAAGCGCTTCCTGAAGGTCCACGAGGAGTTCTGGACGGTGACCTGCGAGGTGCGGGAGATCGCCGAGGGCTGAGCCTTCCGGCCGAGCCGTTCTTGGTCTGCACGCGCTCGGGGTGTTCGATGGTGGGCTGTGGAACGACAGCCTGCCTCGGACCCCCGTACCGCCACCGATCCCCGTGCCGTCGTCGAGACCGTCTTCCGTATCGAGTCCCCCCGCGTCATCGCCGCCGTCGCCCGCATGGTCCGCGACGTCGGCATCGCCGAGGAACTCGCGCAGGACGCTCTGGTCGCCGCGCTGGAGCAGTGGCCGAGGGACGGCGTGCCCGACAACCCGGGCGCCTGGCTGACGGCCACCGCCAGGCGTCGCGCCGTCGACCTGATCCGGCGCCGGGAGAACTACGCCCGCAAGCTCCAGGAGATCGGCCGCACCCTGGAGACGACGGTCCTGCCCGAGGAACCCTCCGCCCCCGACGACATCGACGACGACCTCCTCCGGCTCGTCTTCACCACCTGTCACCCGGTCCTGTCCGCCGAGTCCCGCATCGCCCTGACCCTCCGCCTCCTCGGCGGCCTGACCACCGCCGAGATCGCCCGCGCCTTCCTCGCCCCCGAGCCGACGATCGCCCAGCGAATTGTGCGCGCCAAACGCACCCTGGCCACCGGGAACGTGCCCTTCGAGGTGCCCTACGGCCCCGACCGTGAGGTCCGGCTCGGCTCCGTCCTCGACGTCATCTACCTCATCTTCAACGAGGGCTACGCGGCGACGGCGGGCGACGACTGGCTGCGCCCGAGCCTCTGCGAGGACGCCCTGCGCCTGGCGCGCCTCCTGGCCGCGCTGATGCCGAAGGAACCCGAAGTGCACGCCCTGGCCTCCCTGCTGGAGTTCCAGGCGTCCCGCTCGGCCGCCCGTACCGGCCCGGACGGCGACCCCGTCCTCCTCAAGGACCAGAACCGCCGCCGCTGGAACCGTCTGCTCATGGCCCGCGGCATCACCGCCCTCGGCCGCGCGGACGCGGTGGCCACCGGCGCCCCCGGCCCGTACGCCCTCCAGGCGGCCATCGCCGCCTGCCACGCGCACGCGTACACCTATGAGGAGACCGACTGGCCGACGATCGCGACCCTGTACGGGCTCCTCGCCGCCCGATCCCCGTCCCCTGTCGTGGAGTTGAACCGCGCGGTGGCGATCTCGATGTCGGAGGGACCGGCCCCGGCCCTGGCCGTCGTCGACGCCCTCGCCGACGAACCCGCCCTGCGTGACTACCACTTGCTGCCGAGCGTCCGCGGCGACCTGCTGCTGCGCCTCGGCCGGACGACGGAGGCGAAGGCGGAGTTCACCCGAGCGGCCTCACTGGCCCGCAACGAACGGGAACGCCGACTCCTGCTGCGCCGGGCCGAAGAGACGGACTAGGCCTCCCCGGCGGATCAGGCCCTAGACCGGCCGCCCGATCAGCATCGTCGGCGCCCCCGCGACCCGGGTCATGACCACGGTCGCCGCGTTCTTCCCGTGCGCCTTGGGCAGCGCCTTCCTGCGCAGCTCCTCCGGTTCCACCGCCGACCCCCGCTTCTTCACGGTCAGGATCCCCACCTCCCGCTCCCGCAGCAGCGCCTTCAACTTCTTGACGTTGAACGGCAGTTGATCGGTGATCTCGTAGGCGGAGGCGTACGCGGTGGGGTGCAGGGCGTCGGCGGTGACGTAGGCGATGGTCTCGTCGATGAGCCCGCCGTCCAGCTCCCGGGCCACGTCGGCGACCAGATGGGCCCGGATGACGGCGCCGTCGGGCTCGTACAGATACCGCCCGACCGGGCGGACCGCCGGGTCGGGCAGCCCGGCGCCGAGGAGGGTCCGCGGTCCCGGGAGCAGGGTGGCCCGCACGGCCCCCGGCTCGGTCCCGAACCACAGCACCGCCTCCTTCACGTCCCCGCCGTCCGAGATCCACTCGGCCTCGGCCTCGGCGGGGATCGCCTCGTGCGGCACACCGGGCGCGATCTTCAGCGCGGCGCGCGGGGCGGCGAGGGCGGCGCGGATCGCCCACGACAGGGGCGGCGAGTACGCCTCCGGATCGAAGACCCGCCCGCGTCCGCCCCGGCGCGCCGGATCGACGAAGACGGCGTCGTAGCCGGCGGTGTCCACCTCGGTGACGTCCGCCTCCCGCACCTCGATCAGCTCGCTCAGCCCCAGCGCGTCGGCGTTCGCGCGCGCCGCGGCCGCCGTCAACGGGTCCCGGTCCACGGCCAGCACCCGGATCCCGGCCCGGGCGAGCGCGATCGCGTCACCGCCGATCCCGCAGCACAGGTCGGCGACGGAGGTCACCCCGAGCGCCTTCATCCGCTCGGCCCGATAACCGGCGACGCTCGCCCGCGTCGACTGCTCCACCCCGTTGGGCGTGAAGAACATCCGCTCCGCGTCCTCGGCCCCGAACTTCACCGTCGCCCGCTGCCGCAGCCGCGCCTGACCGAGCGCCGCGGACACCAGTTCGGCGGGATGCTCGCGCCGCAACCGGGTGGCGACGCCGAGCTCGTCGGCCGGGGCGGTGCCACGCACCAGGTCGAGGAGGGCGCGGCCCTCGGGGGTGAGGAGGGGAGCGAGGTCGTTCACCAGGCCATTGTCGGCCACCCCGGCCGCCCCTGTGGGCCAGTCGGTGGACGGTGGGCGCTCGGGCGGCGGTGTCGGGCGGGGTTCCGGGGCGACGGCTGCGAGGATCCGGCGCCATGGGATCTGTCGTACAAGATGATGACAAGTGCGGACGTTTTCGGAGGCCCCGCGCTCGGACGGGCATCCGCAGCGCCGGTCTCAGCAAGGCTGGTCTCAGAAGCGCCGGCCCTCGGAGCGTCGACCCTCGGAGTGTCGGCCCTCGGAGCGTCGGCCTCCGGAGCGCCGGTCTGCGGAGTGTCGTCGGCCTGCTCACCCTGGCCTCCATCGCGACGGGCTGTGCGGGAGCCGGGGGAGGGCTCGGCGGCGGAGTGGGCAAGGGGGCCAGCCCCGCGCCGGGTCAGCCGCCCGAGCAGGCGGCGCCCGCCGCACCGCCGGCCCGCGCCCTGCACTCGTACGCAGCCCGGCTCCGCGCCGCCCAGCAGGCCCGGGTCGCCGCCGCGCGGCGCTGGGGCCTGCGGAAGGTCCCGCTGACGCCCCCCGCGCCGCCCGCGCACAAGCCGGAGATCACGACCCGCAAGGGCTTCGAGGTCGCCGACCACGAGGAACTCGGTCTCCCGCCGGTCTTCACCACGATCCCGACCAAGGACAAGGTCGTCTTCCTCACCATCGACGACGGCGCCGAGAAGGACCCCGCGTTCCTGCGCATGATGAGCGAGCTGAAGATCCCGTACACCGCCTTCCTCAGCGACTACCTGGTCAAGGACGACTACGGCTACTTCAAGAAGATGCAGGACCTCGGCGTGGGCCTGAACAACCACACCCTCCGCCACCCCTACCTGCCCGCCCTCTCCTACGCCCGCCAGAAGCGCGAGATCTGCGGCATGCAGGACGTGATCGAGAAGCGCTACGGCAAGCGCCCCGTCCTCTTCCGGCCGCCGTTCGGCAACTACGACCAGGACAGCCTGCGCGCCGCGAAGACCTGCGGCGTGCGCTACGCCCCGCTCTGGGCGGAGGAGGTCTTCGTCGACCACTGGGAGTACCGCGAGTGGGACCAGGACCTCCACCCCGGCGACATCGTCCTGAGCCACTTCCGCGGCCGCGAGGACTGGAAGGGCACGATGCCCGACATGGTCCGCCGCTTCCTGAACAAGGTCACGGACAAGGGGTACGCGGTGGCCCGGCTGGAGGACTACCTGTGAGGACGCGGCGGGGCCTGACGACCGTACTGTTGATCCTGACGACGGCCACCCTGGCGACCCTGTCCGGCTGCGCCCAGTCCGTCGACCCCATCGAACGGCTGGGCAAGAAGGCCGCCGCCCGGGTGCACCCGACCGCCCCGGCCGAGCCCGCCCCCTACCGCCGCTGGGGCCTGACGGGCCCCCTGGCCCCGGCCCCGAAGGACCCGTCCCGTTCGCTGGCGGGCAGCCCGGGCACGGCCCTCCCCCCGGTCGTCGACCGCATCCCGACCGCCGACAAGGTCGTCTTCCTCACCTACGACGACGGCGCGGAACGCGACCCCCGCTTCATCGACATGGTCCGCGAACTGCGCCTCCCCGTGAGCATGTTCCTCACCGACAGCGTGGTGGGCCCGGGCTACGCCCACTTCGCCCGGCTGCAGTCGGTCGGCGCGAACATCCAGAACCACACCCTGGACCACCCGGCCCTGCGCGGTCTGCCCTACGCCGGCCAGCGCGCCGAGATCTGCGGCCAGCAGGACAAACTCCGCTCCCGCTTCGGCCTGCGCCCCCGCCTCTTCCGCCCGCCGTACGGCGCCTACGACACCACCACCCGGCGCGCCGCCGCCGACTGCGGCATCGCGGCGATCGTCCTGTGGCGCGTCTCGATGGGCCCCACCGACCTCACCTACACCCACGGCCCCCACCGCCTCCACCCCGGCGACATCGTCGCCGTGGCCCCGGACGAGTCGCCGGGCCCGCGCCTGACGGAACGCACGACCCGACTCCTGCGCCAGGCACAGGCCCAGGGCCTGACGGTGGCCGGGCTGGAGGACTACCTGTAGCCACTCAGCCCGTCCGGCGTTCGAGGACAAGGCCCCTTCAGGGCCGATTTCCCGCCGACGCGCCGCAGGCATTGGCACTCCGCTTGACCGAGTGCTAACCGCGGTCATAGTCTCGCTTCTGGCACTCCCCCCTGGAGAGTGCCAATAGCGACGGGCAGGTCCGGCACCCGCGACGACGGATCCACCTGGTCGCCACCTCAGACAGTTAGCCCCGTGAGATCTCCGAAGGGGGAGGTCGGATCGTGACGACCACCAGCTCCAAGGTTGCCATCAAGCCGCTCGAGGACCGCATTGTGGTCCAGCCGCTCGACGCCGAGCAGACCACCGCCTCTGGCCTGGTCATCCCGGACACCGCGAAGGAGAAGCCCCAGGAGGGCGCCGTCCTCGCCGTTGGTCCGGGTCGCTTCGAGAACGGCGAGCGCCTGCCGCTCGACGTCAAGGTCGGCGACGTCGTTCTGTACAGCAAGTACGGCGGCACCGAGGTGAAGTACAACGGCGAGGAGTACCTCGTCCTCTCGGCTCGCGACGTGCTCGCGATCATCGAGAAGTAATTCACCCAGTTCTGCAGTGAACTGCGCCCCTGGCCCCCGCGACTTGTGATGCCGGGTGCTGGGGGCGCAGTTCGTTTCACCCACGTTTTCCGAGAGGGCTGAACCGCTCCCATGGCGAAGATCCTGAAGTTCGACGAGGACGCCCGTCGCGCCCTCGAGCGCGGCGTCAACAAGCTTGCCGACACGGTCAAGGTGACGATCGGCCCCAAGGGCCGCAACGTCGTCATCGACAAGAAGTTCGGCGCTCCCACCATCACCAACGACGGTGTCACGATCGCCCGCGAGGTCGAGCTCGACGACCCGTACGAGAACCTCGGCGCCCAGCTGGTGAAGGAGGTGGCGACCAAGACCAACGACATCGCGGGCGACGGCACCACCACCGCCACCGTGCTCGCCCAGGCGCTGGTCCGCGAGGGCCTGAAGAACGTCGCCGCCGGCGCCTCCCCGGCCTCCCTGAAGAAGGGCATCGACGCGGCGGTCAAGGCCGTCTCCGACGAGCTGCTCGCCTCGGCCCGCCCGATCGAGGAGAAGTCCGACATCGCCGCGGTCGCCGCGCTGTCCGCCCAGGACCAGCAGGTCGGCGAGCTCATCGCCGAGGCGATGGACAAGGTCGGCAAGGACGGCGTCATCACCGTCGAGGAGTCCAACACCTTCGGTCTGGAGCTGGACTTCACCGAGGGCATGGCCTTCGACAAGGGCTACCTGTCGCCGTACTTCGTGACGGACCAGGAGCGCATGGAGGCCGTCCTCGAGGACCCCTACATCCTCATCAACCAGGGCAAGATCTCCTCGATCTCCGACCTGCTGCCGCTGCTGGAGAAGGTCATCCAGACCAACTCCTCGCGTCCGCTGCTGATCATCGCCGAGGACCTCGAGGGCGAGGCCCTGTCGACCCTGGTCGTGAACAAGATCCGCGGCACCTTCAACGCGGTCGCCGTCAAGGCCCCCGGCTTCGGCGACCGTCGCAAGGCGATGCTGCAGGACCTGGCGGTCCTCACCGGCGCCACTGTCATCTCCGAAGAGGTCGGCCTCAAGCTCGACCAGGTCGGCGTCGACGTGCTCGGCTCCGCCCGCCGCGTCACCGTCACCAAGGACGACACCACGGTCGTCGACGGCGCCGGCGACTCCTCCGAGGTCCAGGGCCGCGTCGGCCAGATCAAGGCCGAGATCGAGAACACCGACTCCGACTGGGACCGCGAGAAGCTCCAGGAGCGCCTCGCGAAGCTGGCCGGCGGCGTGTGCGTGATCAAGGTCGGCGCCGCCACCGAGGTGGAGCTGAAGGAGAAGAAGCACCGTCTCGAGGACGCCATCTCCGCGACCCGCGCCGCGGTCGAGGAGGGCATCGTCTCCGGTGGCGGCTCCGCGCTCGTCCACGCCGTGAAGGTCCTCGAGGGCAACCTCGGCAAGACCGGCGACGAGGCCACCGGTGTCGCCGTGGTCCGCAAGGCCGCCGTCGAGCCGCTGCGCTGGATCGCCGAGAACGCCGGCCTGGAGGGTTACGTCATCACCTCCAAGGTCGCCGAGCTCGACAAGGGCCAGGGCTTCAACGCCGCCACCGGTGAGTACGGCGACCTGGTCAAGGCCGGCGTCATCGACCCGGTCAAGGTCACCCGCTCCGCCCTGGAGAACGCCGCCTCCATCGCCTCCCTCCTGCTGACGACCGAGACCCTGGTCGTCGAGAAGAAGGAAGAGGAAGAGCCGGCCGCCGGCGGTCACAGCCACGGTCACTCGCACTGACGCAGTTCGCTGGACGCACCAGCACTGAGGCCCGGCACCCTGCAGACAAGGGGCGCCGGGCCTCAGCGTTTTCTATGCTCGCGCTATTGCTCCAGCGCGTCCAGCACACCCAGCTGCCCCATCAGCCCGAGCCGGTCGTACTGCCACCAGCCCTCGACGATCTTTCCGTCCTCCTGGCACCGGAAGACGGTCGTCCCGGTCATGGTGACCTTCCGCCCGGTCGCCGGGATCCCGACGAAATCGCCCGTGTGGGTCGCGTTCCAGGTCCACCGGTTGCACACGCGGTCGCCCTGGCCGAACTGGTCGTCGAGGGAGAAGGCGAAGTCGAAGCCGCCCCGCCACCGCTCGACCTCCCGCCGCATCGCGTCCATCCCCATCGTGTCCTGCTCGTTGGCTGGATCATGATCGTGATAGTCCTCGGCGACCAGCCCGTCGAGCGGCGCCAGCGCACCCCGGGCGCCGATCGTCTCGAAGAACCGCCGTGCCGTGTCCGCGTACAACTGCTCGTCCCGCACGACGTCGAGATCCGTGAACGTCGGCATCTCGTCGCACAGCGCCACCAGATCCCGGAAGACCTTGTCCGTCTCCGGAAGGTTCGAGTTCCGCATCGCTTCCTCGTACGACGGGAACTCCACGATCTCGATGAAGTGCGACGCGTCGGAGCGGTCCTTGCCGACCACCGCGTGCGTCGCCGTCCGCTTCCCCTTGGTCTGTTCGACCCATGTGTCCATCAGCCGGTCCATCTCGTCGAACCGGCTGGTCCTGCAGTCGATGAGCTGTACGAATGTCATGACGCCGCCTCCGGCCCCCCTGGGTCCGGTTCCCTCAGACCCATTTTCCCACCGGAGCGCCGACGTCACCCGACCACCGCCCGCGGACTGTCACTGAGGCCCGTACTTCCGCCCCGTCCTCGAGCTGATCCCGCCCAGCAGCGAGCGGGGCGTGACCTTCACCAGCCCCATCAGCGCCTTGTAGCGCGGGTCGGGGATCGACAGCGACTTCCCGCGCGCGAGGTCGTGCAGGGCCGCCGCGACCAGCTTGTCCGCGTCCAGCCACATCCAGCCCGGGATGTTGTCCGTGCCCATCCCGGCCCGCTCGTGGAACTCCGTGCGCACGAACCCCGGGCACAACGCCATCAGCCGGACGCCCGTACCGGCCAGGTCCTTCGCGGCGCCCTGCGTGAACTGCACGACCCACGCCTTGGACGCCCCGTACGTCCCGCGCGGCACGAAGGCCGCCACCGAGGCCACGTTGACGACGCCCCCGCGCCCGCGCTCCCGCATCACCGTCGTCGCCGCGGACGTCAGCCGCAGCACCGCCTCGCAGTGCACCTTGAGCATCTTCAGCTCATCGGCCATGGAGACGTCGAGATAGCGGCCCTTGTTGCCGAAGCCGGCGTTGTTGACCAGCAGGTCGACGGGGTTCTTGCGGTCGCCGAGCCGGGCCGCGACCTTCTCGATGCCGTCGTCCGTCGCCAGATCGGCCGTCAGCACCTCCGCCTCGATGCCGTGCCGGTCGTGCAACTCGGTCGCCTGCTCGCGCAGCCGCTTGGTGTCCCGTGCCACGAGGACGAGATCATGCCCGTCCGCCGCCAGTCTGCGCGCGAACGCGGCGCCGATCCCCGCGGTCGAACCCGTAATGAGAGCCGTTGTCATGCCGCAAGGTTAGTGACCCGGAGTGTCCGCGTCCGTTCTCTGCACGCGGCCTCCTGAACGTGAAGGCCGCGTGTGCACCGCTCCCGTGCGGCCCCTGCGGTGAGGTCGTTTCAACCCCCGTACTTCTCCACGTACTTCCGGGCGCTCGCCAGCGCCTCCGGATGCAGCGCCTCGCCCGCCGCGAGCAGCCGGGGCAGCAGTTCCCGGTTCGTGGTGGTGGCCCGGAACGCCATCCGCGCCGTCACGTCGTGATCCGGCACATGGACGATCTCCACCGCGTCCCCCGCGCGGATCTCACCCGGCACGACCACCCGCAGATACGCGCCCGTCGCCGCCTTCTCCGTGAACCGCCTGACCCACCGCTTCTCACCCATGTGGCCTTGGAAGGTGAGACACGGAATCCGCCCGGTGCTCACCTCCAGCACCACCTCGGCGCCGATCCGCCAGCGCTCGCCGATCCGGGCGTCGGAGACGTCGAGCCCTTCGGTGGTGAGGTTCTCGCCGAACGCGCCATTGGCCAGCGTGCGCCCCAGCTCGCGCCCCCAGTCGTCGAGGTCCTCGCGCGCGACGGCGTACACCGCCTGGTCGTCGCCGCCGTGATGGCGCAGGTCGCACACCGTGTCCCCGGCCAGACCGCTCGCGCCGACCCCCTTCGGGCCGGGCGCGAAGACCCGCACGGGCCCGTCGACCGGCTGCTTGTCGATCCCGGTCAGCCCCTGCGGCTGGTCGGTGTACGGCACGGCCTTCGGGTGGCCCAGATTGACTGACAGAAGCCTCATACGGTCACGGTAGGCGACCGTAGATCAAAGTGTCGACGCAATATTCGCTCCGCGACCCAAGGTTCACTTATGATCGATGGATGATCGAGGCCCGTCATCTCCGCGTCCTGCGTGCCGTGGCCGCCACCGGCTCCTTCTCGGCGGCCGGGCGCGAACTGGGCTGCACGCAGCCGGCCGTCAGCCAGCAGATGAAGGCCCTGGAGGCCTCCGTGGGCACGCCCCTGCTGGTCCGCAGCGGCCGCGAGATGCGGCTGACCCAGGCGGGCGAGGCCCTCGTCCGGCATGCGGCCGGGATCCTCTCCGGGCTGACCGCCGCCGAGGAGGAGGTCGCCGCGATCGCGGGACTGCGGGCCGGCCGGGTCCGCCTGGTCTCCTTCCCCAGCGGCAGCTCCACGCTCGTCCCCACCGCCCTCGCCGCCCTGCGCGCCGCCCACCCCGGCACCCGCGTCTCCCTGGAGGAGGCCGAGCCGCCGCAGTCGGTCGAGCTGCTGCGCGAGGGCGACTGCGACATCGCCCTCGCCTTCCGCTACGAACGCGCGCCGGGCGGCGGCAGCGACGCCGGCGACACCGGGTCCGCCGCCGACGGCGAGTGGGACGACCTGGTCGTACGGCCGCTGCTGAAGGACCGGCTGGTCGCCCTCGTGCCCGAACGGCACCCCCTCGCGCGCGGGGAGTCCGTCGCCATCGGCGATCTCGCCGCCGAGCCGTGGATCGCCGGCTGTCCGCGCTGCCGCGGCCAACTGGTCCAGGTGTGCGAGCGCGCGGGCTTCACCCCGCGCATCGACTTCGCGACCGACGACTATCCCGCGGTGGTCGGCCTGGTGGGCGCCGGTCTCGGGGTCGCCGTCCTGCCTCAGCTCGCGATCGAGTCCGTACGCCCGCGTGGCGCTCGTGTGCTCACGCTGGAACCGGCGGTGCGGCGGGAGATCGTCGCGCTCACCCTCCCGGACCTGGCCCAGGTTCCGGCGGTGACGGCCACGCTGGAGCAGCTGGGGCGGGCGGCGGCGCGGAGTGGAGACGTCAGGCAGTGAGACGCCAGCAGTGAGACGCCAGCGGTGAGGCGGCAGTGAAAGACGGAGGGCACGCGCGCGTGCCCTCCGTCTGTGTGCTCTCCGTCGGTGTGCTCCCCGTTCAGGAGAAACGTTCCTTCATGTGTTCGAAGCGGTGTCTCTCGCGCCCGACGACGCCGACACCAGGCGGTTGCGCGCCCGCCCCATGAGCTCTTCGCGCTCGTCCTCGGTCAACCCGCCCCACACGCCGTACGGCTCGCGCACCGCCAGCGCGTGCGCCGCGCACTGTGCGCGGACCGGGCACCTCATGCAGACCTCCTTGGCCGAGTTCTCTCGAGCGCTCCGAGCCGCCCCGCGCTCACCCTCCGGATGGAAGAAGAGCGAACTGTCCACCCCGCGGCAGGCAGCCAGGAGCTGCCAGTCCCACAGGTCCGCGTTCGGTCCGGGAAGGCGGGAGAAATCTGCCATTGTGTGACCCCTTGTAGCCGTTCTGAGCGGATACGGTGCCCACGACCGTACAACTACGATCTAAGGAGATGAAAATATGACTCATTGCGAATCTAGCCTCAGACACCAGTAAAAGGGAAGAAATAGGGCTGAACGGGGCATGGGTTGTGATGAAAGCTTGAGGGTCCGTGTGGCTGTCTCCACTGTGTCCGCGCCCTCACGTAGAGTGCCGAAGAATGCACGCAGCCCCGTAACTCTTTCGAGTGACCGTCGTTGGTAGTGCGGTGGCGGTTGAAAACACAAACGCTCGGGCAGGCGTCCGAGACGGTCGACCGCACAGGTGACGATTCGTACCAGCCTGGAGGCACAAGGTGACGCGCATCAGCTGCGGAGGGCGGCCATGACATCCGTCCTCGTCTGCGACGACTCCCCGCTTGCCCGAGAGGCGCTCCGCCGCGCGGTCGCGACCGTGCCCGGCGTCGAGCGCGTGACGACGGCGGCCAACGGCGAGGAAGTCCTCCGCCGCTGGGGTGCCGACCGCTCGGACCTGATTCTGATGGACGTACGCATGCCCGGACTGGGCGGCGTCGAGACCGTACGGCGGCTGCTGTCCGCCGACCCCGGGGCGCGCATCATCATGCTGACCGTCGCCGAGGACCTCGACGGCGTCGCCCTCGCGGTCGCCGCCGGCGCCCGCGGCTACCTGCACAAGGACGCCTCGCGCGCGGAACTGCGCGCGACCGTCACCCAGGCTCTCGCCGACCCGACCTGGCGGCTCGCCCCGCGCCGGCTGCGCTCGGCCGAGATGGGCGCGGCGCCCACGCTCACCGCGCGTGAGATCCAGGTGCTCGAAGGCATGAGCCACGGCCGCTCCAACGCGGAGATCGGCCGCGAGCTGTTCCTCTCCGAGGACACCGTCAAGACGCACGCCCGCAGGCTGTTCAAGAAGCTCGGCGCCTCGGACCGCGCACACGCCGTGGCGCTCGGCTTCCGGTGGGGGCTGGTCCGTTAGGGATCGTCCCACCGGGGATCGTCCCATCAGGGATCGTCCCTTCGGGGATCGATCTCGCCCGCCCGGCCCCGTGGTCCCGGACCGGTCCGAAGCAGGACCGTCCTGGGCCGTCCGGCGGATCGGGCCGGCTTCGGGGTGACATCGGTCATTCAGTGAGGGAGCGGGCTCATGCGCGAACTTCCCTGCTCAGACGTGGTGCGGCGGTCCGGCGAGGCCCCCTTCCACCGCGCCGCGAGCGGGTGCGGGGCACGGTCTCGGCGGGTGCCCGCTGCTCGTTTCGCCGCCGATGCCGCATCCTTGAGGTGTGGAGTTCCTCGGGGACGAGTCGGTCGAGCGGAAGGGGAGGGCGCAGGGGATGAGTTCCGGCGCACCTGCTCATAACGCTTCGGTGCACAACGACGGGCACGGTGCCGCGGCCGGTCCGGCCGCAGTGCACCATGGACCGATGCGCGATGACGAGGCGGTCACTGCCGGGGGGACGATCGGGGCACTCGTCCATCGCGCAGTGGACGGCGACGAACAGGCCACCCATGACCTGCTGGCCCATGTCCACCCGCTGGCGCTGCGCTACTGCCGCACCCGGCTCTCCCGGCTGCCCGGCGACGCACGCCACTTCGTCGAGGACCTCGCCCAGGAGGTCTGCGTAGCGGTCCTGCTCGCGCTGCCCCGCTACCGGGACACCGGCAGGCCCTTCGAGGCCTTCGTCTTCGCCATCGCCGCCCACAAGGTCGCGGACCTCCAGCGCGCCGCGATGCGCCACCCGGGCTCGACGGCGGTCCCCTCCGACGAGATGCCCGAACGCCCGGACGACTCCCTCGGCCCCGAGGAGCGCGCCCTCCTCAGCAGCGATGCCGAATGGGCGAAGAAACTCATGGCCAACCTGCCCGAGAACCAGCGGGAACTGCTGCTGCTGCGCATCGCGGTGGGCCTCACCGCCGAGGAGACCGGCCAGATGTTGGGAATGTCACCCGGAGCGGTCCGGGTGGCCCAGCACCGGGCGCTGAGCAGACTGCGAGCGCTCGCCGAGCAGTAGGCGACCCCTTCGCTGAACAGGGTTCGCCCCGTTTCCGTACGAACATACGAAGCCCGGAGTCACGCTCGACCGTGGAATTCGGGAGGTGCGCTTCCCGTTAGCATGGACATCCGCACCGATCAAGGCCATTTGGGGAAGGTGTCATGACTGCCAACGTCGACGGAGTGCCCGGAAAATTCGCGACCCTCGGGCTGACCTACGACGACGTGCTGCTGCTGCCGGGGGCATCCGAGGTGCTCCCCAACGCGGTCGACACCTCGTCCCGCATCTCGCGCAACGTCCGGGTCAACATCCCGCTGCTGTCCGCGGCGATGGACAAGGTGACCGAGTCCCGCATGGCGATCGCGATGGCCCGCCAGGGCGGCGTCGGCGTGCTGCACCGCAACCTCTCCATCGAGGACCAGGTCAACCAGGTCGACCTCGTGAAGCGCTCCGAGTCCGGCATGGTCACCGACCCGATCACCGTGCACCCGGACGCCACGCTGGCCGAGGCCGACGCCCTGTGCGCCAAGTTCCGCATCAGCGGTGTGCCGGTCACCGACCCGGCCGGCAAGCTGCTCGGCATCGTCACCAACCGTGACATGGCCTTCGAGTCCGACCGCGGCCGTCAGGTGCGCGAGGTCATGACCCCGATGCCGCTGGTCACGGGCAAGGTCGGCATCTCCGGCACGGACGCCATGGAACTGCTGCGCCGCCACAAGATCGAGAAGCTTCCGCTGGTCGACGCGGCGGGCGTCCTCCAGGGCCTCATCACCGTCAAGGACTTCGTCAAGGCCGAGAAGTACCCCCACGCCGCCAAGGACGCCGAGGGCCGGCTGCTCGTCGGCGCCGCGGTCGGCGCGAGCCCGGAGGCGCTGGAGCGCGCCCAGGCCCTCGCCGAGGCCGGTGTGGACTTCCTGGTCGTCGACACCTCGCACGGTCACAACAGCAACGCCCTCAGCTGGATGTCGAAGATCAAGTCGAGCGTGCGCGTCGACGTGATCGGCGGCAACGTCGCCACCCGCGACGGTGCCCAGGCCCTGATCGACGCCGGTGTCGACGGCATCAAGGTCGGCGTCGGACCCGGCTCGATCTGCACCACCCGCGTGGTCGCCGGCATCGGCGTCCCGCAGGTCACGGCCATCTACGAGGCGTCCCTCGCGGCCCGTCCGGCGGGCATCCCGCTGATCGGCGACGGCGGCCTGCAGTACTCCGGCGACATCGGCAAGGCGCTCGCCGCCGGCGCCGACACGGTGATGCTGGGCAGCCTCCTCGCGGGCTGTGAGGAGTCCCCGGGCGAGCTGCAGTTCATCAACGGCAAGCAGTTCAAGTCCTACCGGGGCATGGGCTCGCTCGGTGCCATGCAGTCCCGCGGCCAGGGCAAGTCGTACTCCAAGGACCGCTACTTCCAGGCGGAGGTCGCGGCCGACGACAAGCTCGTCCCCGAGGGCATCGAGGGCCAGGTGCCCTACCGCGGCCCGCTGGGCAACGTGCTGCACCAGCTCGTCGGCGGTCTGCGCCAGACGATGGGCTATGTGGGCGCGGCCACCATCGAGGAGATGGAGACCAAGGGCCGCTTCGTGCGGATCACCTCCGCGGGCCTCAAGGAGAGCCACCCGCACGACATCCAGATGACGGTCGAGGCGCCGAACTACAGCAACAAGTGACGGCAGCGGTCGCGGCGGGCGCAGCGGTCTCGCGGTAGAAAGCGACCCGCACACGCGCGTGAGGCATTCCAAGGGCGGCCCCGGAGACTCCGGGGCCGCCCTTGTCGTACCCGTCGGCGATACTGGAAGACGCTGCAACGCATCAGGGAAAGGCCACACACGTGACTGAGATCGAGATCGGGCGCGGCAAGCGCGGCCGCCGGGCGTACGCATTCGACGACATCGCCGTCGTCCCCAGCCGCCGTACGCGGGACCCGAAGGAGGTCTCGATCGCCTGGCAGATCGACGCCTACCGGTTCGAGCTGCCGTTCCTGGCCGCCCCCATGGACTCGGTCGTCTCCCCGGCCACCGCGATCCGCATCGGCGAGCTCGGCGGCCTCGGCGTCCTCAACCTCGAGGGCCTGTGGACCCGGCACGAGGACCCGCAGCCGCTGCTCGACGAGATCGTCGAACTGGACGCGGACACCGCGACCCGCCGCCTCCAGGAGATCTACGCGGCCCCCATCAAGGAGGAGCTGATCGGGCAGCGCATCAAGGAGGTGCGCGACTCGGGCGTGGTCACCGCGGCCGCGCTCTCCCCGCAGCGCACCGCCCAGTTCTCCAAGGCCGTCGTCGACGCGGGCGTGGACATCTTCGTCATCCGCGGCACCACGGTCTCGGCGGAGCACGTCTCCGGCTCGCACGAGCCGCTGAACCTGAAGCAGTTCATCTACGAGCTCGACGTCCCGGTGATCGTCGGCGGCTGTGCCACGTACACCGCGGCCCTGCACCTGATGCGCACCGGCGCGGCGGGCGTCCTGGTCGGCTTCGGCGGCGGCGCGGCGCACACCACGCGCAACGTGCTGGGCATCCAGGTCCCGATGGCCACGGCGGTCGCGGACGTGGCGGCGGCCCGCCGCGACTACATGGACGAGTCCGGCGGCCGGTATGTGCACGTCATCGCGGACGGCGGCGTCGGCTGGTCCGGCGACCTGGCCAAGGCGATCGCCTGCGGTGCCGACTCGGTGATGATGGGTTCCCCGCTCGCGCGCGCGACCGACGCGCCGGGCCGCGGCCACCACTGGGGCATGGAGGCCGTCAACGAGGAGCTGCCGCGCGGCAAGAAGGTCGACCTCGGCACGGTCGGCACCATCGAGGAGGTCCTCACGGGCCCCTCGCACACGCCCGACGGCTCGATGAACCTCTTCGGCGCCCTGCGCCGCGCGATGGCCACCACCGGCTACAGCGAGCTCAAGGAGTTCCAGCGCGTCGAGGTGACGGTCGCGGACTCGGTCCACCGGCGCTAGCGGCCGCGTAGAACGACGGCAGGGGCCGGTCGACTCACTCGCGTGAGACGACCGGCCCCTTTCGCATGCCCGGACGCGCCCGGGGACACGGGGACACGGGGGCGCGTGGTGCGGGACGGGGGCGCACGGTTGCCTTCGAGGCGAATCCGGGCTGGTCAGGGGGGTCGCGGGCGGTAGCGTCCGGGTTCGGCGCCCCAGTTGTGTGGGGTGCCCCCTTCCAAGGACATCGTTCCGGACCCCGGCCGTCGGGGCCCGGCCCGAGTTCCTGAACGAGCCGTCTACCGGGCCTATGGGCGGCGTCGTGGAAGGGGGCGCCCATGGGTCGCCACCGCAAGCCCACCCGCTGGGACCGACTCCGTCTTCGGATGGTGAAGTGCCGGAGGAGGTGGATCTTGCGTCTTTTCGGATGGTGAGCGGCCGCCCCCAAACACAGTAGGGGCGGACACTCCGTGAACCATCAGGAGCCTGCCGCAGTGACCGCTGCGGTGGGCTCCACCCTTTTCGGATGGTGAGCGGCCGCCCCCAAACACACTAGGGGCGGACACTCCGTGAACCATCAGGAGCCTGCCGCAGTGCCTGCTGCGGTAGGCCCCACCTGTTTCGTACGTTACCGGCGCGCCGGGTCGTGCGCCACCAGCCTTCGGAGCCCGTGGCGGGCCTGTGCGCCCCGGTTCACAACCGGTGCGCCGCCCCTGTAGGGGTCGCTCCCCGAGTGTCCAGCAGTAGCTGGGCCTTCACCGACAGGCCCTGGAGGTCGTAGGTGCGGTGCTGCTGGAGCAGGATCGTGAGGTCGGCGTCGGCGGCGGCCTCGTAGAGGGAGTCGGCGCGGGGGACCGGGCGGTCCAGGACGCTCCAGGACGGCACGTGCGGGTCGTGGTAGCTGACGGCGGCGCCCAGCTCCATCAGGCGGATCGCGATCTCGCGCGCGGGCGTGCCGGTCTGGTCGGCGAGGTCGGGCTTGTAGGTGACGCCGAGGAGGAGCACGCGCGCGCCCCGCGCCGACTTGCCGTGCTCGTTGAGGAGGGCGGCGGCGCGCTGGACGACGTAGCGGGGCATGCGGTTGTTGACCTGCTGGGCCAGTTCGACCATGCGCAGCGGGCTGCCGGGCCGGCCGGTGCGGTCGAGGGGGACGGAGTGGCCGCCGACGCCGGGGCCGGGGCGGAAGGCCTCGAAGCCGAACGGCTTGGTCTCCGCGCAGCGGACGACGTCCCAGAGGTCGACGCCCAGGTCGTGGCAGAAGACGGCCATCTCGTTGACGAGCGCGATGTTCACGTGCCGGAAGTTGGTCTCCAGGAGCTGCACGGTCTCGGCTTCCCGCAGGCCACGCGCGCGTACCACCTTGTCGGTGAGCCGGCTGTAGAACGCCGCGGCGGACTCGGTGCAGGCGGGGGTGAGCCCCCCGATGACCTTCGGTGTGTTGGCCGGGGTGAAGGCGCGGCTGCCGGGGTCGACGCGGCTGGGGGAGTAGGCGAGGTGGAAGTCGCGGCCCGCGCGGAGGCCGGACGTCTCCTCCAGAAGCGGTAGCAGGAACTCCTCGGTCGCCCCGGGGCACACCGGCGACTCCAGGATGACGGTGGTGTGCGGGCGCAGATGCCCCGCGAGGGTGCGGGCGGCCGCCTCCAGCTGGCTCAGGTCGAGTCCGCCGTCCGCGTCGCGCGGGGTCGGGGCGCAGATGACGGCGGTGCGCACCCGGCCCAGCTCGGCGGGGTTGGTGGCGGGCCGGAAGCCCCCCGAGAGCATCCGGCGCAGTTCGGCGGGGCTGAGGGAGCCGGCCTCGGGGCCGGTGCGGTAGCCGACGGTGGCGATGCCGGCGGCCACGGCGGCCTGGGCCAGGGGCAGGCCGAGCGGGCCGAGTCCGATGACGGCGAGATCTGCGGGCATGGCGTGAGCCGTCCTTCCCAGTAACCGAGGTGGGACAGGTGCGCAAGTCCGGTGGACAGGATGGACGAGCGCAATGTCAGACTAGGAGTAAATATGACCGTTATGCGGGATTGATCGACTGTGTTGGGCGGCTGTGTTGAGCGGCCGGTTTCCCGGCAGGTCGGTTCCGGTTCCGTGAGAGTTGTCCACAGGCTGGGGGCGAGTGGTGGCTGAAGTCGGGCAACGCGGTCAGAATCTGGGCAGGGGCGACCGACAGCGGGAGGCACCGTGAGGACAGCGACACTGGGACCGGCGCAGCGGGCCGAGTCACTGGCGGCCATGGCCGAGCGCGAGCTGGACGTGCTGGTGGTGGGAAGCGGCGTGGTCGGCGCGGGCATCGCCCTGGACGCCGTGACACGCGGCCTGTCCACCGGTCTGGTCGAGGCGCGTGACTGGGCCTCGGGCACGTCCAGCAGGTCCAGCAAGCTGATCCACGGCGGCCTGCGCTACCTGGAGATGCTCGACTTCGCCCTGGTGCGCGAAGCGCTGAAGGAGCGCGGACTGCTGCTCGAACGGCTCGCTCCGCATCTCGTGAAGCCGGTGCCCATCCTCTATCCGTTCGAGCACAAGGTCTGGGAGCGGCTGTACGCCGGGATGGGCGTCGCGCTCTACGACGCGATGTCCATGGCCCGCGGGCACGGCCGCGGCCTGCCGACACACCGCCACCTGAGCCGCCGTCACGCCCTGCGCATCGCCCCCGCCTTGAAGAAGGACGCGCTGGTCGGTGCGTTGCAGTACTACGACGCGCAGATGGACGACGCGCGCTTCGTCGCCACGTTGGTGCGCACCGCCGTGTCCTACGGGGCGAAGGCGGCCAACCGCGCGCGGGTGACGGGGTTCCTGCGCGAGGGCGAACGCGTCGTGGGCGCGCGCGTGCAGGACGTCGAAGGGGGCGGGGAGTACGAGATCCGCGCCCGGCAGATCGTCAACGCGACCGGCGTGTGGACCGACGACACCCAGGCGATGGTGGGGGAGCGGGGGCAGTTCCACGTCCGCGCCTCCAAGGGCATCCACCTCGTCGTGCCGAGGGACCGGATCAGCTCCTCCAGCGGGCTCATCCTGCGCACCGAGAAGTCCGTGCTGTTCGTCATCCCCTGGGGCCGGCACTGGATCATCGGCACGACCGACACCGACTGGGACCTCGACAAGGCCCACCCGGCCGCGTCCAGCGCCGACATCGACTACCTCCTGGAGCGGGTGAACTCGGTGCTCGCGGTGCCGCTGAGCAGGGACGACGTCGAGGGTGTGTACGCGGGGCTGCGGCCGCTGCTGGCCGGTGAGTCCGAGGCCACCAGCAAGCTCTCGCGCGAGCACACCGTCGCGCATCCGGCGCCGGGACTGGTCGTCGTGGCGGGCGGCAAGTACACGACGTACCGGGTGATGGCCAAGGACGCGGTCGACGAGGCGGTGCGCGGGCTCGACCAGCGGGTCGCCGAATGCGTCACGGAGGACGTGCCGTTGTTGGGTGCGGAGGGCTATCGGGCACTGTGGAACGCGCGGGCGCGGATCGCCGCGCGGACCGGCCTGCACGTGGTGCGGGTGGAGCATCTGCTGAACCGCTTCGGGGCGATGGCGGAGGAGGTGCTGGACCTGATCGCCGCGGACCCGTCACTGGGCGAGCCGCTGCACGCCGCCGACGACTATCTGCGCGCCGAGATCGTCTACGCCGCCTCGCACGAGGGGGCCCGGCATCTGGACGACGTGCTGACGCGCCGCACGCGCATCTCCATCGAGACCTTCGACCGCGGCACGCGCAGCGCCCGTGAGGCCGCCGAGCTGATGGCGCCGGTCCTCGGCTGGGACAAGGACCACATCGAGCGCGAGGTCGAGCACTACGAGAAGCGGGTGGAGGCCGAGCGCGAGTCGCAGCGCCAGCCCGACGACCTGACGGCGGACGCGGCCCGGCTGGGCGCGCCGGACATCGTGCCGCTGTAGGCAGCAGGCAGCAGGCAGAAGGCAGCAGACGGCAGGCGCCTGGGCGAATGGCCGGGGGGGCTTCACTCGAACGAGTGTCGTTAATCGGGATCTCTGTTCGGGACCGGCGCGTTGTACGGATTGCGAGGGCAGAACTCGGCGGCGGGCAGGCCGTGGAGCGCTCCCGCGCGCACTCTGGCCGGAGCGTGCTGCACCTTCTGGCCGGAATGCTCCACTCCTGGGATGCGGTCCGAATGCGATGAGAGGCACCCTGGGCGTCGGGCACTTGTCGGGTGAGGGACAATGGAGGCTCTGTCAGGGCGGGTTGCATGAGGGGACGCATGTCGGAGGCGGAGCGGGCGGGAGCATCCCGTCAGGACAAGAGCGCACGTCTCCTCGCCGGGCGGTACCGGCTGGGAGACGTACTCGGCCGCGGCGGCATGGGGACGGTGTGGCGCGCGGAGGACGAGACCCTCGGGCGCACGGTCGCCGTCAAGGAGCTGCGGTTCCCGGGGAACATCGACGAGGACGAGAAGCGTCGGCTGATCACACGGACGCTGCGCGAGGCCAAGGCCATCGCGCGGATCCGCAACAACAGCGCGGTGACGGTCTTCGACGTGGTCGAGGAGGACGACCGGCCGTGGATCGTCATGGAACTCGTCGAGGGCAAGTCGCTCGCCGAAGTCATCCGTGAGGACGGCGTGCTGGAGCCGAAGCGTGCGGCGGAGGTCGGGCTGGCGATCCTCGACGTGCTGCGGTCGGCGCACCGAGAGGGCATCCTGCACCGTGACGTGAAGCCGTCGAACGTGCTGATCGCCGAGGACGGCCGGGTCGTGCTCACCGACTTCGGCATCGCCCAGGTCGAGGGCGACCCGTCCATCACCTCCACCGGCATGCTCGTCGGCGCGCCCTCCTACATCTCCCCGGAGCGGGCCCGCGGTCACAAGCCCGGGCCGGCGGCCGACCTCTGGTCGCTCGGCGGTCTGCTCTACGCGTCGGTCGAGGGCTCGCCGCCCTACGACAAGGGCTCGGCGATCGCCACGCTCACGGCGGTGATGACCGAGCAGTTGGAGGAGCCGAAGAACGCGGGTCCGCTGAAGGACGTCATCTACGGCCTGCTCACCAAGGACCCCGCGCGGCGGCTCGACGACGCCGGTGCGCGGGCGATGCTCGACGCGGTGCTGCACGCGCCCGAACCACGGCACGCCGAGCCGGCGGACGCGACGAAGCTGGTGCCGCTGCCGCCGCAGCCGGACGGTCCCGAGGGCAGGGGGAGTTCGGCGGGCGCGGAGGCGGGCGAGAAGCTGCGCGGCGCGTTCCGGTCGGTGCGCAAGGCCGCTGTCGCGGCCGGGGCAGCCACCTCGGCGGCCGCGTCCCGCGCCAAGTCGGCGAACGGGACGGGTGCTTCCGGTTCGGTGAGCGCGGGTGCCGCGCGGAAGGACGAGGCGCGTAAGGACGAGGCGCAGAAGGGCGGTGCGGCTCGGGGCGCCGGGGCCACCGCTTCCGCTTCCGCCGCCGCGCCGTCCGTCGCCCCGTCAGCGGCTGCCGCGCCTGCTGTGTCGGCTACTTCCTCCACGGCCAAGGCCAAGGCCACGGCGACTTCGACTTCGGCGTCGGCTTCGGCTTCGGTGAGCGGTTCGGCGTCGTCGTCCGCGTCCGTCCCGGCGGCCCGTTCCGGGTCCGGCTCCGGTTCGGGTGCCGATGCTGCCGGTGCCGGTGGCCGGAGTTCGGGCTGGCCGGTGATGACACCGCCGGACCTGCCGCCGCGGCACGTGCCCAGGGCGCCGCTGACCGACGTGGTGCCCAAGCGGACGCTGGTGATCATCGCGGTCGTGGTGGTGCTCGCGGTGCTCGGTACCGTGCTGGCCCTCACGCTCGGCGGTGGCGACGACAGCGCGAGCGGCTCGCCGAGCGGCGGCGCCTCCCGACCGGTGGCCGGCGGAGGTGCGAGCGCGAGCGCGAGTGCCTCCACCAAGGAGGACGAGGCTGGCGGGACCCGTACGGACGGGTCGCAGTCGCAGTCCACCGGGTCCGGTTCCTCGCCGAGCAACACCGCCGCGGCCGGGGGCGCCGGGTCCGGTGCCACCGCCACCGCGGCGACCAAAGCGGCGACGACGTATCGGGGCGGGCAGGGCTACTCGATCGGGCTGCCCATGGGCTGGAAGTACCAGTCCTCGGACTCCGCGGGAGACCGTTTCACCGGCCCCGACGGGCAGAAGCTGCTCGTCGCCTGGACGACCACGCCCAAGGACGACCCGGTCGCCGACTGGAAGAACCAGGAGCGCTCCATGGAGCGCTCGCAGTACGCGAAGATCCGAATAGCGAAGGTGAACTACCGGGGCTGGAACACGGCCGACTGGGAGTTCACCTACACGGACGGCGGGACGGCGTACCGCACCATCGACCGCGGGTTCGTCGTGAACGACAGTCTCGGGTACGCGCTGATGTACACGGCGAAGTCCGCCGCGTGGGACACCGAGCTGCGTACGACCACCTGGACGACGCTGACGGAAACCTTCACACCGAAGAAGTAGCAGTCGAAGAAGTAGCAGCAGCAGCAGAAGAAGAAGAAGCAGCAGAAGAGCAGCAGTCGGGGAACCAGCAGCCGGCGAGGGGGCAGTCGGCGTGGCAGCGGCCAACTCGGCCGTCGCCCGGCCGTGTTCGGGGCGTGAGATCTGGGGGTGAGATCTGGCATCCCCTCTTTGCGGGTTGCCTCCGGCACGTATCGTGAGTGGCTGCGGACCGTACGCATCCAGCTATCCGGCCGGATACGGCTGTAACGGCACGCAAGACGAACGGAATTGACCGACCGAGCGGCCGGGGGAGGCAACGTGGACGACTATGCGGGTCGGGTACTCGTCGACCGCTACCGCCTGCCGCTGCCGCCCTCCGACGAGTACGAACTCACCGAGAGCCGGGCCTTCGACACCTACAGCGGGCAGGAAGTCCTGGTCCGCCAGGTGCCGTTGCCGGAGGTCGTCGAGGCCGAGGTGCTCGACGCGGAGGGGCTCCCTGCGGGGTTCACGGCGCGTGAGCGCGGGGCGCGGCCGCCGGGGCCACGAGACATGGGCGCGGGCGCGGGGACGCGCCGGCCCGCCGATCCCGTCGTACGGCGTGCGATGGAGGCGGCGCAGGCCACGGCGAGCATTCCCGACCATCCGCGGCTCGACCAGGTCTTCGACGTGTTCGCCGAGGGCGGTTCGCTGTGGATAGTGAGTGAACTGGTCGCCGCGCGGCCGCTCGCGGCCCTGCTCGCCGAGAAGCCGCTGACGCCGTACCGGGCCGCCGAGGTCGCCGCCGACGTGCTGATGGCGCTGCGGGTGCTGCACGCGCATGGCTGGGTGCACCGGAACATCACCGCCCGCACGGTCCTCGTCTGCGACGACGGGCGGGTCATGCTGACCGGCCTCGCGGTCGGCGCGGCGGAAGAGGCGCTGTGCGGGTACGACCCGGTGCCGCCCGCGGACGCGGCACAGGGCGCGGCGGAGAGTGAGCGGAGCCGGGGGAACGGCGGGCCCGGGCCGGCCGCGGCCCCGGTTCGGCAGGGTGGCCAGGGTGGCCAGGGAAGCCCGGTCGGCCCGACCGGCCCGGGTGTTCAGGGCGGCTCGCGTGGTCCGGTCGGGCCGGCTGCCGGTCCGGCCGCCGTGGCGGGAGATCCCGAGGCCGCGCGGCGGGCCGCCATAGAGGCGCGGGGGTCGGGTGCGTTTCCGGTGGCGGCGGGTGAGCCGTCCGGCGGAGGCGCGGGCGGAGCGTCGGGAGCGGTGGCCCGTAGAACGGCGCCCATGGAGACCGGCGGAGACATTCGCGCCGCGCGGGCCGGGGCGATCGCCGCCTACCGCGCCGGAGCGCGGGCCGCGGCCCGGGTGCAGGAGGCCCAGGAGGCCCAGCAGAACGGGCGCGCGGCCCTGCCCGGAGCCCGTACCCCGGCCGAAGGCGGCCCCGGCACCATGGGCGGCAACCCTCCTGGCCAGATCGCCGACCCTTACGGCGTCGCCCCTTACCGCGTCCAGGGCCCGCCCGCGCCCGTCCCCGGGGGCGAACCGGCGGCCGGGCCGACCGAGGCACCCGAGGCGGTCGTCCGGCGCGGGCCCGCCAGCGCGCTTGCCGCCGAGCGGGCACGACAGGCGCGGATGGCCGTCGTCGGGCCGGTCACCGAGCGGTGGGCGCCCGAGCAGGCCGGGCCGGTGCACGAGAACTGGCAGTTGGCCGCGCCGATCGGTCCCGCGACCGACCTCTGGGCGCTCGGCGCGCTGCTCTTCCGCGCCGTCCAGGGGCATGCGCCGTACCCGGAGGAGTCGACGGCCGAGCTGGTGCAGATGGTGTGCGCCGAGCCGCCCGCCTTCGCCGAGGAGTGCGGACCGCTCAGGCCGGTCGTGGAGTCGCTGCTGCGCCAGGACCCCACCGAGCGTCTCGACTTCGAGGAACTGCGGGGCTGGCTGCGCTCGCTGGTCCGCTCGGCGCCGGAGCCGGAGGCGGGCGCCTACGTCGTCGCCGCGCCGCCGACCGATCCGCGTCGGCTGCCGATCGTCCGCCGCAAGGGCGAACTGGTGCGCAGACGGCGGGCCGGGCTGCCCGCGACGCACGGCCGGCACAAGAGGTCCCGGCAGGAGACGGGCGGTTCGCCCCGCAGCCTGGGCCGCACGCTGCTGGTGCTGATACTGCTGCTGATGGCCGCGGCGGTCGCCTACGCCGTGCTGTTCCTGCCCAAGGCCGGCGAGGACGGGGAGGCCGGCACGGACGGCTCCCAGCGGACCGGCGCCACCGGCACGTCGGCCGGCCAGCCGCCCACGGCGAGCAGCGAGCCGCGGCCCGACCAGACCTCGCCGGGCACGGGCTCCTCCGCCTCGCCCTCCTCGCAGTCGGGAGCGGAGGCCACCCAGACGCAGACGGGCGGCTCGGGCGTGGAGGTCGCCGACGGATTCACCCTCCGCACGGACGACGCCGGCTTCCGGATCGCCGTGGCCAACGGCTGGGACCGCACGCCGAAGAACGGGCGCGGTCAGGTCGTCTACTCGCACGGGGACTTCGAGTTGATCGTCGTGGCGGGGCGGGACAGCGCGTCCGCGAACGGCAGCGACCCGATGGTCTACCAGCGGGAGAAGGAGAGCGAACTCCAGCCGTACCGCGACTCCAGCTGGGCGACGGCCTCCGGGCTGCGCACGACGACGGTGGGCGCCCGGACCATGGCCGAGGGGCAGTTCACCTGGACCGACGCCGACGGACGGGCGCTGTACGTGCGCAACCTCGCGATCCTCATCGCCGGGCGGTACCACATCGTGCAGGTCAGAGGGCCGGAAGCCGAACGGGACGAAGTGACGCGGCTGTACGACCAGGCGTCGGCTACCTACCAGTACACGGGTTGAGCGTCACCCCGGAACTCCCTGTGCGCGCTCCGGTTCCCGTGCGGCCCGGGAAGCGACAACCGTCACAGTGCTGTCTCCTTGGCACCCCCGTGGTTCCCCGGACGCGGTCCGGTCTTTACGCTGAGCTTGTCAAGACCATTGCGGGGCAACGTGAATCAGATGCAGGGCCTGCTCCTCGCGGGCCGCTACCGGCTTGTCGACGCCATCGGCAGCGGCGGCATGGGCCGGGTGTGGCGCGCCCACGACGAGCTGTTGCACCGGGCCGTCGCGATCAAAGAGCTGACCGCCGCGCTCTACGTCGCAGAGGGCGACCAGGCGATCCTGCTCGCGCGCACCCGCGCCGAGGCTCGCGCGGCCGCGCGGATCAACCACTCCGCCGTCGTCACCGTCCATGACGTACTGGAACACGACGGCCGGCCGTGGATCGTGATGGAGCTGGTCGAGGGCCGTTCGCTGGCCGACGCGGTCAAGGAGGACGGGCGGGTCGAGCCCGCCGAGGCCGCCCGGGTCGGTCTGTGGGTGCTGCGTGCGCTGCGCGCCGCGCACTCCGCCGGCGTGCTGCACCGTGACGTCAAGCCGGGCAATGTGCTCCTCTCCGATGACGGCCGTGTCCTCCTCACCGACTTCGGCATCGCCCAGATCGAGGGCGACAGCACGATCACCCGGACCGGCGAGGTCGTCGGCTCCGTCGACTATCTGGCCCCCGAGCGGGTGCGCGGCCAGGACCCCGGTCCGTCCTCCGACCTGTGGGCGCTGGGCGCGACGCTGTACACGGCGGTGGAGGGACGGTCGCCGTTCCGGCGCACCTCGCCGCTGACCACGCTGCAGGCCGTCGTCGAGGAGGAGGCCGCCGACCCGCAGTACGCAGGGCCGCTCGGCCCCGTCATCACGGCCCTCCTGCGCAAGGACCCGGCCACCCGGCCCGGCACCGCGGAGGCCGAGCAGCTCCTCGCCGAGGCGGCCGAGGGACGGCGCCCCAGCGGGGCCCAGGCGTATGTGCCGACGCAGTTCGGGGGGCCGGACCGGGCCACCGGCGGTCACCACGCCATGGGGCACTCCATGGGCCATTCCATGTCCCACGCCACAGGCCATCCCACAGGCCATTCCACGGCCGGTACCGCGTACGTGCCGTCGGCGCCGGAGGCGTCCACGCCCGTGCCGGGGCACCCCGGGCACCCCATGACCCACGCGACGGCCGTGGGACCGACGCACATCGGCCCGGAGGCGGGCCCGGTCGGCCGGCCGCCCCGGGGGCGTCGTCGCAGGCGCACGCTCGCGCTCGTGGTCGTCCTCGCCGCGCTGGTCGGCGGGGTCGCGGCGGTGTCGCTGCAGAAGTGGGACCAGGACCGGCGGCAGGAGTCCGGCGGGTCCGCGTCGGCGTCCGCCTCGCCTAGCCCGTCGTCGACCGGCACCCCCGTCCAGCAGGGCTCCGACGCCGACTCCTGGCAGAAGGTCGACGACCCGCTGGGCTTCGGGCTCTCCCTGCCCAAGGGCTGGGAGCGGGAGGTGTTCCAGGACGACGGCGACCTCCAGCAGATCGACTACACACCCGACGGCGGCGAGCACTTCATCCGCATCGCGCTCGACAAGTCCCCCGACTTCAGCGACCCGTACGCCCATCAGATCGACCTCGAACAGCAGGTCCAGCGGCTGGTCGACTACGACCGGGTCACCCTGGAGAAGAACGTCTACCGCGACCGCGACGGCTCCGAGTGGGAGTACACGTGGACCGCGCTGGCGAAGGACACGAAGTTCCCCGGGCCGCGCCGCGCCATCGAGGAGACGTACGTCGCCCGGGACGGCGCCGAGTACGCGATCTACATGTCCTCGCCCGCCGACGACTGGGCCACGACGGCCGAGCAGTTCAAGTCGGTACTGCAGAGCTGGCGGGAACCGACCTCGTAGCTTCGGACCGGCTTCGGACCGGCTTCGGACCGGCTTCGGACCCGGCTTCGGACCCGGCTTCCGGCGACCGCGCGGCGGCGTCCCGCAGTTGGCCGGACGGAGCCCCGGAGGCGCGCCGTCCGGTGGGGCATGATGGCCCCATGGGGACCCAGGGGGGCGGGAACGACGTACGGGTCATCGCGGGCCGTTACCGGCTGGAGGCGAGGCTCGGGCGCGGGGGCATGGGGGTCGTGTGGCGGGCCACGGACCAGCTGTTGGGACGGCGTGTCGCCGTCAAGGAGCTGACCCAGGACGACACGCTCTCCGCCGAGGAGGCGCGGGGCCGCCGCGACCGGACACTGCGCGAGGCCCGTGCGGTCGCGCAGCTGAGCCACCCGCACATCATCGTCGTGCACGACGTCGTCGAGGACGGCGAACGCCCGTACATCGTCATGGAGTTGATCGACGGCGGCTCGCTCGCCGACCGGATCGCCGCGCAGGGCCCGATCGATCCGGCGGAGGCGGCCCGGATCGGCATCGCGCTGCTCGGCGCGCTGCGCGCCGCGCACACGGCCGGGGTCCTGCACCGGGACATCAAGCCCGCGAACGTCCTGCTGGAGCGGGACAGCGACCGGGTCGTCCTCACCGACTTCGGGATCGCGCAGGTCGCGGGCGCCACCACGCTCACCGAGACCGGTTCGTTCGTCGGCTCGCCCGAGTACACCGCGCCGGAGCGGATGTCCGGGGCGCGGACCGGCGCGGAGTCCGACCTGTGGTCGCTCGGCGCGCTGCTGTGCACGGCGCTGAGCGGCGAATCCCCTTTCCGGCGCGACTCGTTGGGCGGCATCCTGCACGCCGTCGTCTTCGCCGAGATCCGTACGCCCCCGCAGGCCGCGCCGCTGCTGCCCGTCGTACGGGGGCTGTTGGAGCGCGACCCGGACCGGCGGCTGGGCGTGGCGGAGGCGGAGCGGCTGCTGCGCGCCTTCCTGGACACCGGGCGTACGCCGGCGCCGGTGTCGTCCGGCTACACCCCGACCCAGGCCGATCTGCCCCGGCCCCGCCCGGAGCCACCGGCCCGGGAACGCTCCACGCGGGGCGTGCTGGTGGCCGCGCTGCTGGTCGCCGCGATGGCGGGGGCGGGCGTGTCGGCGGCGGCGCTGCTGCTGAACGGGGACGGTGACGGCGACGGCGGGCGTACGCCCGCGAGCTCGGCGCCGCCGACGGCCGGTTCGGCGTCGGGGTCCTCGACGGGCGGGACGACGAGCCCGAGCCCTACGGGGAGCTCCGCCCTGTCCCCTACGGCGACGCCCACCTCGTCCCCCAGCCCGTCCCCCAGCCCGTCCCTGACGGCGACCCGTACGCCGTCCGTCCCCTCCGGCTACCGGGTGGCCGACGACCCGGCCGGGTTCGCGCTCGCCGTGCCGGACGGCTTCACGCGCGTGCCGCAGGGCGAGCGGGTCTTCTACATGTCCCCGGGGCAGGTCTTCCGGCTCGGCATCAAGGTGTCCGACCCGCCGTCGGACGGCCCGCTGGGCGTGATGCGGCGGGCGGCGGCCAAGGGCCCGGACACCAACCCGGGATACCACGACGGCCGGGTCACCGAGACCACCCACGGCGGTCGCCCCGCGGCCCTCTGGCAGTTCACCTGGAACGGCTTCAGCGCGGCGGAGGGCCCCCGGCACACCTACGACCTGTGCTGGGAGGAGGGCGGGCGGCTGTACGACGTGTGGGTGTCGGCGCCGGTCGGTCAGGCGGCGGAGGCGCGGGAGTACTTCGACGTCGCCGTCGACACGTTCGTAACCGGGTAGTCGCAACTCTCCACAGCCAGTGGATACCGGCCTGCCTGGCGCGATATGGATGGACCCATGAATCATGACGGGGGAGTCGGCCAGGGGGCCGACGAGACGACGAGTTTTGTTCTGCAACCGCCGAACCCACGCCCGGCCGGTCCGTCCGTGGCGGTGCCCCCGCAGTCCCGGGAGCAGCCGCAGGAACCGCAGGAACCCGGCATCGGCCGGCTGATCGCGGGCCGCTACCAGCTGCTGGCCAAGCTCGGGCACGGCGGCATGGGCACGGTGTGGCGCGCCAAGGACGAGACGGTGGACCGCGAGGTAGCCGTCAAGGAACCCCGTGTGCCGGACCATCTTCCCGAGCGCGAACGAGCCAACGCGTTCGAGCGGATGCGTCGCGAGGCGCGGGCCGCGGCCCGGCTCGACCACCCGGCCGTGGTCAATGTGCACGACGTCGCGGTGGTCGACGGCCGGCCGTGGATCGTGATGGAGCTGGTCCACGGACGCTCGCTCGGCGATGTCCTCCAGGAGGGCACGCTCAGCGCGCGCGAGGCCGCCCGGATCGGCCTGGAGCTGCTGGGCGCGCTGGAGGCCGCGCACGCGGCGGGCATCCTGCACCGGGACGTCAAGCCGGACAACGTGCTGCTCGGCCGGCACGAGCGGGTCGTCCTCACCGACTTCGGCATCGCCCAGATAGAGGGTGAGACGAACCTGACCGACACCGGCGGCTTCGTCGGCTCGCCCGAGTACATCGCCCCCGAGCGGGTGCTGGGCCAGCGTCCGGGCCCGGCCTCCGACCTGTGGTCGCTGGGCGTGGTGCTGTACGCGGCGACCGAGGGCGTGTCGCCGTTCCGGCGCAGCAACACGCCGGCCACCCTGCAGTCCGTCCTCAACGCGGTGCCCGCGCCGCCCGCCGCCGCGCAGGGCCCGCTCGCCGAGGCCGTCAACGGGCTGCTGGAGAAGGACCCGGCGCGCCGTCCGGCCGCCGGACAGGTGCGGGCTCTGCTGGAGGCCGCCGCGAACCCGCCCACGCCCCGGCCCACGCAGGCGGTGTCGGCGCCGGCGCAGGGCGAAGTCCCGCCCGCCCGGCGCCGGTTCGGCCGCACGGCGTGGATCGGGCTCGGCGCCGTCGTCGTCGCTGTGGCGGCAGCGGCGTATCTGGTGGTCGCCGATCCGTTCGCGGGGCCGCTGCCGGACGGCTGGAAGACGAAGCACGAGCAGGACGTCACCGCGACGCTGGCGGTGCCGGACAGCTATGTGCGCCGCGAGCCCGAGAAGGCCGCCGCCGACGAACACTGGGTGAGCTACACCGACCCGAGCGGCGCGATCTCGGTCGTCCTGCTGGTGGACCGCAAGGCGACGGACACCCGCCGCGACATCAAGGACTCCGCGGCCGCCGAGATGTACGCCGACAACGGGGACTTCAAGGAGTCCGGCAGCTACGAGCTCGACATGCCGAAGAATCCGAGGACCCGGACGGACGACAACGCGACCTTCCACGGCAGGAAGGCCGCCGGGAACACGGTCGTCTACACGACCGACGACACCCAGGCGCCGGCCCCGCGCGAGCTGAGGATCCTCTACTACAAGTCCACCGGCGGCGACATGTACAAGCTCGTGATCGGCTACCCGGGCAAGGGCGACTTCACGGCGCGCGGCCGTGAGGTGGCGAGCGCGGCGATCGCCAACCTGAAGATCGACAAGCTCTAGCCGACGGTCCCTGCGGTGGTCACCGTTGGGGCACCTGCGGTGGTGCCTGCCGTGGTCCCTGTGGTGGTGTCGGCGGAGCGGTATCGCCCCGGTGTCGTTCCGAACTCCCTGCTGAAGGCGTGGGAGAGGGCGTACGGGCTGCCGTACCCGGTCTCCCGGGCCACCGTGGCCAGCGGTGCGTCGCTGCCGCGGAGCCGGGCCGCGGCGAGGGTCAGCCGCCACCACCGCAGGTACGCCATCGGCGGGCGGCCGACCAGCGCGGTGAAGCGGCGCGCGAGCGCCGCCCGGGAGACGCCCGCCCGGGCCGCCAGGCTGTCGTTGGTCCAGGCGGCGGCCGGGTCGGCGTGCAGCGCGCGCAGTGCCGCCGCGGCCACCGGGTCGCCCAGGACGGCGGGCCAGACGCCCGTCGCGGCGTGTGCCAGCCACGCCCGGACCATGTAGACGAGCAGCAGGTCGAGCAGGCTCGGCAGGGCGAGCGAGGAACCGGGTCGGCGACCGTCGAGCTCGCGGGCCAACAGGTCCACCGCGGCCCGGAGTTCGGGCGGCCGGTCGGCGTGGTTCGCCAGCTGCACCACCTCGGGAAGCTCCGCCAGCAGGGGGTGCGTGCGGCTGCGGTCCAGGCGGTACTTGCCGCAGAGCAGCTCGACGTCCCGTGTGTCCTGTACGTCGCCCACGAGATGCCGCCGGCCGGCCCGTTCGACCTCATCGACCCCTTCGACCTCTTCGAACGGTGTCGCTCGCGCCGCCGTCCTCGCGTCCACCGGCCCGTCGGCCAGCACATGCCCCGCGCCGTGCGGCAGCAGGACGACGTCCCCCGCGGCCAGCGGCACCCCCGCGCCGCCGCCGTCCGGCAGCAGCCAGCAGCTCCCCGCCAGCACGACATGGAACCCGGCGCCCTCGTAGGAGGCGATCCGGGTGCACCAACCGCCGCTCACGCTCAGCCGGCTGGAGTGGGGCCGCCCGGTGCGCACCGAGGAGATCGCGTCGCTCACCACGTCCATGAAGGAAGGGTACGTGAGACGCACACGTATCGAGATGAGCGGTTCGGGCATCGAAACGCTCAGTGGCGTCTCCCTAGTAGTGCCTGGTCAGGTTGATATGGGGTCTGGCGTGGTGCGGTGGCAGGTCGGGCAGGCGCCGGTCCAGACCGCGAGGAGTGTCTGCAGCTC
>NZ_JBSFWB010000047.1:0-63432 GCF_053592635.1 Streptomyces sp. NPDC002623 | reverse complement strand
GCTCCCCCACTCTCGACTGCGCTCGACCGGGGGGGACCCCCATCGCGGCGGAGCCGCAGATGTCAGCGCCCCGCGCCCCTTCAGGGCGCTGCCGAACCGCGACGCTCAGGCACAGCCCAACTCGCCCAGCATTCCCTGGCGCAGCCGGGCGATGATCCGCTTGATCAGGCGGGACACATGCATCTGGGAGCAGCCCAGCCGCTCGCCGATCTCCGCCTGGGTGGCCTCCTCCACGTACCGCATATGGATGATCTGCCGGTCGCGTTCGCTGAGTTCGGCCATCAGCGGGGCGAGCGAGTGGAAGTCCTCGACGAGCCGCAGCCCGTCCTCCTCCACGCCGATGAAGTCCGCCAGGACCGCCTCGCCGCTCTCCGGACCGTCTCCGGTGAGCGCCGCGTCGAGCGAGGAGGAGTTGTAGCCGTTGGCGGCGATCTGCGCCTCGACCACCTGCCCCTCCGAGAGGTTCATCAGGGTGGCCAGCTCGGCCGTCGTCGGCTCCCGGTCCAGGCGGCTGGCGAGTTCGTCCCGTGCCTTGGCCAGCTCGACGCGCAGTTCCTGCAGCCGTCGCGGCACATGCACGGCCCACGTCGTGTCCCGGAAGAAACGCTTGATCTCACCGACGATGTACGGCAGCGCGAACGACGTGAACTCCACCTCGCGCGCGACCTCGAACCGGTCGATGGCCTTGATCAGGCCGATCATCCCGGTCTGGACGATGTCCTCCATGTCGTTCCCGCGGCCGCGGAACCGGCCTGCAGCGAACCGCACCAGGGACATGTTCATCTCGATGAGCGTGTTGCGGGCGTACTGGTAGTCGTGCGTGCCCTCTTCGAGTACGGCCAGCCGCTGGAAGAACTGCCGGGACAACTCACGTGCGTCACGCGGGGCCACACTCCGCGGTGCCTCGATACCCGGCAGCGGTGCGCCCTCCGTGCTGGTCCCGACGGTGCCCTCGACGACCTTGGCCTCCGACCGGATCACGGCGGTCTGCATTGCCTCTCCCTCGTATCCCTAGACAGTCACGGTCCGACAGTCGCGTTGGGCAGTCACGTTTCGACGCCTGTCGTTCTCGGTCCGTGAGCGGACACGTGTGCACGGGCCCGCTCAGGGGGCGGGTACCCGCTCCTGCGCGGCCCATGCGTGCCGGATGCGAGCGCTTCGGAACTCCCGCCCCCGGATTCCACCGAGGGCGCAACGTCGAACTCTTGCCGTGGCGGCCCGCGTTCCTAGGCTTGAGAGGTGAGCAGCCAAGTGCCGAACCGAGCGCCGAACCAGGCCCGCGTGATCCCCCTGCGCCCGTCCGCCGAGCGCGAGCCCCTGTGGCGCGACCTGGTCGGAGACGTCCTGCGCCGCGAACGCCAGGCGCAGGAACGCACGCTGAAGGACGTCGCCGACTCGGCCCGTATCTCCCTGCCGTACCTCTCGGAGGTGGAGCGCGGCCGCAAGGAAGCCTCCTCGGAGGTCCTCGCGGCCGCCGCCCGAGCCCTCGGCCTGAGCCTCGGCGACCTGCTGGCCCAGGTCCACGGCGAGTTGGTCCGGCTCACCGGTCGGCCGTCGGTCCGCCACCCCGACCGGCAGCGGACGACGACGACCTCGTCGTACGACGGTCTCTGCCTGGCCGCCTGACGAGCCGCGCGGGCCGGCGTCCCACCCGGTGTCTCACACCGTCGGCAGACGCCGGCTCACCACCTCGTCGGCCAGCCCGTACGCCACCGCCTCGGGAGCGGTGAACACCTTGTCGCGGTCCATGTCCGCGCGCAGGGTCGCGACGTCGTGGTGCGTGTGGCGGGCCAGCACCTCCTCGACCTGGGCGCGGATGCGGACCATCTCCTTGGCCTGCAGCGCCAGGTCCGAGACCGTGCCCTGCCGCCCGCCGCTGGCCGGCTGCCCCAGCAGCACGCGCGCGTGCTCCAGCACGAACCGCCGGCCGGGATCCCCGCCCGCCAGCAGCACGGCCGCGGTCGACGCGGCCTGTCCGACGCAGAACGTCGAGATCGGAGCCTGCACATACGTCATCGTGTCGTAGATCGCCATCAGCGAAGTGAACGAGCCACCGGGCGAGTTGAGGTAGATCGCGATCTCGTTCTCCGGGGCCGCCGACTCCAGATGGAGGAGTTGCGCGATGACGACGTTGGCCACGCCGTCGTCGATCTCGGTGCCGAGGAAGATGATCCGCTCCGACAGCAGCCGGCTGAACACGTCGTAGGACCGCTCGCCCTGCGGGGTCCGCTCGACGACGTTCGGAATCGTGTAGGTCCCCATGTCACAGCCCCATCCGTCGCTTGGCGGCGGCCGGGCGGACGTCCGCGAGGGACTCCACGACCCGGTCCACCAGGCCGTACTCCCTGGCCTCCGCGGCCGTGAACCAGCGGTCGCGGTCACCGTCGCGGGAGATGGTCTCCGGCGTCTGGCCGGTGTGCTCGGCGGTGATCCGCTCGATGGTCCGCTTGGTGAAGTCCAGGTTCTCCGCCTGGATCTCGATGTCCGCCGTGGTGCCGCCGATCCCCGCCGACGGCTGGTGCATCATGACGCGCGCGTTCGGCAGCGCGTACCGCTTGCCGGGCGCGCCGACGCTGAGCAGGAACTGGCCCATGCTGGCCGCGAAGCCCATGGCGAGCGTCGAGACGTCGTTGGGGATCAGCCGCATCGTGTCGTAGACGGCGAGCCCCGCGTGCACCGACCCGCCCGGGCTGTTGATGTACAGACCGATGTCGGTGCGCGGATCCTCCGCCGAGAGGATCAGCAGCTGGGCGCAGACCCGGTTCGCGGAGACCTCGTCGACCTGGGTGCCCAGCAGGACGATGCGCTGCCCGAGCAGTTGGGCGGCGAGCTGGTCGTCGAAGCGGGTGGGCGCGGTGTCGCCCTCCTGGGCCCAGGGAGCGAGCGTGGTGAGTGGAGTCATCGAGTTCTCCTCGTCGTGGCGTGGCTGCCGTCGACTCCACTGTCGGCCGCGGCCGCCGCCCGAACGAGGTCTCTCTGCCCGCGGCAGATTCGCCACGGGCAGAGCGCGCCCCTCAGCCCTGCTCACGCAACTGCCGGATCGATCTTCCGGGCGAGCGATGAGTTCCGGGGACGGGAAGGGTCGACACTGATGACCGCGTTCCACGCCCAGGAGGTACTCATGACCACCGACGGACTCACCGCGTCTCTCTGGTTCGACGGCCAGGCCGAGGAAGCCGCCCACCACTACGTCTCGATCTTCAAGAACTCCAGCATCGGGAGGATCAGCCGCTACAACGAGGCGGGCCCCGGCGAGGCGGGCTCCGTGCTGGCCGTGGAGTTCACGGCCAACGGGCAGCGGTTCGTCGGCATCAACGGCGGCCCGCAGTTCACGTTCAGCGAGGCGATCTCCTTCCAGATCTTCTGCGCGGACCAGGAGGAGATCGACTACTACTGGACCAGGCTCACCGAGAACGGCGGCGAGCCCGGCCCCTGCGGCTGGCTCAAGGACAAGTACGGCCTGTCCTGGCAGGTCGTCCCGGAGGGCCTGATCGACATGGTCACCGACGCCGACGCCGAGAAGGCCGTCCGCACCACCAAGGCCATGTACGCCATGACCAAGCTCGACGTCGCCGCCCTGAAGAAGGCCTACGACGGCGAGTAGGCCTCGGCCAGGATCTCCTTGATCACATGCCGGGAGTTCTCCGCCAGCGTGGGATTGGTGTCCCAGTAGTACGGCAGCTGGATCAGCGAGATCGACAGTGCCCAGCCCCGGCCGCGCGCCCACTCGGCGTCGTCCGCGCCCACCGCCTCGCGGAAGACGCCGCGGGCCGGGGCGGGCAGCAGGTTCCAGGCGACGATCAGGTCGACGGCCGGGTCACCGACCCCCACACAGCCGAAGTCGATCACCGCAGTGAGCCGTCCGTCCTCGACCAGCACGTTCCCCGGCGAGAGGTCCCCATGGGCCCAGACGGGCGGCTCCGAGCGCCCCGGCACCCGCAGGGCCTCCTCCCAGAGGGCGGTGACCGCGGCGGTGTCGATCCGCCCGTGCAACCGGCCGAGGGCCTCGCGCGTGGGGGCGTCCCGCTCGGCCAGCGGCCCGCCCCGGGGGTTGGCCGGCCCGCCCTGCGCCTCGATCCCGCGCAGGGCGGCCACGAACGCCCCCAGGTCCGCCGCCAGCAGCTCCGGCTGTTCGACGGCGCCCGCGACCGGGTTGTGGCCGTCCAGCCACCGGTAGACGGACCAGGGCCATGGGAAGTCCTCGCCGGCCTCGCCCGATGCCAGCGGCACGGGCCCCGCGACCGACAGCCTCGGCCCCAACCGGGCCAGCCAGTGCAGTTCGTGCGCCACGCTGTCCACCGCGCCGGGATACCGGGGCAGCCGCACCACCATGTCGGCGCCGAGGCGGAACATGGCGTTCTCGGTCCCGGCGGACGCCAGCCGCCGCACGGGCAGCCCCGCCCACTGCGGGAACCGGGCGGCGACGAGACGGCTCACCAGCGGGGCGTCGAGGTCGATCTCGTCCGGACGCATCTTCGCGGCACACATGCGTCCCATTGCACGAGGTCGACCTCCGCGCTGTCCAACGGATTTCAGACGCGGTCCGCCGCGATCAGCAGGTACTGGAAGCTGCCGTTCTTGTAGGCGGTCAGGAACGTCTGCTCGATGCCGGTGACCAGGTGGTCGGCCTGACTGCGCAACTCCCAGTAGGGGAGGGCCGCCTCGGTCAGGTCCTCCACATGGACCGGCACCAGCCGGTTCGCGGCCATCGCCCGGAAGTACGCCGAGCGCGGATGGATGTCGCAGATGTAGTGGGCGTTGATCAGCGACACCTCCCGCGAGGCCTGCCCGTAGGTGTCGTTGTAGCAGCCGGTGATGACGACGTACCGTCCGCCGCGGCGCAACAGCCGGGAGTGCTCGGCGAACAGCAGGTCCAGCTCGACGTACATGGACGACTCGTTGTTCCAGGACGCCGCGTACGCCCCGGACTCGAGGCCGGTGTCGAGCATATTGCGGTGGTGGTAGCGCACCTTGTCGTCGACGCCCCGCTTGCGGGCCTGCTCATTGGCGAACTCGGCCTGCTTGGCCGAGATGGTGACGCCGTCCGTGTGGCAGCCGTGGCGCAGGTTCGCGACGATGCTGCCGCCGCCGCGCCCGCAGCCGGCGTCGAAGACGCGGTCGGCGGGGGTGAGCCGGCCGAGCCGGCCGGCCAGCAGTTCGGCCTGGGCGTGCTCCAGCCGGTGCAACTCGGCGGTGACGGCCTCACGGCGCAGCTCGGCCTCGGGTTCGTCGAGCACCGACCAGTCGGCGTCGCCGATGCCGTAGTGATGGTGGTAGAGGTCGTCGATCCTGCCGAGTTCGAGGTTGACCGGGTTCTCCTCGGCGTTCCAGTAGTCCGCGACGCGGTTCTGGTACGTGGACTGGGTGGGCACCGGGACGGTCTTGGTGCCGGCGTCGTGGGCTGTGGTCAACGGTGGCTCCTTGTGGCGCTGGGTATGACGGTCTGTCGGAGGACGTGGAGAGTCGCTGGTCACCAGTAGTCGGGCAGGTGGTAGCGGTGGGTGTTGGTGGAGTGCCACTCGTGGTTGCCGGCCACCCAGTCCGACAACCCCTGGAGATAGCGAGCGACGAGCGGTGAGCCGGCGGCGAGCGCGGCCGACTCCTCCTCGAACGTCTCCATGATCTGGTTGTGGATCTCGACCGACCGCAGATAGGCGGCCCGCAGACCGCACCGGTCGTTGGCCGCGACGACCTGCGGCAGATTGAGATGGGTGGGATCGGAGGCCAGCTCCTTCGTGAAGGAGTACAGGTCGTTGACGATGGTCGTGGCGTTGCAGGCCAGCGCCGTGACCCGCTGGATCTCCGGACGGGCGTAGAGCTGCTCGGGCAGTTCGTAGCCGTCGACGGCGTCGACGATCGACAGACACGGCCGGAAGTTGTTGAACTGCCGCATCACCAGGTACTCCCAGGTCCGCGGCTTGTACCCGGTCTCGCCCCAGGCCGCTTCGGCGAGGTAGCCGAGGTGCAGCCGGGACATGTCGTGCACGAACCGGTCCGTCTGGCTGGGGGTGGCGACGGCCGCGAAGTCCTTGAGCCCCCAGTAGTAGGAGCGCAGCGGACCGTCGGCCTGCATGCCCTCCTCCCACTGAGCCTGGAAGCCGGGCGGGCCGTGGTACGGGTCGAGGGCCGACTGGGCGAGGACCAGCCGTCCGGCCAGGCCACTGCGGGACGCGCCGCGGCCTTCGTCCTCCTCGCAGTAGCAGCTGTCGACCACGTTCTCCGCGAGCAGCAGCTTGCCGGCCGCCGTCAGCCGGTCCAGATCGAGGGCGGCCGGATGCTGGAGCACCACGGCACGGCCGACCTGGAACCCCGCGAAGTCCCCGTCCCAGGCGGGCGGGAACAGGTCGAGACCGCGCGCCCACTCCTCCAGCCGCCGATCGACCTCCGCCGCCTTCTCCGGGTCCGCGGGCGCGACCTGCCGGTATCTGAGGCCCGGGACCGCCCCGCCGCGCCGGGCCCGCACCCCGCTCGCGAGGTCGGGCGGGCCGGGCAGGGTGAATCCGGTGCTCATCACTCGGCGGTCCGGCCGACCTGGACGTTCTCCAGGACCCCGGCCGCGTCCGGCACGAGGACGGCCATCGAGTAGTAGGCGGTCACCAGGTAGCGGATGATCGAGTTGGCGTCGATCCCCATGAACCGCACGTTCAGGCCGGGTTGGAACTCCTCCGGGATGCCCGTCTGGTACAGGCCGACGACGCCCTGGTCGGCCTCGCCGGTGCGCAGCGCGAGGATGCTGCTGGTGTGCTGGGGGGTGATCGGGATCTTGTTGCAGGGGAAGATCGGCACCCCGCGCCAGGCCGGGATCTCATGCCCCTCGACGGTGGCCGTGCCCGGCATCAGACCGCGTCGGTTGCACTGCCGGAAGAAGGCCGCGATCGCCTTGGGATGGGCCAGGAACAGCTTGGTCTTGCGCCGCATCGACAGCAGCTCGTCCATGTCGTCCGGGGTCGGCGGGCCGGTGAACGTGCTGACGCGCTGGGAGTAGTCGGCGTTGTGCAGCAGCCCGAACTCCCGGTTGTTCACCAGCTCCCACTCCTGCCGCTCGCGGATCTCCTCGACGGTGAGGCGGAGTTGCTGCTCGGTCTGGTTCATCGGGTCGTTGTAGAGGTCGGCGACCCGGGTGTGCACCTTCAGCACGGTCTGGGTCAGCGACAGCTCGTACTCGCGCGGGGAGAGGTCGTAGTCGACGAAGCCCGCGCCCAGCGTCGGCTCGCCGACATGGCCGGCCCGGATCGGCAGGTCGGCCTCGCCCTTGCGGTTCATCGGCAGCCGCTGCCGTGCCGCGTAGGCCGTCAGATGTGCGGCGAGCGACGGCACCCGGCCCACGAACTCCATCAGCACGTCCCACGGCAGCGCCAGCAGCACGCCCGCCGTGTCCGCGCGCACCGAGCTCAGCCACAGCGGGTCGTCCTGCCCGACGGCCTCGTCGCCGAGCTGGTCGCCGCCGGAGACGACCCCGACGATCTCCTCCTCGCCGTACTTGCCGGCCGTGAAGCGGGTGAACCGGCCGTGCACGACGAGGTAGGTCTCGGTGACCGGCTGCCCGGCCTCGAAGACGACCTGCCCGGCCCGCACCTCGCGCACCTGGAATCGGGAGGAGAGCTCCGCGAGGGTCCCGTTGTCGGCGTAGCCGCGCAGTACGGGCAGCTCGGTGAGGGTCTCCGGGATGGCCCGTACGTCGTCCGCGCCGTTGTGCTCGAACTGCACCCGCCCCCGGCCGACCTTGAGCTGCAGGCGCCGGTTGACGCGGTAGGTGCCGCCCTTGACGTCCACCCAGGGCAGCATCCGCAGCAGCCAGCGCGAGCTGATGGCCTGCATCTGGGGTTCGGACTTGTGGGTCGTGGCGAGCTGGCGGGCCGCCCGGGTGCTGAGGCTGGTGAGCTGCCCCTCGGCGGACGGCTGCGGGGCGGGTTCGTCGAGGGCGGAACCGGTGGCGCTGTCCGGTGTGGACACATTCCCTCCAGGAAAGGTGCGCGGAGATGAGCGGAACGTCCCCGAAGATCGGTTCGGTGATCCGCAGGGACCAGCCAAACACCGTGAGTGACGGGTGGGGTACGGCGTGAAGGGGGCGACTTTCGTGACGCAGAGGTGTAAACCGGTCGCCTGAGGCAGAGCGCGGCTCGGGTGGCCCGGCCGCTCCCTGCACGTGCTTCCGCACGCCGGGGCGCTCAGGCGTCGCCGAGGGTTGGTTCCGTGTTCGGCGCGCGAGTCGACAGCCGGGTGACTAGCGTGAGAAACCGGACAACTCATCTCATCGGGAGGGCCGTCGTCATGGCCGTACGACCAGAGGGAACCCCTTGCTGGGCCGACGCGATGTTCAGCGACCTGGAGGGCGCCAAGAACTTCTACGGCGACGTCCTCGGCTGGACCTTCGGCGAGGCGTCGTCGGAGTACGGGAACTACACACAGGCCTACGCCGACGGCAAGGCGGTCGCCGCCGTCGTCCCGCCCATGCCCGGCCAGGAGGGCCAGTCGCAGTGGTGTCTGTACTTCGCCTCCCCGGACGCCGCCGCGACCGCCGGCAAGATCCGTGCCAACGGCGGCGAGGTGCTGATGGAGCCGATGCAGGTCGGCGACTTCGGCACGATGTGCCTGGGGCGCGAGCCCAGCGGCGCGGTGTTCGGCGTGTGGCAGGCGGGCGTCCACGAGGGCTTCGAGGCGCAGGCCGTCCCCGGCGCCTACGGCTGGGCCGAGGTCTTCACCCGCGAGCCCGAGAAGACGGACCGGTTCCTCGGCGCCGTGTTCCCGTACACCGCGCAGCAGATGGAGGACGACGCGATCGACTTCCGCATGTTCAACGTCGGCGACGAGACCGTGCTGGGCCGGATGAAGATGACGGAGGAGTTCCCGCCCGAGGTGCCGTCCTACGTCAACCTGTACTTCGTCGTCGCCGACTGCGACGACGCCGTCGCCAGGGCGACCAAGCTCGGCGCCGTGCTGCGCTTCGGGCCGATGAGCAGCCCGTTCGGCCGGTTCGCGGCCCTGACCGACCCGCAGGGCGCGAACTTCTCGGTGATCGACCTCACGACGACGGAGGGCGAGGTACCCGGCACCACGCCGGTCTGAGCGGTCCGCGCACGCGGCCATGGCATGATCGTGCGCATGCGTGAACGACTGGTGGCCGCGTGCGACGGGGCTTCGAAGGGAAACCCCGGGCCGGCGGCCTGGGCGTGGGTGGTCGCCGACGGCGCCGAGGCGCCGGCCCGCTGGGAGGCGGGCCCGCTCGGCAAGGCCACCAACAACGTCGCCGAACTCACCGCCCTGGAACGCCTGTTGGCGGCGACCGACCCGGCCGTGCCGCTGGAGGTCCGGATGGACTCCCAGTACGCCATGAAGGCCGTCACCACCTGGCTGCCCGGCTGGAAGCGCAACGGCTGGAAGACGTCCGCCGGGAAGCCGGTGGCCAACCAGGAGCTGGTCGTCCGCATCGACGAGTTGCTCGACGGCCGCTCGGTCGACTTCCGCTATGTGCCCGCCCATCAGGTCGACGGCGACCCGCTCAACGACTTCGCCGACCGCGCCGCCAGCCAGGCGGCGATCGTCCAGCAGCCGGCCGGCAGCGACCAGGGCTCCCCGGAGCCGCCGGCCTCGCCGGACACCCCGAAGGCGAAGTCCGGGGCGAAGTCCGCCCGCTCTGCCGGGAGCAAGTCGCCCCGGCGCAGCGGTGGTTCGTCGGCCCGCACGATCAAGGCCAAGTTCCCCGGCCGCTGTGTGTGCGGCCGTCCGTACGCGGCCGGCGAGGACATCGCCAAGAACGCGCAGGGGTGGGGACACCCGGAGTGCCGTACGGCGGACGCCGACGCGAGCTGACCGCCGGCGCGGCGATCAGTCCACGTCGAAGGTGTAGTGGACGGTGTGATCGAGCAGGTCCGCCGGGGTGGTGTCGTTCCACGGTTTCATCGTCTCGTGGAGGTCGACGACGTCCGGCGTCCCACCGCCCGGGAGGTACGCGGAGCCGGGGTGCCGGCGCTGCCACCGGGCCCACAGCTTGTCTATGAAGGCGTGGTGCAGCCAGAACACCGGATCGTTGGGGGAGACCCCGGTCGCCATCTGCCCGCCGACCCACACATGCACCCGGTTGTGCAGATTGACCCCGCGCCAGCCCTCCAGGTGGTTGCGGAAGCCGTCCGAGGCGCTGTTCCAGGGGGCCATGTCGTACGTCGGCATCGCCAGCACCGACTCGACCTCGGCCCGCGACGGCAGCTCGCGGACGCTCGCCCCGAGCGAGCGCCGCAGGTAGGCGCGGCCGTCGACCCGGACGTCGATCGGCCAGTTTCCCGTTGCCGCGGCGAACGGCCCGTCCATCACCTGGCCGTCCCGGCTGCGTCCGCTGCCGCCGAGGAAGTCCGGCGCCCACAACGGCGAACGCGTCGAGCGGTCGGCGGACCAGTCCCAGTACGGCAGCGCCACCGACGCGTCCACCGACTGCAGCGCCCGCTCGAACTCCAGCAGGAATCTGCGGTGCCACGGCAGGAACGACGGCGAGCGGTGGCCGGTGCGTTCGCCGTCGTCGGTGTCGCCGAGGATGAACGCGTTGTGCGCGGTGACGAAGGCGTCGTACCGGCCGGTGCGCTTGAGGTCGAGGACGGCGGCGACGAACCGCCGCTTCTCGTCGGCGGTCAGGGACGCCTGGTTCTTGCGGACGGTCATGTGCGGTTGCTCCAAGTGCGGGAGTGGGAAGGTCAGTTGGCCGGGAAGGGGACGAGTCGGGCACCCTGCAACTCGTCCACCGCGGCCCGGGCGGCGGCCCGTGCGGTGGTCACCGGGTCGTAGTGACTCACCACGCTGATCCAGGTGCCGTCGGCGTTGCGCATCACATGCAGTTCGACCCCGTCGATGTGCACGGCGTAGCCGCCGCCGTGGTGATGACCGCCCCCGGCGGTGGGCCGGCCCTGTATCCGGCGTCCCTTGTAGACCTCGTCGAAGGAGGCGGGGGAGGTGGGGGAGGCGGGGGAGTCGTGCCGGTGGGGCTCTTCGGCGCGGGCGGTGGGTGCGCCGAGCAGTTGGGTTCCGGCGGCCACGGCGGCGCCGAGTGCGGTGCGACGGCTGAGTTCCGGCATGCGGGTCCTCCTGGGGTGCGTTCGGTTGACGACTCCGCATGCCTATCGACCGGGAGGAGAAGGGGAGAAATCGCCCGCGACCGGTTGGCCGTGATCCGGACAATCAATTACATGTCGTGCAATCTTGAACGAAGATGATCTTGCTGTGGGCGGGGCCCGCGTGGGGCGGAAGGGGCAATTCCTTTCCGTCCGGCCGCCGCTTCCGGTGGTCTTTTGCGTGCCGTCATGGCGTCGGTGGTGTGGCTCACGTGCGGAAAGTGGCGCGAACGGGCAGGTGGGGCGTCCGTCGACGGGTGCCCGGCCCTGCTACCCTGCGTCGTCAATCGACCACGTCTGGTAACTCCTGGGAGTGCGCGTGAAGGTCGCCTGCGTCGGCGGCGGGCCCGCCGGCCTCTACCTCTCGATCCTGCTCAAGCGACAGGATCCGTCCCACGACATCACCGTCCACGAGCGCAACCCGGAGGGCTCGACCTACGGCTGGGGCGTGACCTACTGGCGGGCGCTCCTCGACCGACTCCATGTCTGCGACCCCGAGTCGGCGCGCGCGATCGAGGAGAGCTCCGTCCGCTGGAACGAAGGCGTCGCCCACGTACGGGACCTGGCGACCCGTCGGCCCGGCGACGAGGGTCACGGCATCGGCCGTCACCGGCTGCTGGAGATCCTCGCCGCCCGCGCCCGCGCACTCGGCGTACGGCTGGAGTTCGAGAGCGAGATCACGGGGGAGGACCTGCCGGAGGCCGACCTCGTGGTGGCCGGCGACGGGGTCCACAGCGCCCTGCGCACCCACCACGCCGACGACTTCGGGGCCGAACTCGAGCCGGGCCGCAACTCCTACGTCTGGCTCGGCACCAGCAAGGTCTTCGACTCCTTCACCTTCGCCTTCGTGGAGACCGGGCACGGCTGGATCTGGTGCTACGGCTACCCCTTCAGCGCCGAGCAGAGCACCTGCGTGATCGAGTGCGCCCCCGAGACCCTCGCCGGACTCGGCCTGGACCGGGCGAGCGAGGCCGACGGCCTGGCCGACCTGGAGAAGCTCTTCGCGCACATCCTCGACGGCCACCCCCTGACCGGCCGCGCCACGGCGGCCGACGGCGGCTCCCCGTGGCTGACCTTCCGCACGCTCACCAACCGCACCTGGCACCGCGACAACCTCGTCCTCCTCGGCGACGCCGCCCACACCACCCACTACTCGATCGGCGCCGGCACCACCCTCGCCCTGGAGGACGCCATCGCCCTCGCCGAGGCCCTGCGGGGGAGCGCCGACCTCCCGGGCGCCCTCGTCCGCTACGAACGCGAACGCAAGTCCGCCCTGCTGACCCCGCAGAGCGCCGCCCGCTACAGCGCCCGGTGGTACGAGAACCTCGCCCGCTACATCCACCTCCCCCCGGAGCAGATGTTCGCCCTGCTCGGCCAGCGGCACTCGCCCCTGCTGCCCTATGTCCCGCCCCAGCTCTACTACCGGCTCGACCGGGCCGCCGGACAGTCGGAAGCCCTGCGCCGGTTCAAGCGCTGGCTGGGTCCGAAGCTGGCGCGCGGCGCACACGCAAGGGCGCTGACCTCGCGCGACTAGCCGAGCGAACCTTGGGTGAATGGCAATTCACTGCTACGGTGAATTGCCATTCACCCATTTTCATGTCGTACAGGCCGCTGGAGTGCTCCATGGTGTCGCCCGCTCCGATATCCGCCCCGACCGGCAAAGGAGCCGGTCTGCGGACCCGGCTCACCATCCCGGTCCTGGCGTACTGCGGCATCCTCATGGCGGTCATGCAGACCGTCGTCGTCCCCCTGTTGCCCGACCTGCCCCGGCTGACCGGCGCCTCCGCGGGCGCGGTCTCCTGGATGGTGACCGCCTCGCTGCTGTCCGGCGCGGTCCTCACCCCGGTCCTCGGCCGGGCCGGCGACATGTACGGCAAGCGGCGCGTGCTGCTCCTGTCGTTCGGCCTGATGGCCGCCGGCTCGGTGATCTGCGCCCTCACCTCCGACATCCGGGTGCTGATCGCGGCCCGGGCGCTGCAGGGGGCGGCGTCCTGCGTCGTCCCGCTGTCCATCAGCATCCTGCGCGACGAACTGCCCCCGGAGCGCCGGGGCTCCGCGGTGGCGCTGATGAGCTCCACCGTCGGGATCGGCGCGGCGCTGGGGCTGCCCGCGGCGGCCGTGGTGGTGCAGTACGCGAACTGGCATGTGATGTTCTGGGTGACCGCCGCCCTGGGCGCGACCGGCGTGGCGCTGATCCGATGGGCGGTTCCGGAGTCACCGGTGCGCGAGCCCGGCCGGTTCGACGTGACCGGCGCGCTCGGGCTGGCCGCAGGGCTGATCTGCCTGCTCCTCGCCGTGTCCCAGGGCGGTCAGTGGGGCTGGGCGAGCGCCCGGATCGTCGGGCTGTTCGGCGCCGCCGTGGTGGTCCTGGGCCTGTGGTGGTGGCAGCAGCTGCGCTCCGAACGGCCCCTGGTGGACCTGCGGTTGGTGTCCCGGCCCAGGGTCGGACTGTCCCATGTGGCCGCGCTCCTGACCGGCTTCGCCTTCTACGCCAACTCGCTGGTCACCGCCCAGTTGGTGCAGGCCCCCGAGGCGAGCGGGTACGGGCTCGGGCTGTCCATCGTCCAGACGGGCCTGTGTCTGCTGCCCGGCGGCGTCACCATGCTGCTGTTCTCGCCGGTCTCCGCGCGTATCTCCGAGGCGCGCGGTCCGCGGATCACCCTCGCCCTCGGCGCCGCCGTCATCGCTCTCGGGTACGCCCTGCGCGTGGTCGACAGCCGTGAACTGTGGATGATCATGGTGGGTGCGACGGTCGTGGCGACCGGCACCACGCTCGCCTACTCGGCGCTGCCCGCGCTGATCCTGCGGGCCGTCCCGGCCGGGCAGACCGCCTCGGCCAACGGCGTCAACGTCCTGATGCGCACGATCGGACAGGCCGTCTCCAGCGCCGCCGTCGCCGCCGTCCTCGTGCACCACACCAGCCTCGTCGGCGGGGCCCCGGTGCCGACGCTGCACGGTTATCTGCTGGCCTTCGGCGTCGCGGGCGGGGTGGCCCTGGCCGCGTGCGCGGTGGCGCTCACCATCCCCGGCGACGCGGACCCGGACGACGGCCCGCCGGACACGCGGCGTGGCCAGGGCCGTGCCACCCGGGCTGTGAGCGACGGGGTGATGGAGGGAGCATGAGCGGTGTGAGCACTCCACCCGACGCTGCGGCCGTGAGCAACCCCGCGGCCCCCGCCCGGCGCGACGCCGAGGCGACCAAGGCGGCGATCCTGCGCGCCGCCCGGTACCTCCTCGCCCGTCAGGCGCATGCCGACATCACCCTCAAGGCCGTCGCGGAGCGCGCCGGGGTGAGCGCGCCGCTGGTCCTGAAGTACTTCGGCAACAAGGACGCCCTGTTCGCCCGCGTGATGTCCTTCCAGGAGGACGCCGACGCCCTGCTGGACGCACCGCTGGACCAGCTGGGCCGGCACATGGTCCGGCATGTGCTGGTCAGTCAGCGTGAGCGCGGCGCCGACCCCGTCCTGCGCATCGCGTTCGCGCCCCTGCACGGCGACCACGGCGACATCCTGCGCGCCAACTTCCGCGCCCAGGTCACCGATCGCCTCGCGGACCGGCTCACCGGACCCGACACGGGTGTCCGCGCCGAGCTCGCCATGGCCGCCCTGCTCGGCCTCGGCGTGATGTTCGGCATCGCCCGCGGGCCCGAACTGCGGGCGCTGCCGGTCGAACAGATCGTCGACCGCTACGCGCCGGCGGTGCAGGCCCACCTGGACGCCCCGGACCCGGCCTAGGGGAACAACCGCTCATGCAGGGGCGCGCGGAACACCCGGTGCGGGTCCAGCCGCTCCAGCGCCTCCGCCGCCTCGTCCCACGCGCTGCCGAAGGACTCCGGCACCACCGTCCCCAGCACCTCGTCGTCGCTCCACGCGGCCTCGTCCGTGTACCCCCACCCCTTCGACCACTCCACCCGGGTCAGGCCGAGGGCGCCGTCGTACGTCGTGAGCAGGAAGGCCTCCAGCTCGCGGTAGAACGCGTCGGCGTACGGAGTCCCCGGGAGCGTCAGGACGTCCAGCCAGACGGCCGTGTCCCACTCGGGGTGGTCCGGGTCGGGCCGCAGCGCGGAGAGCGACGGCGGGCGGGCGCCGGCGAGTTCGGCCTCCGCGGGATCGTCGAGACCGGTCACCCGGATCTCCACCGAACCGTTGACGGGGAAGCGCCCGAGAGCCGCGTACGCGGTCAGCCGCTCCCGGTAGAACTCGGTGAACCCGGCCACGACACGCTGCACCCGGTCCCGGCGGGTCAGCACCGCGTAGCCGTTGGCGTGCACCCGCAGCGTGGTCGGCCTGATGTACAGCAGCGTGTTCTTCGACGGCCCCCAGACGTCCGCCGAGAGCGTCGCCACAAGTCCGAGCGCGGCCACGTCGAGCTGCGCGTTGCCGAGCACCGGCGCCAGATACCAGGCGGCGTCCGAGACGATCCGCCCGGCCAGGTCGGCCACCGGGGTCGGGACGTTGTCGGAGAAGGGATAGGGGTAGGGCGACGTCACACGCCGCGAGGTGAGCGGCCTGGTCGGCTCGACGGACCACACCTTGAACCACGGGAACTCGGTGAACGCGAACCAGATGGCCTCGACCCGCCCCTCGGCCTCCAGGAAGCTCGCCAGCGTCCGCCCTCCCGAGCCGGGCGCCGCGAACAGCTCGCTCGCCGCGATGTCCGTCCGGCTCACGCACCGCAGATTGCTGTTCGCCCCCACCCGCAGCACTGCCTCGGTCACCAGCGACCGCCCGAGATGCGTGAGCAGCGCGGCGCAGTCCGCCTCGTCGCGCCGGAACGTCCGCAGCGCATAGGCCCCGCTGTCCGCGTCCCACACCACGGCCGTCAGCGAGAGCACACGGTTGCTGAGCGAGCCGTAGGTCTGCCCGGGCAGCCGCTCCTCGTCCCGCGCCGGTACGGCGGTGCCGTGCGCGTCGACGGCGAGGGCGCCGCCCAGCGTGAGGTCGCCGGGGGCCGGCGCCGCGGTGACGCCGAGGCCGCGTCCTTCGAGGAAGGTGAGCAGGGTCTCCAGGGTGACGCCGGCCCCGGCGCGCACCGCGTCGGACGACTCCAGAGCCAGGCCGGTCAGGTGCGGGGCGGTGTCGACGAGCAGGACGGGCGCGTCCGCCGGGGTGCCCGCCGGGACGGTGAGGGGCGACCAGCCGTGCGACGCGCCCCGGGGCCGGACCGTCCAGCCGTGCCGCCAGGCCCAGTTGACGACGTCGACCACCTGCTCCGGGCTCGCGGGCGCACACGCCCACAGGCCGGTCACGGTGATCTCGCCGTCCCAGTTCCGGTACCCCGTACGGGACAGGGACACCTCCACGGGGAAGTCCGGCAGTTGCTCCGCCGCGACGGCGGGATCGGCGGCGACCAGGACCGGTACGGCGGCCAGGGCGGCGGCGGCCGTGGTGCGCAGGAAGCCGCGACGGGTCCGGGAGCGGGTCCAGGAGGGATCCCCCGGCTGATGGTTGCTCAGTGAACTATCAGTCACCCGCTCACGCTAAAGGGCGGTTGACAGGTACGGCAGGCGTGTCGAACGGTGTCACCCTTGTGAGTGAACGATTCACAGGTGGCGGCCGCGGAGCGGCCCGTTCCGCACCACGCCACGGCGGATGACAGACTGACGCCATGGACGAGCGCGAATTCGGTAGGTCTGGTCAGCACGCATCCGTCGTCGGTCTCGGCACCTGGCAGTTGGGGGCCGACTGGGGAGACGTCGACGACAAGGAGGCCCTGGCGGTCCTGGAGGCGGCGGCCGAGTCGGGAGTGACCTTCTTCGACACCGCCGACGTCTACGGCGACGGACGCAGCGAGCAGACCATCGCCGCCTTCCTCGCCGGCCGGCCCGATCTGCATGTGCTGGTCGCCACCAAGATGGGCCGCCGCCTCGACCAGATCCCCGAGAACTACGTCCTGGACAACTTCCGCGCCTGGAACGACCGCTCCCGCCGCAACCTCGGCGTCGACCGCATCGACCTGGTCCAGCTGCACTGCCCGCCCACCCCCGTCTACTCCAGCGACGAGGTGTTCGACGCGCTCGACACGCTCGTCGAGGAGGAGCGCATCGCGCGCTACGGCGTCAGCGTGGAGACCTGCGCCGAGGCCCTCACCGCGATCGCCCGGCCGGGCGTGGCGAGCGTGCAGATCATCCTCAACCCGTTCCGGCTGAAGCCCCTGCACGAGGTGCTTCCGGCGGCCCGCGCGGCGGGCGTCGGCATCATCGCCCGGGTCCCGCTCGCCTCCGGCCTGCTCTCGGGCAAGTACACCAAGGACACCGTCTTCCCGGAGAACGACCACCGCACCTACAACCGGCACGGCGAGTCCTTCGACCAGGGCGAGACCTTCTCCGGCGTCGACTACGCCACCGGCGTCGAGGCCGCCGTCGAGTTCTCGGCCCTCGCCCCTGAGGGGTACACCCCGGCCCAGCTGGCGCTGCGCTGGATCATCCAGCAGCCCGGCGTGACCACGGTGATCCCGGGCGCCCGCTCGCCCGAGCAGGCCCGGGCCAACGCGGCCGCCGCCAGGCTCCCGGAGCTCTCCGACACGACGCTGGCGGCCGTCCGCGACCTCTACGACCGGCGCGTCAAGGAGCAGGTCGAGGGACGCTGGTAGGCCGCCCGGGGCGGTGATCGCGGGACGATCGCCGCCCACGGGGTACTCGGCCCGGCGAGAGGACCGATGGTCGCTCGCACCGGGCGGAGGAGGCCACGTGACGGACACGGCGGCGGGAGCCGAAGAACACAGGGGGCGCGACGAGACCGAGGAGGAGCGAGCGGACCGGATGTGGGGGGAGCTCACCCAGGAGATCCGCATCGCCCAGACAGGCGTCCAGATCCTCTTCGGCTTCCTGCTGACGGTCGTGTTCACCCCGCGCTACGCGGACCTGCGCCACACCGACCAGGTCATCTACATCGTGACCGTCGTCCTCGGCGCCTGCGCGACCGGCGCCCTCATCGGTCCCGTCTCCCTGCACCGCCTGGTCTCCGGACGCCGGGTGAAAGCGCAGGCGGTGCGGTGGGCGTCCCGGCTGACCTTCGTCGGTCTCCTGCTGCTGCTCGCCACCATGACGTCCTCGCTGCTGCTGGTCCTGCGCGTGGCCACCGAGGACGACTACGTGCCGTGGCTGGTCGGCGGCGTGGTCATGTGGTACGGGCTGTGCTGGTTCGCGCTGCCGCTGTGGACCCGGTGGCGCCATACGACCGAGTGACGCCGGCGTCGGAGTCGGCCTCGGCGCCGGTGCGGGCGGCGGGCACTGAGGCGGGCAGCGCCGCGAGCTGTCGGTCGTGCACCCGGCTCAGCAGCAGCACCGACACCGTGGCGCCGATGAGCGCGCAGAACATGTCCCACTGGGTGTCCCACACATCGCCCTGGGTGGCCAGGAACGCGTCCGCCGCCTGACCGCCGATGACGGCCGCCGCCCACTCGAACATCTCGAACACCGCGCTGAACGCCAGACACGCGCACACGGTCAGCGGGGCCAGCCAGCGGCTGCCGCGCAGCGGTGACGTACGGCTGAGCAACTCCCGCACCAGGATCGCCGGCACGAACCCCTGCATGAGATGGCCGAACCGGTCGTACGGATTGCGCTCCAGACCGAACGCGTCCCGCGCCCAGTCGCCGAGCGGCACCCGCGCGTACGTGTAGTGGCCGCCCAGCGCCAGCACCAGCGCATGGAACGCGAGCAGACAGCACAGCAGACCCGTGAGCGGGAAGCGCCGCCAGGTCAGCACGATCACCGGCAGGCCCACCAGCGCCCACACCGTCTCCAGGAGCCAGGTGGTCGGGTCGTACGCGTGCCAGGCCGACAGGGCCAGGCCCGCGGCCACCAGCCCGGCGCACACTACGGGCAGAGAACTGCGCGGTGCGGGACGAACAGCGGACATCGGGGCGCTCCTTGAAAGATGAACGTCTTGGGAGCCCCCATCGTCGGGCCGCGCGCCGGGCGGTGGCATGAGTACGGCTACTCAGCCCCGGATGCGTTGCCGCGCGCACCGCGCAGCGCGGAGATACAGCTGCCGATCGCCTGCTGGAGCTCCTCCAACTGCTGCACCATGTCGTCCTCGTAGAACTCCTGTGCGTCGTCGAAGGTCAGCTCCTCGAACACCTTCGTCGCCCTCGACAGGCTGCTGTAGAACTTCGTCCGCCGCTCCTGGACGCGCAGCTCGGGATCGGCCTCCACCGTCTCGACGACCAGGTTCTTCATCGTGTCGTAGGCCTCGGTCGCCCACTCGCCGGCATCCTCGCCGTCGTCGAGCTCGTCGAGCAGCGACAGATGCCGTTCGGCCTCCTGGCGCACCTCGACCGGCGCGTCCACGGTCTGCCCGGCAGGCGTCTTGATCTGACCGGACTCGGCGATCTGACGCACATACCCGATCCGGTCGGCCGAGCGGCTCTCACTGGCCACGGCCTTCTTCAGATCGTCGGTGCGCACGACGTCCCGGGCCAGCTCGGTCTGGAGGTCGGGGTCCTCCTTGATGCGGTCCAGCAGGGCGGCGCGGGCCGCGCGGGCGGTCGAGGGGTCGGCGAGGATCGCGGCGCGCAGGGCGGTGGGGTTCTCCGCGACCTCCAGCGCCTTCGTCGGACGGATGCCCTCCGCCTCGGCGGCCTCCGCGATCGCGGCGCCGCGCTCGGAGGTCGCGCTGGAGCGGGAGACGTAGAAGGTCAGCCACACGTCGGCGTCCGGCAGCTCGACCTCCTGGCCGGGCGCCAGCTCCTCGAAGTGCGGGACGAGACCGTCGTCGGCGGCCCGGTCCCAGGCCTTGTAGTAGCGCATCACGCGCTCGGGGGAGCAGCCGGCCAGTGCGGCGAACTCCTTCGCCGACACCTTCGGCGTCTCGTCCGCGCTCTGCCCGCCCGGCCGGACGCTGCGCGCCACCATCAGGCCGAAGGCCCACCCGCCGGTCCGCGCGTAGACGCCGAACTCGCGCGCGTCCCGCGCCACGAGGTCGGACAGGGGCACGACGACGAAGTCCTCGCCGGACGTCTCGGGCAGGTCGATCGCCAGGGTCACGGGATGACTCTCCTTCGCGGGCTGCTGGGTAGGGGATCCGCACTGCGACAGTGCAGACCGGCAGCCTACTGGGACAGCGGGCCACCGCACGGCGGCCCGCTGTGCGCGCCGCGCCGCGCACCTGGGTCAGTCGGCCGAGCCCGGCCGGAAGGTCGCCAGGAACGTGTCCAGGGCCTCCTCGCTGGCGGCGTCGTCCCAGTCCGCGACGGGCGTGGTCCAGCGCAGGGAGAAGCTGCGGTGCCCGCCGAGGAGGAAACCGCGCCCGAACGTACGCACCTGTGTGCCGTCGGCGTCCACGAGCCACTCCATGTCGGCGGCCTTGTACCCGAGATACGTCGTCGGCGCGATCGCGCCGATCCGCTGGAAACCGGCGTCCTTCTTCAGATTGGGCTCGACGTCGTCCCGCCAGACGGCGACCGGGTCCGGTCCGGCGCTCTCGCTGTAGGTCACCGCGAGGGTGCGCGGATCGCCGGCCGCACCGAAGGTGACGCGATACGAGTTGTCGGCCCCGTTCGCGGTCTCCAGCCGCTTCCAGCCCTTGGGCAGCGCGACCGAGAAGCCCTCGGACGCCCGGTACACGCGGTAACCGGCCGGGAGGCCGCCGGCGGAGGCGGAGGGCGACGGGGAGGCGCTCGCGGGCGCGCTCGGGGACGAACCGCTCGGCGCGGTCGGCGTCGGCGTCGGGAGCGCCGTCGCGGTGCCTCTTTCGGCGGAGTCCTCAGCGGGCGCCGTGGCGGGCGCGGACGGCGTGGACTGGGCGCCGCTCGCCGACGTCTCCTCGGTGCCGGGCAGCTGGTGGGTCACGGCGAGGGCGGCGACCGCCACGGTGACGACGGCCAGCGCCGTCCCGGCCGCCATCGCCCGGCCGCTCCACTGCGGGCCGACGTACTGGGCGGCCGCGCGGACCCGCTGTAAGCGGGGCGCGGGGGCCGCGGAGTGCGGATCCTCGTCCAGCACCCGGGTGAGGGACTGGCGTACGACCGTGCGGGTCAGCCGCTCCCGGGAGTCCTTGCGCAGCAGTCCCTGCACGGTCGGGCCGAGCGAACCGGCCCGCAGCGGGGTGCGCAGCGGCAGCCGGTCCACCCCCTTCAGCGTGGTCTCGGGCCGGTCCCGATCACGGTACGGCGGCCGCCCCTCGACCATCGCGTAGAGCATCGCGCCCAGCGCCCACATGTCGGCCGCCGGACCGATCCGCTCGTCACGGGCCTGCTCGGGAGAGGCGTACGACGGCGCCGCCACGCGCGGCGCGAGCGTCGCCCCCGCCAGTCCGAACCCGGTGAGGACGAGGGGTCCCCCGGTCCGCAGGAAGACCTGGCCGGGGCTCAGCTCGCCGTGGGTGATGCCCTGATCGTGTGCGGCCTCGAGCACTTCGAGCAGCTGCAGCCCGATCGACGCGGCCTTGGCGGTGCTGAACGTGCCCTTCTGCGACAGGAGTTGGCTCAGCGGCAGGCCGTCGATCCACTCGGTGACGGTCCACAGGGAGCCCTCCTCCTGCACGGCGTCGACGACCGCGGCGATCCGGCCCGGGCACAGACCGGCCATCGTCTCCGACACGCGCAGCACCCGGTCGGCGGCCTGCCGGGCCCTTTCCTCGGCCTGCTCGACGGGCAGCCCGATCCGGGTGACCAGGCACGGCCGGGCCGCCCCGGTTTCCTCGACGTACTCGCCGTACCAGCTGACGCGGTTCGTCTCCCGGTGAACGACGTCGAGCAGCCGGTACCTCCCGGCGACCAACTCGTGCGTGGAGACTTGCGTCTTGACCATGGTCATCCCTCGCTGAACCGCTGGTACCCACCTTTCCCAGTGGTACGACCGGCGCGAGGGGGTCCGTTCAATTGGTCGGCAACTCCGTCGTGATTTCTGTCTTTCATTCAAAGAGCCGTCGGTTTGGTGCGACGGTTTCGGCGAGTGTATGTACGAGAAAAGGGAATTGCCGGGGCTTGTCGGGTCTTCGTGACCGGGGTCCGTCCTGCGGTGTAACCAGCGGTAAGAAGGTCTGTCGAGGCTCATTGAGGATCTCGAAAACGACCTTCTCGGCCCGGCCGAGCAGCGGCGGCCCATTCCTGCTCGGAGGCCCTTCCGACGGATTTCCCTATCGCGGCCGAGCCGCTTCAGCGCAGCCCGAACCGATCCGTCCAAGCCATCATGTCCGCGATCGTCGCGTTGCCCCCGCAGACCACCAGCCCCAGCCGCGCGCCGTCGCCCACCCGCGCCACGACCTCCCGGGCCGCGGGCAGCAGACAGCCGGCCGCCGGTTCGGTCCACAGCTTGGCGTGCTCGGCGAGCTCCATGGAACCGCGCACGGCCTCCCGGTCGGGAACCACCAGCACCTCGGTGACCAGAGCCGAGACATGGTCGTACGTCAGCTGCGAGACGCTGGGCGCGCTGAGGGTGGAGACGATCGACGACAGCGCCACCTGGACCGGCCCGCCCGTCGCCAACGCCTCCGACATCGCCTGCGCGCCCTCGGTCTCCACGCCCCAGATCCGCAGGTCCGGGCGGCGGGCGCGCAGGGCCGCGGCGACCCCGGCGATCAGTCCGCCGCCCCCGACGCTGACCAGCACGTCCGTCAGCTCATCGGCGTCGGCGGCCAGCTCCAGGCCGACCGTGCCCTGCCCGGAGACGACCATCGGATCGTCGAACGGGTGCACCAGCGTGAAGCCCTCGTCCCGCAACCGCTCCGCCAGCGTGAACGCGCCGTCCATGGTGTCGGTGAGCCGCAGCGAGGCGCCGGCCGCCGCCGCGATCTCCACGGCCCGGGCGGGCGCCGAACGCGGCATCACGACCGTGGCCTTCACATCCAGCGCCGCCGCCATGACCGCGAGCGCGATCCCGTGGTTCCCGCCGCTCACCGCCACGACCCCGGCGGCCCGCTCGGCCTCGCTCAACGACAACAGCTTCGCCGTCGCCCCGCGGGCCTTGAACGAACCGGTGCGCTGCAGAAGTTCCAGCTTCGCGGTCACGGGGACACCGAGCAGGGCGGTCAGGCCCGGGCTGGACACGGTCGGGGTACGGACCACGTGTCCGGCGATCCGCTCGGCGGCGGCTTCGATGTCCGTGATGCCGATCAAGGCAGTCACCCTTCTGTCCGGTTGCGTCATCAGTATCGCGGCAGGTCGGGGCGGGGGCGGGTCAGGCGCCGAAGAGCTGGGTCCAGTAGGTGCCCGACGGGCCGCCGCCCGCGAAGCCGACGCCTATGTGGGTGAAGGCGGGCTTGAGGATGTTGGCCCGGTGTCCTGGGCTGTTCATCCAGCCGTCCACCACCTCGGCGGCGGAGCGCTGGCCGCAGGCGATGTTCTCGCCGATGGTCCGCAGGGTGCTGCCCGCGGCGGCGGCCCGGTCCCATGGCTGGCTTCCCTCGGGCGAGGTGTGGGAGTAGAAGGCGCGCGCCGCCATGTCCGCGCTGTACGCCTGGGCGGCGGTGGTGAGCAGCCGGTCGACGGCGAGCGGGCGCAGCCCCGCCCGGGCCCGCTCGCGGTTGGTGAGGTCGACGACCTCGGCGGCCGTCCGGGTCAGTCCCTCCGTAGTGAGCGGACTGGCCCACACGGCGGTCCAGTAGGCGGTGCCGCCGCGGTCGGTGACCCGCGCCAGTGCGGTATGGGTGAACGCCGGTTCGAGCAGGGTGCGGCGGGCCTGGTCGGTGCGCAGGCAGTAGTCGATGAACTCGGCGGGCGTCCGGGGACCGGAGACCAGGTGCTCGCCCACGGCGAGATACCGGTATCCGGCGGCCGTGATCCGCTGGTGGAGCGAGACGCCGTCCCGGCCCTCGACGCCCAGGCGTCCGGCGGCGGCCATGGCGGCGGCGTGCCCCGCGGCGGCCGAGGCGAGCCGTGCGTCCAGCGAGACGGCCGGCGAACCGGCGGCGGCACGGGCGGGGTTGACCAGGGCGAGGATGCCGTCGGGGTCGGATGCCGCCGGAGGCGAGGCGCGACGCGAGGGCAGGATGCCGGAACGGGAGCCACGGGGGCCGCGGGAGCCATGGGAGCCACGGGAGCCGGGGTCGGGCGGCGAGGCAGGGCGTGCGTGCGGGACGGACGGTGGCCGGCCACCGGCGGCGGGGCCGGGCGCTGCCATGCTCGCCGTGTCGTCCGCCAGGACGTCCACCCCGAAGTCCCTGGCCAGGCCCGCCAGTCCGTCCGCGTACCCCTGGCCGAGCGCCCGCAGCTTCCAGCCGCCGCCCCGCCGGTAGAGCTCCGCCAGCAGCAGGACCGTCTCCTGTTGCGAGGGCGGCGGGGTGAACCGGGCCAGCGCGCGGCCCTGCGGGTCGGTGACGTGGAGCGTGGGAACGGGCAGACGGGCGAGGGGCGTGCCCGGCTCGGCGGCGCTGACGACCACCGTGACACGGGTGGCGCCGGCCCGCAGCCTGCCGGGCTCCAGCGTCAGCGTGTCGCCCTGGAGCCGGGCCCCCGGCGCCGTCGGCTGGTTGTAGAAGACGAAGTCGGCGTCGCCCCGGACGCGGCCGCTGTCGTCGGTCACGAGTGCGCAGACGTCGAAGGGGCCGGGTACCCGGACGGCCAGGGCGCCGCCCGGAAGGGGCAGGTTGCCCCCGGGGACCAACTCGCTCATCCTGCCGTCCTGGTGTCGTGGTACGGGCCCTGCCGCGGGCCTGCCGCGGGCCTGCCCGGACAACGGGCCGCACGCCCCGAGGGTTCCCGGAGCAGGGGCCCGCCCGGCCGAGGGCCGGCGGCCGGCCGGTGCGGCCGCCCCCGGACCTGACCGGACCTGACCGGATCAGTCCGACGCGCCGGGCGCCGGTTCGAGGAGCCGTTCTCGATGGGCGATCGCCACGGCCTCCGTGCGGCTCGCCGCGCCGAGCTTGGCGAGGATGTTGGAGACATGGACGCTCGCCGTCTTGCCGCTTATGAACAGCTCCTCACCGATCTGCCGGTTGCTGCGGCCGAGCACGAGCAGCCGCAGCACGTCCTGCTCCCGGGCCGTCAGCGTGACCGAGCGGTCCCCGGCGGCGGACGACGGGTTCGGCGCGAGCCGCCCGCGCCGGATGAACGCGTCCGCCCGCTCCAGCAGCGGCGCGGCGCCCAGCCGTACGGCCGTCTCCCGGGCGGCGCGGGCCGCGGCGGCCGCCTCCTCGCGCCGGTCGGCCGCCAACAGGGCCTGCGCGTACCGCAGTCGGCACCGGGCGAGCTCGTACACGTCGCCGAAGTCGAACGCGGCCACCGTCGCCTCCCAGGCCGCCGGGTCCGGTCCCGTGGTGGCCCACGCCCACTCGGCCTCGGCGCGGGCCAGCCAGGCGCGTCCCTCCGGGCCCTGCGGCACGCCGGTCTGGCCGTGCCGGGCCACCGCCCGGGCCGGTTCCAGGAGTTCGCTCGCCACTGCCGCCCAGCGACGGGCCGCCGGCTCGTCTCCGGTGAGCCGTGCCCCCGCGGCCGCGTCGGCCACCGCGGTGAGGGTGAGCGCGGTGAGCCTGACCGTGACGTCCGGACGCGATCCCGCGTCGTCTATGAGGGACTCGATCGAGGCCCGCAACTGGGCCACCGCCGCCTCGGCGTCGCCGCTCAGCGCGGCAGCGTCGGTCAGGACCCCGCCCGCGACGAGCGCCGCCATCCAGTCGAAGGGCCCCTCCAACAGGGCCCTGGCCCGCTCGACGACGTCCTTCTCGCCACGTGCGAGAGCCACGTACAGGGCGGGACCCATCGCGAACCCGGCCGACGACGGCAGCACCGCCAGATCGGTCGTCGCCGTCCGCAGGCATTCGTCCCAGCGGCCCAGCGTGTAGAGCACCAGCAGCTGGAGATAGCGCATCTCCAGCGGATACGGCGAGGACAGCAGCCCCGCGCGGCGGGCGCGCTCCAGGCCCTCGGAGAGCCAGGGCAGACACTCCGCCAGGTCCCCGGCCTCGTAGGCGCCGATGGCGAGGGTGAACAGGGCCCGCATCTCCACCGGGGCGTTGCCCGCGCGACGGGCCAGCTCACGAGCCTCCTGAAGGCGCGCCCTGGCCTCGGGGGAGCGGCGGCCCTCGCCCTCCAGGTTGGCCAGCGAGACCAGGAGGTCGGCGCGCGCGTCCGTCAGATCGAGCTGCTCGGCGACGGCCAGCGCCCGGTGGGCGACGCGCAGCGCGGTCTCGTTGTCGCCGACGTGACGCGCCGCCAGGACGTGGGTGGCGGCGGCCCACACCCAGGTCGGCGACGGCGGTTCGGCCGGGATCATCGCCAGCGCCTCGCTGCTGTAGGCGAAGGCGGCCGTCAGGCTGTCCACGTTCATGAGGGTGCCGGCGAGCGTGTACCGCACGCGTGCGGCGAGTTCGGAGTCGGTGTCCTGGCCGACGCCGGCGAGCGCGGCCCGGGTCAACGAGACCGCGCGGTGCGTCTCCCCGGCGTGCGCCGCCGCAGCCGAGGCGCGCAGCATCAGCGCGACCCGGTCGCTTCCCGCGCCCGAGGGCAGGGCGGAGGCGGGCACCGACTCCCAGAGGCCGAGGACGGCTTCCAGATGGTGCAGTTCCTCGGCGGGCGCCCCGACGCGATGCGCGTGGTCGGCGGCCTCCAGCGAGGCGGCGAGGGCCTCGCCCAGGTCATGGCTCTCGCGGTAGTGGTGGGCGCGCTCCGCGGCGGTCTCGGCGCGGTGGCCCCGGTCGGCCAGCAGCCGGGCGAACGCGCCGTGCAGCCGCGACCTCTCGCCGGGGAGCAGATCGGCGTAGACCGCCTCGCGCGCGAGGGCGTGCCGGAAGGCGTAGGCGCCGTCGTCGCCCGCGACCAGCAGCTGCCGGCCCACGGCCTCCCGCAGAGCGGACTCCAGCTCGTCCTCGGGGAGCCCCACCGCGTCCCGCAGCAGGTCGTGCTCCACGCGCCGGCCGGCGACGGCGGCGGTGCGCAGCACCTGCTGGGCCGTGTCGGGGAGTTGCTCGACGCGGATCAGCAGGAGGTCGGCCAGCCCGCTGGGCATTCCGCCGGGCTCGGCGTCGCTGGCCGCGAGCAGTTCCTCCGCGTAGAAGGCGTTGCCCTCCGCGCGTTCCACGATCCGGCGCACCGTGGCCTCGGACAGCGGACGGTCCTCCAGGGCGCGCACCAGACGGGCCACCTCGGCGTCCGCCAGCGGACGCAACTCCAGCCGGTCCACGGCCGACAGCCGCACCAGCTCGGCCAGCAGGGGGCGCAGCGGATGCCGGCGGTGCAGGTCGTCCGCGCGGTACGAGGCCAGCACCGCCAGCCGGTGACCGGAGCCGTTGCCGGCCGGCCGCTGCAGGAAGCCCCGGCTGAGGAGGAAGCGCAGCAGGTCCCGGGAGGACTGGTCGGCCCAGTGCAGGTCCTCCAGGACGAGCAGCAGCGGTGTGACCTCCGACAGGTCGGCGAGCAGCGCGGCCAGCCCCTCGAACAGCCGGAGCCGCCCGCCCACGTCCCCTCGCGACGCGTCCGTTCCCGCGCCCAGCAGCCGGTCGACCACCGGGTGCGCGGCAAGGGCGTCGGCGAACCGCTCGTCGGCGGCGAGCACGCCCAGGATCTCCGTGAACGGCAGGTAGGGCAGGCCCACGTCGCCGAGGTCCACGCAGTGCCCGGTGACGACCGTCATGCCCGCGTGCGCGGCCCGTGCCGCGATCTCGTCGAGCATGCGGGTCTTGCCCACTCCGGCGTCCCCGGCGACCAGCACCGCGCGTGCCTCACCGCCCTGGGCGCGCTCCAGCACACGGGAGAGCCGGGCGAGCTCTTCTTCCCGGCCGATGAACGGGGTGGCGAACACGGTCTGCGACACGGCTCCATCCTGGCACGTGCCACCGACAACACGGCCCACGACCAGGAACGGAGCCCTGCCGACGACTCTCCCGCCCGACGGTTCGGCGATGCGGCGGCTCTGTGGTTCAGCGGCCGGCGGTCAGCGGTTCAGCGGTGCAGCGACTGGGTCCAGTCCTGCGGCACCCGCCCCGCCGGTCCCGGCACGGGCTGGTCCGCGGGGTGGCTCACCGGAGGGGCCAGCTCGGGTCCGGACTCGTACAGCTCGTCGCCGGAGTAGTCCCAGAACCACTCCTCGCCCGGCTCGAAGCTGCGCACCAGGGGATGCCCGGTCGCCTTGTAGTGCCCGGTGGCGTGCTGCGCGGGCGAGGAGTCGCAGCAGCCGACGTGCCCGCAGGTCGCGCAGCGCCGCAGATGGAACCACCAGCCGCCCACGGCGTCGCAGTCGGCGCAGCCGGCGCCGCTGGGCGGGACGTCCGGACGGATGGCGTCTGTGTCGGTCATACGGGCTCCTCGGCGGGCTCGGGGTCCTGGTCGTTCTCGGGGTCGGGGGCGGTCAGCGGCAGCAGGACCTGGAAGCGGGTGTCGCCCGGCGCGGACTCGACGTGCAGGCTGCCGTGATGCTTGTTGACGACGATCCGCCAGGAGATGTCCAGACCGAGACCGGTGCCCTCGCCCACCGGCTTGGTGGTGAAGAACGGGTCGAAGATACGGCTGCGGATGTCCGGCGGGATGCCCGGTCCGGTGTCCCGGAACTCCACCAGCAGCCGGTCGCCCTCGCGCGCCGTCCGCACGGTCAACGTGCCCTCCCCGCCCGTGCTGCCGACGGCGAAGACGGCGTTGTCGACGAGGTTCGTCCACACCTGGTTGAGCTCGGCCGGGTAGGCCGGGATCGGCGGGAGGCTCCGGTCGTAGTCCTTGACGACCTCGATGCGCTGCCCGATCTTGCCGGACAGCATCAGCAGGGTGCTGTCGAGGAGTTCGTGCACGTCGACGACCCGGTAGGGGGCCCGGTCGAGCTGCGAGTACTGCTTGGCGGCGTCGACGAGGTGCGAGATGCGGTTGGTGGAGTCGCCGATCTCGTCCATCAACAGCTCGGTCTCGACGGTGTAGTTGAGCCAGCCGATCGCGCCGGGGAGGATGTCCTCGGGCACGGCCGCCGCGACCTGCTCCAGCCAGTCGGCGTCGAGTCCGGCCTGCACGAAGGTCGGTGCGATCCGCCACCCCTCGGGGATGTCGTGGTCGTCCAGCCAGTCGGTGAGGGCGTCCTCCCGGTCGGAGGCCTCCAGCGGGCTCAGCGTCGGCGCCTTCGCGACGAGTTCGGCCGTGCGCTCCTGGATCTCGATCAGCCGGGTCAGGTCCTCCGGATCGTAGGCGCCGGAGGCGATCACGGCGAGCTTGTGCCGCATCTTCGCCACCCGTTCCCGCAGGGTGGCCGTGGCCCGCACCGCCGCCGCGGCCGGGTTGTTCAGCTCGTGTGTGAGACCCGCCGACAACGAGCCCAGGGCCAGCAGCCGTTCCCGCTGGCCGATGGCGCGCTGGGTGTTCTTCGAGCCGAAGAACAGCCCCTCCAGCAGGTGGGACGCCATCGGGAACCACTCCCGCATGATGTTCGAGAACGACTGCGCGGGCAGTACGAAGAACCGGGTCTGCTCGGTCACCCGCATCGAGTTGTTGTAGACCTGCGGCACCTGGTCGCCCAGGTACGCCTGCATGGCCCCGGCGTAGACCCCGCGCTGGGAGGTCCGGCTGACCTCGACGTCGTCCCCGCCGACCCGGCGGTAGAGCACGACCGTGCCCTCGATCATCACGTAGAAGCAGGTCGCCGGATCGCCCTCGGTGTACACGGGACCGGGTTCGAACCGCTCCACCCGCCCCTCGCCGCACAGCCGTCCGAGCTGCTCGGGGGAGAGCTTCTCGAACAGGAACAGCGAGCTGATCTCGCCCGGGCTGCACGGCATCAGCTGCCCGCTCATGACTGCTCCAGATACCGGTGGACGAGCATCACGGCCATGGCTCCCTCTCCGACGGCGGACGCGACGCGCTTGGCCGACTCGGCACGCGCGTCCCCGGCCACGAACACGCCGGGAATGTTGGTCTCCAGGTGGTAGGGCGGCCGGTCCAGCTCCCAGCTCGCCGGCGGCCGCCCGTCCGGGGTGAGGTCGGGACCGGCGAGGATGAACCCGCGCCCGTCGCGCAGCACCGTGTCGTCCAGCCAGTCGGTCAGCGGGGCCGCGCCGATGAACACGAACATCCACTGCGCGTCGACGAGTTCGGTCTCCCCGCTCGCCAGGTCCCGCAGCGTCAGCTGCTCCAGGTGCCCCTCCCCGTGCGCGGCCTCGACGACCGTGCCGGGGCGCACCGAGATGTTGGGCGCCTCTTCGATCTGCTGGATCAGGTAGTACGACATCGACGCCGACAGGGACTCGCCGCGCACCAGCAGCGTGACGGACTTGGCGCCCTTCGCCAGGTACATCGCCGCCTGTCCGGCCGAGTTGGCGCCGCCGACGATGTACACGTCGTGCCCCTGGCAGGCGGCGGCCTCGGTGAGTGCCGAGCCGTAGAACACCCCGCAGCCGGTGAGGTCGTCGCAGCCGGGCGCGGCCAACTGCCGGTAGGACACGCCGGTCGCGAGGATCACGCTGTGCGCGGCCACCGCCGAGCCGTCCGAGAAGCGGACGACCCGCGCGGACCCGTTGACCTCGAGCCCCGTCACCTCGCGCGCGGTGAGGATCTCCGCGCCGAACTTGGCGGCCTGCCGCCGCGCCCGCTCGGTGAGCTGGGCCCCGGACACGCCGTCGGGGAAGCCCAGGTAGTTCTCGATCCGCGAGCTCTGCCCGGCCTGTCCGCCGGTCGCGGACCGCTCCACGAGCACGGTCCGCAGCCCCTCGGAGGCCCCGTACACGGCCGCGCCCAGCCCGGCCGGGCCGCCGCCGATCACCACGAGGTCGTAGAACTCGGCCGTGGGCGTCGTCGCCAGCCCCACGTGCGCGGCCAGTTCGGGCGCGTCCGGCTCGACCAGGGGGGTGCCCTCCGCGGTGATCACCAGCGGCAGCCGCTGCCCGTCGACCCCGGCGGCGGCCAGCAGCCGCTGCCCCTCGGGCTCGTCGGCGGAGTACCAGCGGTAGGGCACCTGGTTGCGGGCCAGGAACTCCCGCACGTCCGAGGAGCGCGCCGACCAGCGGTGTCCGACCACCTTCGTGGCGGGCACCGGCCGGTGGTCGCTGCAGCGCCAGGCCTCCAGCAGGTCGTCCAGGACCGGGTAGAGCTTCTCCTCCGGCGGGTCCCACGGCTTCAGCAGATAGTGGTCGAGGTCGACGACGTTGATCGCGTCGATCGCCGCGCTCGTGTCCGCGTACGCGGTCAGCAGGACGCGCCGGGCGCCTGGATACACGTCCAGGGCCTGCTCGAGGAACTCGATGCCGTTCATCTGCGGCATTCGGTAGTCGGCCAGGATGACGGCCACCAGGTCGCCGCGCAGCTTCAGCTCGCGCAGCGCCTCCAGCGCGGACTCCCCGGACTCGGCGCGCACGATCCGGTACGAGGCGCCGTAGCGGCGCCGTAGATCGCGGGCGACGGCACGGGACACCCCCGGGTCGTCGTCCACGGTCAGGATGACGGTCCGCGCGGTATCGGCGGCCTGTGCCATACGTCTCCCACCCCGAGAGCGCTCGGTATTCGACTCACGGCGCGCGGCGAACCCCCGCGCCGACTTCGCCCATCGTATGTTCGATCGCCGCGGTTCGCCCGGGACAGCCGTGGACAGCCGAAGACCGTGCACTCCTGGCACAGTGCCGGGCGCGGCCGGTCGAGGGCCGCGGCCGGTCAGGGTCGCTGCTGCCGGGCCCGCAGCACGCAGAACTCGTTCCCCTCCGGATCGGCCAGCGTCACCCAGGACTGCTCGCCCTGGCCGACGTCCGTGTGGCGCGCGCCCAGCGACAGCAGCCGGGCCACCTCGGCATCCTGGTCGTCCGGGCGGAAGTCCAGGTGGAGCCGGTTCTTGACCGACTTGCCCTCCGGGACCGGTGCGAAGAGCAGACCGGGGAGATGGTCCTGCGCCGGCCTGATCTCGTACTCGTCGGCGGCGGCGTTGATCACGACCCACCCGAGGGCCGCGGCCCACCAGCGCCCCAGCGCCACCGGATCGGCCGAGTCGACGACCACCTGCTCCCACTCCAAGGCCATATAGGCAGCGTAGTGAAGACTGGGCCCGACGGTTGTGAGTTCGACACAAGGAGGCGGCGGGATGACGGGCCCGATCACGGCAGGGGTCGACGGGACGGACGAGAGCCTCGCGGCACTCTCCTGGGCGGCCCGCGAGGCCGTCCGACGCGACCTGGAACTGCGGGTGGTGCACGCCTGGCGGTTCCAGCCGAACGCGGCGGCCGAGGTGGCGGACCGGGACGCCCAGGAGCGCTGGGTGCGCGAGGCGGCCGGGCAGTCGGTCGCGACGGTCACCGAGCGGCACCCGGGACTGACCGTCACCACCGAGGTCCAAGAGGGCGGCCCGGTCGAGACGCTGGTCGCCGCCGCGGCCGACGCGGAGCTGCTGGTGCTCGGCTCACGCGGGCACGCGGCGGTCGTCGGGTTCCTGCTCGGCTCGGTCGGCCAGCAGGTGATCGCCGAGGCCGCCCGCCCGGTCGTGCTGGTCCGGGCCGGCGACCAGCCGTCCACCGAGGTGGCCGGGCACGAGATCGTCGTCGGCCAGCAGGGCGAGCCGGAGGACAGCGCCCCCGCCCTGCGCCTCGCCTTCGAGACGGCGGCCGCCCGCGGCGCGGGCGTGCGCGCCGTGCGGGCCTGGACGCTGCCGCCGGTGTTCGCCTACAGCCCCGGCTCGATGAAGCTCCTCGACGAGGCCGGCGGCCTGGAGCCGTACGAGAAGAAGGCGCTGGCCGAGGCGCTCGAACCGTGGCGGGAGCGGTTCCCGGACGTGCCGGTGGTGGAGCACGTGGAGATGGGCAGCGCGGGACAGGTGCTGCTGTCGGTCGCCGGGCGGGCGCAGCTGATGGTGGTCGGCCGACGCGCGCGGCGTACGGCCGTGGGCGCCCGGATCGGCTCCGTGGCGCACGGCGTCCTGCACCACGCGGACTGCCCCGTCGCCGTCGTGCCCCACGACTGACGCGCACCGCGGGCACCGCACGGCCCTGCCGACCGCTCTCACTCGGGAACGGTCGGCTCCAGGGTCTCCCGCGCCTTGGGCAGGATGTTCTTGATGTACGCCTCGACCGCGGTGTCGAGCCCGATGTCGTGCTGCGCGCGCTCCGACAGGTACCAGCGGTGCTCCAGGAGCTCGTGGTAGATCTCCGCGGCGTCCATGGAACCGCGCAGCTCCAGGGGAACCGCGCGCACGGTGGGCCGGAAGACGTCCCGCACCCAGCGGTGCGCCAGCACCTCCGGACGGGCCGCGAGGGGGTCGCCCGGGGCGTAGTCGTCCTGGGTGGCCATCCAGCTCTCCAGGTCGTTCAGCAGCCGCCGGGCCTGGTTCTCCTCGGTGTCCAGGCCGGTCAGGCGCAGCAGCTGGCGCTGGTGGTGGCCGGCGTCGACGACCTTCGGCACGAAGGTGACCGAGTCGCCGTTGGAGGAGTGCTGGATCTGCATCTCGGCGACGTCGAAGCCGAGCTCGTTGAGCCGGCGGATCCGGCGCTCGATGTAGTGGTACTTGCCCGCCGGGTAGACCGAGGTGTGGGTCAGCTCGTCCCACAGCGCCCCGTAGCGGGCGCAGATCTCGGTGCCGAACTCGATCGCGTCCACCGACGGGTGCAGCGCCCCGGACGCCTCCAGGTCGAGCAGCTCGCCGCTGATGTTGACGCGCGCGAGGTCGAGGTCGTACTCGCGCTGGCCGGGGCTCAGCCGGGAGTGCAGATCGCCGGTCTCGGCGTCGACGAGATAGGCGGCGTAGGCGCCCGCGTCCCGCCGGAACAGGGTGTTGGACAGCGAGCAGTCGCCCCACGCGAACCCGGCCAGGTGCAGCCGCACCAGCAGCACGGCGAGGGCGTCCATCAGCCGGTGCATGGTCGCCGGCCGCATCGTCGTCTCGAACATCGACCGGTACGGCATCGAGCCGCCCAGGTGCCGGGTGACCAGCACCGACTCCAGCGGTTCACCGGCCCCGTCGGCGCGGCCGGTGAGCACGGCCAGCGGGTCGACGGCGGGGATGCCGAGCCGGTCCAGATCGCGCAGCAACTCGTACTCGCGCAGCGCGGGCCGTTCGGCGAGCTCCTTGACGGCGATCACCTCGTCGCCGGCCTGCGCGTAGCGCACCACGTGGCGGGAGATGCCTCGCGGCAGCGGGACGAGGACCTCCTCGGGCCACTCCTCCAGGGGGAGGTGCCAGGGCAGCTCCAGCAGGAGTGCCGGGTGCTCCGGGTTGGTGGCGCTGATCTGCAAAGCCATGGCTAGACCTTAGACGGCGCGTTCGCGGGCCTGCCGCGCCGCCTCCTTCACGGAGCCCTGGTGCACCGGGCCGTGCCCGGGCAGCAGCAGGTCGGCCGCCAGCCCCTCGATCACGTCCAGCGACGCCACCGCGCGGGCGCGCTCGTGGTGGAACATGTCCGGCAGCAGCTGCGGCCCCTGCAGCCGCGAGGTCGGGTGCCCGCTCACCAGGGCGTCCCCGGAGACGACGATCCCCGCCTCCGGGAGGTGGAAGACCGCGTGGCCGTCGGTGTGGCCGGGGGTGTGCACCGGCACGGGCCGGCCGGGCAGGTCGAGCGGGCCGACGGCGGCGGGGAACGCCTCCGGGGCGGTGACCGGGTGCTGCTCGGTGCCGCCGGACCGCAGCGCGTGCACCGTCCAGGGCAGGACACCGGGCCGCCAGACGTTCCTCAGGATCTCGGCGATGGTCACCTGTTGGAGGAACTCCCGGCGGGCGTGCGGCACTTCGGCCTCGTGCAGGTAGACCGGCGTGCCGTACGTCGAGCGCAGGTACTCGGCGGAGCCCAGGTGGTCGTTGTGCGCGTGGGTGATCAGCACGGCGGTGACCGCCTCGGGCGAACTGCCCACGGCAGCGAGGGAGTCCAGAACCAGCTGACGGTCTCCCGGGTAGCCGGTGTCGATCAGCGTGACGGCGTCCCCCTCGGTGAGGATCACCCAGTTGGTGTTGCTGCCGTGCACCAGGTAGGTGCCGTCCGCCACTTGCCGTACGTCTGCCTGCATGGGGGACAGCAAAGCAGACCATGGGGAGGATGCGGAGGGCGGGGTTCAGCCGTTGAACGTCACGACCGCGATGACCACGGCGACGAGGATGTCGAGCACGAGGCAGAACTCGGCGTACGGGCGGACCACCACCCGGTCGATCCGGTGGTGCCGGGCGTCCCAGAACGCGTGGCCGAGCAGTCCGCCGGCCACCAGGTAGGCGGCCGCGTCGCCGCCCAGGCCCAGTGCGAGGGCGGCCGCGCCGCCGAAGACGACCATCGCGGCGACCTGCAGGGGCAGGCCGCCGGGCGCGTCCAGGGAGCCGGGCCGCAAGGAGTACGCCAGCAGCGGGACGGCGAGCGCGAGCAGGACCCACGTCGGGTCGACGTCGCCGCCGCCCAGCAGCTCCGTCGCGAAGATGACGACGCAGGCCGCGAGGAACAGCGGCCACGACGTGGACGCCCTGCGCAGCGCGGCGGCGCCGAAGTAGACGAAGGCGGAGGCCGCGAGCGCGGGCGCCAGGTCGACGCCGTCCTCCATGCCGAAGACGATCAGCGCGGCTGCTCCGCTCGCCGCGAAGGTGGGCCAGTGGCGCAGGACTTCGGGCCGGGTCGCGGCCGCGGGCACGGGTTCCGGTGGGTTCGTCATGGCACCAACGTACATACCCCGCAGGGGTATGAACACGGGTATCGACGGCTCCGTTTCGGCACCCCTTCGCCGCCGTCCTTCACCGCACTCCGCGAGGGCGGAACTGGACGCTGATCCGCGGGCCGGCGGCGCGGGACGACTTGGGGATGCAGTGTTCCCAGGTCCGCTGACAGGAGCCGCCCATCACGATCAGATCGCCGTGCCCCAGCGGGCGCCGTACCGTCTCGCCGCCGCCGGCCGGGCGCAGCAGCAGATCGCGCGGGGAGCCCACGGAGAGGATCGCGATCATCGTGTCCTCCCGGGCGCCGCGGCCGATCCGGTCGCCGTGCCACGCGACGCTGTCCCGGCCGTCGCGGTAGTGGCACAGACCGGCGGTGACGAAGGGCTCGCCCAACTCCTGCGCGTAGTGCGCGGAGAGCGCCTGCCGCGCCTCCTCCAGCACCGGGTGGGGGAGTTCGTCGTCCGTGTCGTAGAACGCCAGCAGGCGCGGTACGGCGACGACGTTGTCGTACATCTTGCGGCGCTCGGCGCGCCACGGGACCTCGCTCGCCAGGTGTTCGAACAGCGTGTCCGATCCGGTGAGCCAGCCGGGCAGCACGTCGATCCAGGCTCCCGCGTCGAGGCGGCTGCGGCCGATGCCGGTCAGGGAGCCGAGGCCCGGCTTTGTCGTCTGGTCGAAGAGAGAGCCCTGGAGGTGGTGCGCGGTCATATCGTCAGCGTACCCCTTAATCGAAAATGTGTTCGGTGATCATGCGGGGCAGCCCGGGTCGCCCTGCTCTTTCGATACATCGATGTATCCGATACATTCACGCATCGAACGGAGGTGCGTCATGGCGGATGCGCGGGTCACCCGGCGCCGGGGCCGTACGCGGGCCAGGCTGCTCGACGCCGCCTTCGCGGTGTTCGCCGCCAAGGGCTTCGGCCGGGTCTCCATCGAGGAGGTCTGCGACGCCGCCGGCTACAGCCGGGGAGCCTTCTACTCCAACTTCGCCACCCTGGACGAGCTGTTCTTCGCGCTCTACCGGGAACGCGCCGACCTCATCGCCCGGCAGGTCGCCGAGGCCCTCGCCGGCGACGGGCCCGACCTGGACGTGCCGGCCTCCGTGGACCGGGTCACCGAGGTGCTGCTCCTCGACCTCGACTGGCTCCAGGTGAAGACCGACTTCCTGGTGCACGCCGCCCGTGACCCGGTCGTCGCGCAGAGCCTGCTGGAGCACCGGGCCAGACTGCGCGGTGCGATCGCCGACCGGCTGGCCCGGACCCGCGGCCACACCGCCCTGCCCGCCGTCCTCGGCGACACCGACTCCGCCGCCCACGCGGTGGTCGCCGCCTACGACGGCGTCACCACCCAACTCCTGCTGGACAAGGACGTGGACAACGCCCGCGCCTGGCTCAAGCAACTGCTCACCGCGCTGCTGACCGACGGCAGTGCCCACCCCGAATGAGAAAGGCAACGGTCGCCATGGACGCGGACGTCATCGTCGTCGGAGCGGGCCTCGCCGGCCTGGTCGCGGCGCACGAACTCACCAGCAGGGGCAGGCGGGTCGCCCTGGTCGACCAGGAGAACGCCGCCAACCTCGGCGGCCAGGCGTTCTGGTCCTTCGGCGGGCTCTTCCTCGTCGACTCCCCGGAGCAGCGCCGCCTCGGCGTCAAGGACTCCTTCGACCTCGCCTGGAGCGACTGGCAGGGCAGCGCGCAGTTCGACCGGACCGAGGACGAGGACTCCTGGGCGGTGCGCTGGGCGCGGGCCTACGTCGAGTGGGCGGCGGGGGAGAAGCGGACCTGGCTCGCCGGGCACGGGATCTCCTTCGTGCCGACCGTCGGCTGGGCCGAGCGCGGCGATCTGCGCGCCGACGGACACGGCAACTCCGTGCCCCGCTTCCACGTCGCCTGGGGCACCGGCACGGGCGTCGTCGAGCCGTTCGTCCGCTACGCCAAGCAGGCGGCCAAGGACGGGCTGCTGACCTTCTACCACCGCCATCAGGTGGACGAGCTGGTCATCGAGGACGGTGCCGCCCGCGGCGTGCGCGGCACGGTCCTCGCCCCCGACGACTCCGCGCGCGGGGTCGCCTCCAACCGCGACCGGATCGGCGACTTCGAGCTCGCCGCCCAGGCCGTGGTCGTCACCAGCGGCGGCATCGGCGCCAACCACGAGATCGTGCGCCGCTACTGGCCCGAGCGGCTCGGCACCCCGCCCGCCGAGATGGTCACCGGCGTGCCCGCCTACGTCGACGGCCGCATGCTCGACATCAGCGCCGAGGCCGGCGTCCGGCTGGTCAACCGCGACCGGATGTGGCACTACACCGAGGGCCTGCAGAACTGGGACCCGATCTGGCCCGGCCACGGCATCCGCATCCTCGCCGGCCCGTCCTCGATGTGGTTCGACGCCCTCGGCCGCCGCCTGCCCGACCCGTGCCTGCCCTCCTACGACACCCTCGGCACGCTCAAGTACCTGCGGACCACCGAGGACATCGCCGGGCACGACCACTCCTGGTTCATCCTCACGCGGAAGATCGTCGAGAAGGAGTTCCTGCTGTCGGGCTCCGAGCAGAACCCCGAGATCACCGCCAAGGACCGCAAGGCCGTGCTGCGCGAGCGGCTGCTCGGCAAGGGCGCCCCGGGGCCGGTGCAGGCGTTCCTCGACCACGGTGCGGACTTCGTCGTCGCCGACACCCTCGACAGGCTTGTCGAGAAGATGAACGGGCTGACCGACAAGGCACTGCTCGACGTGGCCGACCTGCGCCGGCAGATCGAGGCCCGTGACCTCCAGATCGCCAACCCGTACAGCAAGGACTCCCAGGTCCAGGGCATCCGCAACGCCCGCCGCTACATCGGCGACCGGCTCGGCCGCGTGGCCTCCCCGCACCGCGTCCTCGACCCCGAGGCCGGCCCGCTGATCGCGGTCAAGCTGCACATCCTGACCCGCAAGACCCTCGGCGGCATCCAGACCGACCTCGACTCGCGTGCACTGGGCGCCGACGGGCAGCCGGTCGAGGGGCTGTACGCGGCGGGCGAGGTCGCCGGCTTCGGCGGCGGCGGCGTCCACGGCTACAACGCGCTCGAAGGCACCTTCCTCGGCGGCTGCCTCTTCTCCGGGCGGGCGGCGGGTCGGGCGGCGGCTCAGCAGACGGGCTGAGGTCTCACCCCAGCAGCCGGGCCAGGACGGCCGCGTGGCTCTCCTCGGGAGCCTTCGCGGCCGTCAGCAGCGTCACTGGTCCCTTGTGGACCAACGCGCGTACACGGCCGAGGAGTTCGGCTGCTTCCGGGGCGGCCAGCTCCGCCTCGTAGCGGCGGGCGAACTCCTCGTACGACGCCTCGCCCGCGTGGTACCGCTTGCGCAGCTCGGTCGACGGGGTCATCGCCTTGGGCCACTCGTCGATCCGGGCCACGTCCTTGGCGAGCCCGCGCGGCCACAGCCGGTCGACGAGGACCCGCACGCCGTCCTCGGGCTCGGGCGGTTCGTAGACGCGGCGCACGCGGACACTCATGCCGCCGAGCCTAGGACCTGCCGGGAGCTGCCTGGCGGCGCCGCGCGGCTTGACCTGAATGAGGGGGAATCCGGTGTGCGCCTTGCCTAGTCTGAGGATCGTTTGATCATCTGCCACCCCCCCCAAGGAGTGCACGTGACTCACCCCCGCAGACGCCCCGCCCTACTGCGCCGCGAAGCCGTCGTCGCCACCGTGCCCGTCGCCGTGGCGGCCCTGCTCACGGCGGCCGGCCCCGCGACCGCGGCCGGATCGGTGGGCGCGCCAGGCGTCGGCGACCCCTACTTCCCGCTCGCCGGCAACGGCGGATACCACGTCTCCCACTACGGCCTGACGCTCGGTTACGAGCCGAGCAGCCGTCACCTCACCGGCAAGGCCGTCCTCACCGCCCGCGCCACCCAGCGGCTGACCCGCTTCGACCTTGACTTCAAGGGCCTGAAGATCACCGGCCTGACGGTCGACCACGTCAAAGCCGGGTACAAGAGGGACGGCCAGGAACTCGCCGTCACCCCCGCGCGCCCCCTGCGCAAGGGCCAGACGTTCCGCGTCACCGTCGCCTACAACGGCACCCCCGGCCCGGTCACCGACCCCGACGGCTCCCTCGACGGCTGGATCCCCACCGACGACGGGGCGTTCGTCGCCGGCGAACCTCAGGGCGCGATGACCTGGTTCCCCGCCAACAACCATCCCCTCGACAAGTCCTCCTACGACTTCACGATCACCGTCCCCGAGGACCGCACCGCCGTGGCCAACGGCGTCCTGCTCGGACAGCGCACGAAGAACGGCCGGACCACCTTCCGCTGGCGGCAGACGGAACCCATGGCCGCCTACCTCGCCACCGCGACCGTGGGGAAGTTCCAGGTCAGGCAGTACACGACCCGCGACGGCCTCAAGGTCTACGACGCCGTCGACCCGCGCGAGGCCGCCGCCGCGACGCCCGTCCTCGAGCGACTGCCGTCCGTGCTGGAGTGGGAGAGCGCGCTCTTCGGGCCCTACCCGTTCCGCGCCGCCGGCTCCATCGTCGACCGGGCCCCGAACGTCGGCTACGCCCTGGAGACCCAGACGCGGCCCGTGTACGACCGCGCCCCCGACCTGAGCACCCTGGTCCACGAGAGCGCCCACCAGTGGTTCGGCGACTCCGTCTCCCTCACCTCCTGGAAGGACATCTGGCTCAACGAGGGCTTCGCCACCTACGCCGAGTGGCTCTACGCCGAACAGCACGGCGGCGACAGCGCCCAGCAGACCTTCGACGGCCTGTACGCCACGCCCGCGGACGACGGCCTGTGGGAGTTCCCGCCCGGCGACCCCGGCAGCGGCGCGAACATCTTCGGCACCCCCGTCTACGCCCGCGGCGCCATGACCCTGCACGTTCTGCGCACCGCCGTCGGAGACCGCGCCTTCTTCCGCATCCTGCGCGCCTGGGCGACCGCACACCGCCACGGCAACGGCACCACCGCCCAGTTCGAGCGCCTCGCGGAACGGGAGTCGGGGCACGATCTCGGCGCCCTGTTCCAGACCTGGCTGTACGGTCAGGGCAAGCCCGCCGCGCCGTAGGGCCCAGCCCCTGTCCAAGTGGGCCGGTGTCCGAACCGGCCCCGGAACCTGACAAGTTCCAAACAACCGTCGGTCATCGTCGCTCCATGATCACGCACCGACCGCCCCGTGCTGCGCCGAAGGAACCGTCGCGCGCCCTCGACCCCGCGCGGCACGCGGTGGTCGTCATGGGCGACCATGCCTGTCCGGCCCGCTGAGAAGACGGAGTTGTTCGCGTGTGCGCTCATGTACTGGTCGCCGAGGACGACGCGATGCAGGCCGAACTCATCCGCCGCTCGCTGCTCGCCGAGGGCCACACCGCCACCGTCGTGCACGACGGCTCGGCCGCCCTGGACGCGGTCCGGCGGGACCGCCCGGACCTCGTCGTCCTCGACCTCATGCTGCCGGTCATCGACGGGTTCGGTGTGTGCCGGGTGCTGCGCCGGGGCGACGACGTCCCGGTGCTGATGCTGACCGCCCGCGCCGCCGAGGACGATGTGCTGCTCGGCCTGGAACTGGGCGCCGACGACTACATGACCAAGCCGTACAGCCCGCGCGAGCTGATGGCCCGGATCCGTACCGTCCTGCGCCGCAGCGGAGGGGCCGGCGGTGAACGGCGCGACGATCCCGTCGTACGGGCGGCGGGGCTCGCCGTCGATCCGGAGCGGCACGAGGTGCGGTGCGACGGCGAGCCGGTGGAGTGCACCCCGGCCGAGTTCCAGATCCTGCTGGCGATGGCCTCCGAACCCGAACGGGTCTTCTCCCGGCGGCAGTTGCTGCAGTGCACCCGGGGCTTCGACCGCGCCTCCACCGAACGGGCGGTGGACGTGCACATCATGAACCTGCGCCGGAAGATCGAGGCCGACCCGCGCAGACCCGTGCGGCTGCTGACCGTGTTCGGCGTCGGCTACAAGCTCAGCGGGGGCCGCGCGTGAAGCGGGCCCGCATACCGCTGCGCAAGCGTCTGCTGGTCCGGCTGCTGAGCGCGTCCGTCCTGATCGCCGTGTGCTCGGTGGCCGCCACCGCATGGCTGGCGGTCGCCACCACCACCAGCGCGCTGCGCGAGGAACAGGGCCAGGCCCTCGCCGACGACATGGACATCCTCGCGCAGCTCAGCGGCTACGCGGCCACCCACCCGGAGTGGACCGGCGTCCAGGCCGTCGTCCGCGAGCTGTCCGCGGGGACCGGCCGGCGCATCGCCCTGAGCGCCGCCGACGGCACACTCGTCGCCGACTCCGCGCCACGCGGCACCTCCCTCCCGCCGCATGCCGCCGCCACCGTCGACCCGCTGCACACCGACACCTACAGCGAGTCCGGCGCCCAGCTCGGCGGCATCGACCCGCGGGCGGTGGGCCCCTACCGGCTCACCGCGGTCGAACGCACGACGCTGGACAAGGTCGCCCGAGTCCGGCAGGCCTGCTTCGCCCGGTACGGCGTCGACACGACCCTCATCAGGACCCCGAGCGGCCGTTCCGTCCTCACGGACACGGACGGCGGTGTGCTCTCCGGCTATGTGCCCGAGCAGTGCGCCGACGGACGACTCAGCACCCCTACGCCCACCGAGGAGAAGGCGGTGGCCGCGCTGCAGAAGCAGGCCGGCGGCTGTCTGGTCCGGGTAGGCGTGGATCCCGACACCCCGGTGGCCTTCGACGCCAGCCCCGGCCTCACCGGCCTGCCCGGCGAGGACGCGACCCCGGCGCCCATGTACGGAGACGTGGTCGGTGGCAAAACCGCCCTGCGCGCGGCCCAGACCTGCCTGGAGGAGGCCCGCCGCGCCCAGCTCGACCCCTATGTGGCCCCGGTCGCCGAACTGTTCCTCGGGGGCGGGGACAGCGGCGGAGGGCCCCGCTGGAACCTGTCCTCGGGCAACAAGGCGAAGGTCGTCGGCGCGGCAGGCCTGGTGCTGGCCGTGACCGTCGCCGTGAGCGCCCTCGTCGCCACCCGTCTGGTGCGGCCCCTGCGCGCCCTCACCGAAGCCGCCCAGCAGCCGCCGGACCGGCACGCGCGCGTACCCGTCACGACACGCGACGAGACCGGGATCCTCGCGGAGGCGTTCAACGACCTCGCCGAGCGCCGGGAGCGACTGGAAGCCCAGCGCAAGGCCCTGGTCAGCGATGTGGCCCACGAACTGCGCAGTCCGCTCACCAATATCCGCGGCTGGCTGGAGGTCACCCGCGACGGCCTCGTCGAACCCGACGCCGAACTGCTCGGCGCCCTGCACGACGAGGCCCTGGTCCTCCAGCGCGTCATCGACGACCTGCGCGACCTCGCCGCCGCCGACGCGGGCACCCTGCTCCTGCATCGCGAACCGGTGCCCGCCGACGACCTGCTCGCCCAGGTCGCCGCAGCCCACCGGGTCGCCGCCGACACGGCCGGAGTCGCCCTGCGCACCGAGACCGACGGCGACCCCTGGCTGGACGCCGATCCGCTGCGGCTGCGGCAGGTGCTCGGCAACCTGGTCGCCAACGCCGTACGCCACACCCCGGTGGACGGCACGGTCACCCTGACCGCCCGGGGCGACGGCGAGAAGGTCGTCCTGGAGGTCGTCGACACCGGCTCGGGCATCGCCCCGGAGGATCTGCCGCACGTCTTCGAGCGGTTCTGGCGAGCGGAGAAGTCACGCAGCCGACGCACCGGCGGCAGCGGCCTCGGCCTGCCGATCGTCCGTCAGCTGACGGCCGCCCACGGCGGTACGGCGGAAGCGGCCAGCACCCCGGGCGCGGGCAGCGTCTTCACCCTGAGACTGCCCGCCGCGCCGCCGCCCGGCGACGGCTGAGGCGGGAGGCCCGCGGCGGCGCTCACTGCTCCCGCAGGCCCCACGGGGAGCCGTACTCCGTCAGCAGGTCGAGGAACGGAAGGGCCGGGAACGCCTCGGGCCCGAGGACGCCCGCCCCGGACCACGCGCCCGTGGCGAGCAGTTCGAGCGCGACCACCGGGTTGACGGCCGTCTGCCACACCACGGCCTGGCTGCCGTACTCGGCCATCGACCACTGGTTGTCGACCACGTGGTACAGGTACACCTCGCGCGGCGCACCGTCCTTGACGCCTCGCACCCAGGTGCCGGCGCACGTCTTGCCGTGCATGAGCTCGCCCAGGGTCGCCGGGTCGGGCAGACAGGCGGCCACCACGTCCCGGGGCGAGACCTCGACCGGCCCCTGCGCGCTCGGCACGGTCACCGGCGCGGTGCGGTCCAGCCCCAGCCGGTGCAGCGTCTTCAGGGTCTCGACGAACTCGTTGCCCAGGCCGTACTTGAAGGTGACCCGGCGCGCCTTCACCCAGCGCGGCACGAGCAGCACCTCCTCGTGCTCGACGTTCACGCACTCCACCGGGCCGATGCCCTCGGGGAAGTCGAACACCTCGGGCTCGCTGAAGGGCGCGGTGGTGAACCAGCCGCGGTCGGCCTCGTAGACCACCGGAGGGTTCAGGCACTCCTCGATCGTGGTCCAGATGCTGAACGAGGGCGCGAAGTCATGGCCCTCGACGGTGAGGTCGGCGCCGTCGCGGATGCCGATCTCCTCGATCTCGTCGAAGAGTTCGTCGGCCGCGTACCGGGCGAAGACGTCCGACAGGCCCGGCTCGACCCCCATGCCGACCAGGGCCAGAGCGCCGGCCTCGGCCCAGTCGTCGGCCTCGGCGAACTGCGCGTCGCCGAGCCTGACCCCGCACTCCTCGTACGGCCGCTCCGGGTGCGGCCGCGACAACGACATCGCCATGTCGACATAGCCGGCGCCGGCGGCGCGTGCCGCGTGGAACAGGGGCATCACGAACCGCGGGTCGGTGGCGTTGAGGAGGATGTCGCAGCGGTGCCGGGCGAGCAGTTCGGCGACCGCCGCCTCGTCGCTCGCGTCGACCCGCTCGGCGAGGAACCGGTCGTCGCCGTCGAGCGCGGCGACGGCCGCCGCGGCGCGGGCGGGGTCGTAGTCGGCCACCACCATCGCCTCGAAGAACGGACGTCGGGCGGCGATCCTGGTGACGGCGGTGCCCACACCGCCGGCACCCACGAGCAGAACACGCATGACGGGAACTCCTTCGATCGAAAGTGCGTGAAAAGGGTTGAAAGTGTGCCAAAAGATGGGGCGCTCTGCCACAGATGCAACGCCCTCCGCTGTCGTAAGGTCAATGGTGTTGGCATAAGAACGCGAGGGCGAGAGAGGCGAGGAGGGGCCGTGGCGAAACCGGTCGTGCCCGAGGAGAAGCGGCGTCGGCGTCGGCCCACCAAGGGCGGTGTCGTGCTGTCCGAGCGGAGAATCGTCGAGACCGCGCTGCGCCTGCTGCGCGAACACGGCAGCACCGGCCTGAGCGCCCGCCGGCTCGGCCTGGCCCTGGACTGCGACCCCAGCACCCTGTACCGGTACTTCCGGGGGATGGACGAGCTGACCCTCGCCATCGGCGACGCGCTCATCGGCGAGGCGCTGCGCGGCTGGCGGCCGACGGGGGAGTGGCGGCTGGACCTGCACGCCATCGGGCTGCGCATCCACGCCGCCTACGTCGCCCATCCGCAGGCCGCCCAGCTCACCGCGAGCCGGGTGACCGGCCGGGCCAATGAACTCGCCGCCGACGAGGCCGTTCTGGAGGTGCTGCGCACCGCCGGGTTCCCGCTGCCGGAGACCGTGCGGATCTACCACGCCTTCATCGACCAGACCCTGGCCTTCGCCGCCCTGGACGCGGCCTCCCTGGCGCTGCCCCGCGCCGCACAGCGCGCCGACGACGCGATGTGGCGTTCGACGTACGCCCGGCTGCCGGCCCAGACGCACCCGCGCATCGCGGAGGCGGCCCCGCTGCTGGCGTCCCGCATGGTGACCAGCGCCTATCCGACGGCGCTGGAGATGCTGCTGGACAGCGCGGAGCGGACGCTGACCCGGGTCGGGGCCTGAGGGGCTGGGTCAGTGTCTGAGGGTCTGGGCCGCGGTCGCCGTGACCGCCTCCGCCACGGCCGCCAGTGCGGGCGAGTCGAGCTTCCACTGCTGCCAGTACAGCGGGATGTCCAGGGGCCGGTCGGGGGCGAGCGAGACCAGCCGGCCGGAGCGCAGCAGGGCTTCCGCCTGGGCCTCGGGCACCATGCCCCAGCCGAACCCGGCGGCGACCGCCGTCACAAAGCCCTCCGAGGTCGGCACGGCGTGTCGCGCCGGGCTCGCGCCGCCCGCACCGCGCCGCAGTCGGCGGACGAACGCGTCCTGAAGATCGTCGCTGCGGTCTAAAGTCATCACGGGCGCCCGGGCCAGCGTCTCGTGGAGCGGACCGTCGGTGAGATGGCGGTCCACGAAGTCCGGGCTCGCGGCGGCCTGGTAGCGCATGGTTCCCAGGGGGCGCACGGTACAGCCGGTCACCGGGTCGGGCGACGAGGTCACCGCGGCCATCACCCGCCCCTCCCGCAGGAGTTCCGCCGTGCGTGTCTCGTCCTCGCGGTGCAGTTCGAAACAGAGCCGCGGCTCCTGCGGCACCCGGGTGAGGGCCGGCAGGAACCAGGTGGCGAGCGAGTCCGCGTTCACCGCGACCGTCACCCGCGTCGGCTCGTCCTCGCCGCTCATGCCCAGCTCGGACCGCGTGTCGCGCTCCAGCCGGGCCAGCTGGCGGGCGAACCGCACGACGATCTCGCCGGACTCCGTCGCCCGGACCGGCTTGGTGCGCAGCAGCAGGACCCGGCCCGTTCGCTGCTCCAGCGCCTTGACGCGCTGGCTGACCGCCGACGGCGTCACATGCAGCGCGGCGGCGGCCGCGTCGAAGGTGCCCTCGTCCACCACGGCGAGCAGGGTCCGCACCTGGTCCAGCGGGAGGTCGGTCATCATCCGATCATCACGAGCGCTAATGATACGTAAAAATCTTTAGCTGTACTCCCTGTGATCGCTTCCCTAGCGTGGACGGCATGTCCAACGCTCTCGCCGCCGCTGCCGCCGGATTCGGCACCGGTCTGTCGCTCATCGTCGCCATCGGCGCCCAGAACGCCTTCGTCCTGCGGCAGGGGATCCGCCGGGACGCCGTCCTCGCCGTCGTCGGGATCTGCGCCCTGTCCGACGCCCTTCTCATCGCCCTCGGGGTGGGCGGGGTGGGGGCGCTGGTGGTCGCCTGGCCGGACGCGCTGACCGTCGTCGGCTGGATCGGGGGACTGTTCCTGCTCGGCTACGGGGCACTGGCGGCCCGGCGGGTGTTCCGGCCGGTGGGCGCCCTGGCGGCGGAGGGCGAGGGGACGGGATCGCTGCGCCGGGCCGTGCTCACCTGTCTGGCGCTGACCTGGCTCAACCCGCATGTCTACCTCGACACCGTCTTCCTGCTCGGCTCCGTCGCCGCCGACCGCGGCCCGCTGCGCTGGACCTTCGGCCTCGGCGCCGCGTTCGCCAGCGTCTGCTGGTTCGCCGCGCTGGGCTTCGGGGCCCGGCTGCTCGGCCGCTTCCTGACCCGCCCCGCCGCCTGGCGTGTCCTGGACGGTCTGGTCGCCGCCACGATGATCGCCCTCGGCGTGCTGCTCGTCGCCGGGGCCTGATGTCCGCAATCTGAGATTGCATGTCCAAAAGGGAAGCGAAATCTCAGGCGGTGCTGGGATAGTGGCCCCCGGAGTCGAAAGATGTAACAAGCAACCAGGAAGCGCGTGGACACCAGCGAGAGCAGCACCGCACCCGAGTCCAAGGCCGACGCCGAGGCCGACGACGACCCGGGTCCATCGGGCGGCCCCCGGCGCGGCTGGCGCCGCTGGGCGATGGACACCCGCCCCCTGCGCCGGCCGGCCTACCGGCGGCTGTGGTCCTCGACCATCGTCACGGCCGTGGGCAGCCAGCTCACCGCCGTCGCCGTGCCCAAGCAGATCTACGACATCACCGGCTCCTCCGCCTGGGTCGGCTACGCCAGCCTCGCCGGGCTGCTGCCGATGGTGCTGTTCGCGCTGTGGGGCGGCGCGGTCGCCGACACCGTCGACCGGCGCAAACTGCTGCTGGTCACCAACAGCGGCATCGCCGTCACCTCGGTGCTGTTCTGGCTCCAGGCGGTCTCCGGCGCCGACTCGGTGCTGGTGCTCATGGTGCTGCTCGCCACCCAGCAGGCGTTCTTCGGCCTCAACGCCCCCGCCCGCACCGCTTCCATCGCCCGGCTGGTCCCCGCGGACGAACTGGCCGCCGCCAACGCCCTCGGCTCGACCGTCATGCAGACCGGCCTGGTCGCGGGCCCGCTGCTCGCCGGCGCGTTGATCCCGGTCATCGGGCTGCCCGAGCTGTACCTCCTCGACGCCGTCGCCCTGTGTGTGACGCTGTGGGCGGTGGCCCGGCTGCCCGCGCTGCCCCCGCCCGCGACCACGACCGCCCGGCGCGCCGGGGTGCGGGAGATCGTCGAGGGGTTCCGTTACATCGCCCGGCACAAGGTCCTGCTGCTGTCCTTCCTCGCCGACGTCATCGCCATGGTCTTCGGCATGCCCCGCGCCCTGTTCCCGCAGCTCGCCGCCGAGACGTACGCCCCCTACGGCGAAGGGCTCGCCCTCGGCCTGCTGTTCGCGGCGATCCCCATCGGGGCCGTGCTGGGCGGACTGTTCTCGGGCACGTTCTCCCGCGCGCGCCGGCACGGCTGGATGGTCATCGGCGCGGTCGTCGCCTGGGGCGTGTCGATCGCCGGCTTCGGACTGAGCGGCAGTCTGTGGCTCGCCGTGGTGTTCCTGGCCTGCGCCGGGATCGCCGACATGGTCTCCATGGTCTTCCGCGGGGCGATCCTGCTGTCGGCGGCCACCGACGAGATGCGCGGCCGGATGCAGGGCGTGTTCACGGTCGTCGTGGCGGGCGGCCCCCGCCTGGCCGACGTCCTGCACGGCACGGCGGGCGCGGCCTTCGGACCCCGCGCCGCCGTCACGGGCGGCGGGCTGCTGGTCGTCGCCCTGATGCTGGGCCTGGCGGCCGCGGTGCCCGCACTGCGCCGGTACCGCATCTGACACGGACGCGACACCGGGTGCCGGGTCCGTGTGCCGGGCATTGGGCATAGTGCGCCGGGCATCGGGTGCCGGGCATCGGGTGTCCGGTGCTCTACATCACCCCGCGCCCATGGGTCCCGTACTGCTCCATCAGCCTGCCCCGGGTCATCTCCAGCCGGTGGGCAAGGATCTCGGCCACGATCCGCACCAGGGACATGCCGAGCGCCGGGTCCTCCTCGCACAGCTTGAGGACCGGCTGGGCCTGGAACTCGTAGGCGCGTACCGGGCTGAACGCCTCGGCGCCGAAGTCCCAGCGGTACGGCGGGAACAGCCAGGACCAGCCCAGCATGTCGCCGGAGCCGAGGCTGGCGACGGTCACCCGCCGCAGGGACGTCACCTCCTGGACGAGCGAGACCGCGCCGGATCGGATGACCCAGAAACGGTCGGCCGTGCCGCCCGCCTCGAAGATCCGGGCGTCCTCGGCGAAGGAGACCTCGCGGGCGAGCTCCATGAGGCGCTGACGTTGGGGCGGGGGGAGGGCGGTCAGGAGTTTGGTCGCTTTGGTCATGGCGCGGAGCTCCTCGCCGGCGATCGGTGGAGGGGGGCTTTCCCCTTCCATTTCAGCCGTTGCCGACGCCCAGGGCACCTCGACGGACCGTACTTTCCGTAAGGGGGCATGGAAAAGCCCTGGCTGGACGGGGGATTCCAGCCAGGGCGGTAAAGGGTGGCGAACGGAGGAGGAGTAGCGCGTCGACCCCGCTCACCACGTATGCGTGAACCGTAAACCATTCACGGAGATTTCGTGCATACCTAAAGCGGTCGCGTGACCGGTTTCACTCCCGTCCCCCTGTTTCGGCCGGGCGTCACGATCTCGTCCAGCACTCTCAGCACGGCCTCGTAGGCGAGAGTCCGCATCTGTGCGTCGCGCGCACCGTCCGCGTCGGACTGCGCCAAGTCCGCGCTGCGACCCCGCCAGACCTGCAGTTCCTCCCGGGCGCAGGCCCTGGCCCGCTGGATGCGCCGCAGCAGTTCGTCCGAGTCCACGACATCGGTCATGTACTTCGCCTACCCACACCGGCGACTTTCGCGCACCCGGAGTTTGCTCCTTCGGGGTCCGGGCAGACGGAGGTTCGTGCTTCGGACCGGAGGCGCGCCGAGGGGAGCGGCAGGTCCGCTCCGGGGGCCGCACGAGCCCCGGACGGCAGGAGCCCTCCCGTCGGCAGTCCCTGAAACCACCCCTCAGGAGCGATTCCGCATGCCCATCGACATGTCGACAAGCCGTCCCACCGCAACCAGCACACGCACGGCATCCACCGCACCCACCTCGCCCACCGCACCGATACGACGCACCGCACCGTCACGACGCACCCACGACGACGCGCCCGACACCGTGGGCCGGTTCGTCCGGCTGGTCGCCCTGGAGGCGGGGCCGGAGCGGGACGCCGTGCGCGAGGAGATCGTCACCGCCTGGTTACCCATGGCGCACCGGATCGCCGGCCGGTTCCGCGACCGCGGCGAGGCGGTCGAGGATCTGCGGCAGGTGGCGGCTCTCGGACTCGTCAAGGCCGTCGACCGCTTCGACCCCGACCGCGGCGCCTTCGAGAGCTATGCCGTGCCCACCATCACCGGGGAGATCAAACGGCACTTCCGCGACCGCATGTGGGCGCTGCGCGTGCCTCGACGCGTGCAGGAACTGCGCAACAAGGTGCGCGTCGCCCGCCGGGAACTCATCCAGCGCCCGGGTGCCCCGGAGCCCTCGGCCGCCGACCTCGCCGCCCACACCGGGCTCACTCAGGACGAGGTGACGGCCGGTCTGGAGGCCCTGGAGAGTTTCAGCACCCTCTCGCTGGACGCCGAGGTCCCGGCCGGCGACGACGGCTACAGCCTCGCCGACACCCTCGGCGCCGCCGACTCCTCCTACGACGTCGTGGTCGACCGCGAGTCCGCCAGGGAGAGCCTGCGCCGCCTGCCGGAACGCGAGCGCGCCATCCTCTACCTGCGCTTCTTCGAGGACATGACACAGAGCAGGATCGCCGACCGGCTGGGCATCTCCCAGATGCACGTCTCCCGCCTCATCAGCCGCAGCTGCGCCCGGGTCCGCCGGGAAGCACTGCGATGACGGCGCGAGGTCTGACACCCCGCTCCCTGGGAACACGGTCCAGATGGACGAATCAGAGTTCCCGAGCGACGAGCGGCCCGTGGACATGTACCTCGACCTGCTGCGCGTCCGCATGGACAGCGAGGACTACCGGCTTCTGCTGAGGGTCGTCGCCCCCGCTCTGCGCGCTCTCGACGAACAGCCACCCGAGAGTCTGGACTTCGCCCTCGACCCGGAGGACGCCGAACACCTGCCCCAGGAGATACGCGACGAGGCCGCCCTGGTCATCGCCACCGCGGTCACCGGCCGGCTGGACAACCGGCTGGTGGAGATCGAGGTCGACGGCACCGGCCCGGTCCGGGTGGTCACCGACGCGGTCACCGCGTCCGACCCCGGCCGACTCGCCGAGATCGCCGGCATCATCATGCAGCGCCACCGGGACACCGAGGAACTGCGGGGCATCGCGGAGGCGAGCGGTATGCCCACGGACTTCTGAGGCCGACCGGGACCGCAGGAAGCGCAGGAAGCGCAGGTACCGCAGGGGCCGGGGCCGCTCTCACGTCGGCGGCGGCGCTGCCGGAGCGATCCGCACCCCGAGCGGGCGGGCGAGGCCGACCACCGCCTCGTCCAGGCGCTGCAGGTGCCGCAGCACCCGGTCGGTCACCCGGCCGTAGCGCGGGGTCCCCTCCCCGCCCGGCTTCAGCAGGGCGGCGACGCTCGGCCCGGTCAGCACGCCGACGGTGCTCCGCTCGTCCGCGACGCGCGCGGCGATGGCCCCGATGTTGTGCAGGATGCGCTGCCCGGCCCGGCGCAGCCGCGGATCCGCCGCGATCGAGGGATGCGTCGGCAGCAGCTCCGCCGTGGCCGCCAGGGAGCGGGCGTGATAGGCGCAGGTCTCCAGCAGCGCGACGACGTACCGGGCCGTGTCCCGCCGCGTCCGCAGCGGGGTGACCGGATGCGTCAGGGGCTGCGTGGCGGCCCGCAGATCGGCCAGCGCCTGATCGAGATCGCGGGCCCGGTCCAGCAGCTCGGCCGGGGGACCGCCGCTCAGCTGCTCGACGGCCTGTTCCGTCACCTCGGTCAGCCGGTCCAGCACGGTCTCCAGCAGCTCGTTGGTCCGCCGGTCCGTGTGCACCGGCAGCACCAGCGCCGCCGCGACGATCCCGCAGGCCGCCCCCAGCGCCGTCTCCTCGATCCGCAGGACCAGCACCGACAGGCTGTAGGTGTGCAGCAGCGTGTACAGCACGCCCAGCGCGGCCGTCACGAAGAACGACATCAGCGTGTAGGACAGCGGGGCCGTGTAGAACATCGCGAACACACACAGCAGCACCACCGCGAACGCCGTCCAGGTGTGGTGTCCGACCAGCCCCGCCAGCACGATGCCCGCGACCACGCCGAGCACGGTGCCCAGCAGCCGTCGGTAGCCCTTGACCAGGATCTCCCCGGTGGAGGCGGTGTTCAGGAAGACGATCCAGCAGGTCAGCACCGCCCAGTACCAGCGGTGCGAGGAGAGCAGCTCGCCGCCGACGATGGCCAGCGACGACCCGACGGCGACCTGCACCGCGGCCCGGGTCGTCCGCCGCCGCAGCCCCGTGGCGTCCTCCGCCGTGCTCTCGTCCTCCTCGGCCCCGCCGATCGCGGCGTCCTCCGCGTCCAGTTCCTCGCGGGAGCGGGCCGTCTCGGGGCTGTCGTCGGATTCGTCCTGCGGCCCGTCGAGCGCGATCCGCAGCCCCAGCACCGCGCGCGCCGTCTCGCCGACGCCGCGGAAGACGTCCTGCACGGCGGGCGAGGCCCGCGGCAGGTTCTCCTCGTCCCGGTAGCCGAGCAGCCGGTTGCGCACCTGCGACAACGCCGTGCCCGACGTCTCCTCGACGGGATGCCGTACGAGCAGCGCCAGGGCCCCCAGGTCGCGGCGCAGGGCGTCGAGGGACTCGTCCCGGACGGGGAGATGACCGCCCTCCGGCAGGGGCGCGCCCGGCAGATGCAGGGTCAGGGTGTCGGCCTGCTCGGCGCTGCGGGCCGTCAGCAGGAGCAGACCCAGCCGCTCGGCGGCGATCTCGGCGTCGGCGATCCGGCGCTGCACCAGCCGGGCCGTCGCCTCGTCCGGGGTGCCCTCCTCCAGCCGGCCGTGGATCATCATGGCCGTCTCGTGCAGCCGGGCGGTGCCCTCGCGGACCTGGGCGAGGGCCTTGTCCACGTCGTCCGGGCCGGCGTCGAGCAGGTCGAGCTGGGCGTCCAGCAGTTGCGCCAGGCGCGCCCGGAACGCCAACCGCAGCCGCTGGAGAATCCCCGCCGGGGTCTGCGGCACCAGCACGAACCGGGCCACCGCGCTGCACGCGAAGGCGACGGCGAGCACCCCCAGGTATCCCGCCAGGTCGGACGTCCCGACGCCGACGAACAGCGCCATGAAATAGACCTGGAAGGCGATCAGCCCGAGCGCCGTGCCCCGGTCGCCGAACCGGCGGCCGTACACCGCGCAGAAGATCAGGGCGACGAAGAAGACGTCACCGGCCACCACCCGGGAGCTGAGCAGCGCCGCCAGCGACACCGAGGCCAGCGCCACCGGCAGGCCCAGCGCCAGCGTGACGGCCTGCCGGTCGCGTTGCTTCTCCCGGATGGCGAACGTGGCGACCATCGACGCGATCGCCCCCGCCACCAGATGCGAGATGTCCGCGCCGAGCAGGGAGAGCACGGCCAGCGTGCAGGTGATCGCGCCGACCGTCCGCAGCCCGGCCGCCAGCCGCAGCAGCCCGGGATCGGACGCCGCGACCCGATCCCGCCACCGTGCGGCGAACGACCGCGCCGCCGCCCTCACGCCGCCGCCTTCACGCCGCCGTACTCTCGCCCACCGTCTCTCCCGCCGTCCGTCTCGCTCCGCCCGGCCCTCAGGCGGTCTCCGGGCCGTCCCCCTCGACCTGCGCCCGCACCTGCTCGGGCGTCAGATACCGGTCCGAGTGATCGAAGTCCTTCAGGTTCGCCGCCCGGCGCGCCTGGAGGCCGGTGCGGACGAAATCGTCGCCCGCGACCGCGTTCAGCGTCCAGTTCGTCAGCACCCGCGCCTTGGCCACGCCCGTGCGCAGCGCCCCCCAGTGGTAGCCGCGGGCCACGGCCTGCGCGGGCACTCCCCGCAGCGGGATGCCGAGCGGCTTGGAGACGGCGTCGGTGCCGCCGAGGTCGACGACCAGACCGAGGTCCTTGTGCACGTACGGCCGCATCGACTGCCCCCGCAGCGTCGCGATGACGTTGTCGGCGACGACCTTGCCCTGCCGCATCGCGTGCTGCGCGGTCGGCGGGCAGACCGCGCCCGCCTCGCCCTTGGCGACATCGGGTACGGCGGCGGCGTCGCCGAGCGCGAACACCCCGTCGCTGCCGGGCAGGTTCAGCTCGGCCTCGACGGCGAGCCGCCCGCGGACCGTCTCCGCCCCCAGCGTCGCGATGAGCGGGCTCGCCACGACCCCCGCCGTCCAGATGAGCGTCCGGGTCGGGACCACCCGCCCGTCGGTGAAGGTGACCTCCTCCGGGCCCGCCTTGGCGATGGACACGCCGAGCGAGATCTCGATGCCTCGCCTCCGCAGCACCTCCTGGGCGCTGAGACCGAGCTTGTCGCCGAGTTCCGGCATCAGCTTCGGGGCGATGTCGATCAGATGCCACTTGATCAGACTCTGGTCCAGCCGCGGATAGCGCTTGACCGCGTTGTGGGTGAGCAACTGCAGACAGGCGGCGGTCTCGGTGCCCGCGTAGCCGCCGCCCACGACCACGAACTGCAGCCGCGAGGCCCGCTCGGCGGGGTCGTGGCTGGCGTCGGCGAGGTCCAGCTGGCTGATGACGTGGTCGCGGATGTACGCGGCCTCCGCGAGGGTCTTCATCCCGAAGGCGTTGTCGGTCAGCCCCGGGATGTCGAAGGTGCGGGTGACGCTGCCGGGAGCCAGCACGATGTAGTCGTACGGCTCGTTGACGATCTCGTCGGTGATGCTCCGGATGACGCAGACCTTCGACTTGAGGTCCACGCCGACGGCGTCGCCCGGAATGATCCGGGTGCGGTACTTCTTGCTGCGACGCAGTGACAGAGCGATCGACTGGGGCGTCAGCACCCCTGAGGCGACCTGCGGCAGCAGCGGCAGATAGAGCTGGTAGGAGTACGGCGTCACCAGAGTGACGTCGGCCTCCGCGGCGGCGAGCCTGCGTTCCAGACGCCGAACGCACCCCACTCCCGCGAAGCCCGCACCCACCACCAGGATCCTGGGTCGTGTCACGATGTCCATCCCTTTCTGCGGCTCCAGGCGGTCTGCCCCGACGTCTGCGCGAGCCCCGCCCCCCGGGCGCTTCGCCACTCGTCGATCCCACCGCGCCCGGGCCGGTTCCGCCAGCCGGGCGAGGCATGCAGACGAACGTTTCTCCTGAGGCCACCGTCGTACCCGCCGAAAGGCCTGTATACGCCCCCGGCCGATGGCCTTGAACAGCCCATGGTGTCCGAAACGGGTGGCACGGGGCCGAATGCGGCCGCCGCGGAAGGGTATTTGAGCTGTGAGCGGGAGAAGGGAGCAGCGTGACCATCGACGGAATCTGGTCGTACGCGCCGGGCAGCGGCTCTGCCGAAGGGCAGGACCTCACCGGCTACGCCGTCGTGACGGCCGACGGCACCCTCGGGCACGTGGAACGCGAAGCCGGTCCGCACGGCATGCGGCACCTGGTCGTCGACACGGGCGTCTGGCTCTTCGGCAGGAGCGCCGTCGTCCCGGTCGGCTTCGTGACGGGCATCGACCACGCGGGCCGCAAGGTCTCCCTGGCCTGCACGGGCGACGAGGTCAAGGAAGCACCGCGGTTCCGCACCGACAGCGAGACGCGAGACCCGGCGTACCTCACGGCCGTCGGCGACCACTACCGCCGGCTGACCCCGCGCGGCACGACCTCGGCGTGAGCGGGCAGCCCGCCCGCGCCCTCACCACGGCAGGAAGACGTGGACGTCCTTCCCCTGCCCCCGGCCCGCCTCGTTCGGCACCACGCTGACCTGACTGCACAGCGTGTGCACCAGGTACCAGCCGATGCCCCCGCCCCCGCTGTCGGGACGGAACGGCCGCGGGGTCGGCAGGGCGCTGCTCGAGTCGTGGAGCGTGATGTGCACCCCGTCGAAGGTGGGGCGCAGCCGCAGGTCGAAGGGGCCCGGCGCGTACTGGACCGCGTTGGCGGCCAACTCGGTGACGATCAGCACGATGTCGTGCCAGGACTCCGGCGTGGTGGGCGGCGAGGTCCGCGCCAGTTCGCGCAGGAACTCCTCGGTGGCCAGCCGCGCACCCGTCACGTCCCGGGGATCGCCCGCGAAACGGGCCGTACTGCCCGGGGTCGCCCAGGCGGACAGTGCGTCGTCACCACGCGGCTCGGTTGCCATGTCGTCTGTGCGGCCCCGTCGCTGCCGGGACCGTCGTCCTTTCTCGTACGGCTCTTCGGTGTCGCCCCTTTCAGGGTTCCCGAGGCCTCGCAGGCTAAGCGCGGGGCCGACTCAGCGGAACACGTCGTCCGCGTCGTCCCAGCTCAGCACCTCCTCCGGAGCGCTCTGCCGGGGCAGCCGGGCCCGCGCCTGGTACATCGCCTCGATCTCCGTCGCGTAGTGCGCCACGATCGAGTCGCGACGCAGCTTCATCGAGGGCGTCAGCAGCCCGTTCGCCTGGTCGAACGGCTGCGGCAGGATGCGGAAGGCACGGATCGACTCCGAGCGGGACACCGTGCTGTTGGCGGCGGCCACCGCCCGTCCGATCTCCTCCCGCAGCGCGTTCTCCTCGCGCGCCTCGCGGCTCTGGGGGTCGCCGTGCAGGGTCAGGTTGCCGCGCCAGTGCGTGAGGAAGTCGGGGTCGAGCGTGATCAGCGCGCCCACACAGGGCCGGTTGTCGCCCACGACCACGGCCTGGTGAACGAGCGGATGCATCCGCAGCCGCTGCTCCAGCGCGGCCGGCGCCACACTCTTGCCGCTGCTGGTGATGATGACGTCCTTCTTGCGGCCGGTGATCGTGAGATAGCCGTCGGAGTCCAGGAAGCCGAGGTCGCCGGTGGCCAGCCAGCCGCCCCACATCGCGGCCCGGGTCGCGGTCTCGTCGTTGACGTAGCCCTGGAACACCGACGGGCCGCGCACCAGGATCTCCCCGTCGTCCGCCACCCGGATGTCCGTGCCCGGCAGGGCCTGGCCGACGGTGCCCGACTTCTCGCGGCCCAGCGGCTGCATGGTGATCCCGCCGCTGGTCTCGGTCAGACCGTAGCCGTCGTGCACATAGACGCCGATGCCCTCGTAGAACAGGGACAGATCGCGGTGGAGCGGGGAGCCGCCCGAGGTGGCCCGCTGGACACGGCCGCCCAGCGCGGCCCGGAGCCTGCGGTACACCGTCCGTTCGAACAGGGAGTGCTGCAGCCGCAGGTCGAGCCCGGGCCCCGAGCCGCGGCCCAGCCGCTGGCGTTCGACGGCGGCCGCGAAGTCCCGGGCGGTCTCCGCCGCCCGCTCGAACAGCGCGCCGCGGCCCGCCTCCTGGGCGGCCCGCAGAAAGTTCTTGTAGATCTTCTCGAAGACCGACGGGACCGCGTACAGATACGTCGGACGGAACGTGCGCAGCGACTGGGAGAGCGCCTCCGCGCCGAGATCGGGCTCATGGCCCATCATGATGCCGCCGCGCAGACACAGGCCCTGGATCATCAGCCCGTAGACGTGGGAGAACGGCAGGAAGGCCAGGACCCGTCCTTGTTCTCCGGAGCGCGCCGCCGTGTGCCCCCAGCCGGCCAGGAGCGTGTCGCACGGGCTGGCCAGGCTGCGGTGGCTCAGCGCGCAGCCCAGCGGCCGGCCCGAGGTGCCGGAGGTGTAGGCGATCACCGCGGTGGAGTCGGGCAGCACGATCCGGCGCAGCGAGTGGATCGTGGTGATCGGCACCAACCGGCCGCGGTGCGTGAGCTCGTCGAGCGCGCCCGCGTCCAACTGCCAGACGTGCCGCAGCGCGGGCAGCGCCGCGCACACCGATCCCACGGTCATGACGCTCTGTTCGTCCTCGACGACCACGCCCACACAGCCCGAGTCCCGCAGGATCCACTCGACCTGCTCGCGCGAGGACGTCGGATACACGGGGACGACCTCGGCGCCCACCGCCCACAGCGCGTGGCAGAGCACCGTCCACTCGTACCGGGTGCGCGCCATGATCGCGACCCGATGGCCGGGTTTGATCCCGCACGCCACGAACCCCTTGGCCAGGTCGACCACTTCGTCCCGCAGCTCGCCGGCCGTCACCTCCGCCCAGTCGGCGGAGCCGGCGGGCCGACGGGAGAGCACCGGGAGGTCGGGGGTACGGGCGGCTGTCTCGAAGACGCTGTCGACGAGCCCCGCGGTGAGCGGCGAGGTGGTGGGGGGAGCGAGGGCGAAGTCGCGCATGCGCTGCTCCTGACGTGTACGGGCTGTGACCTCGCCGACGGGAACTGTTATCGACGGTGGTCGAATCTAGCCCAGGTCGGACCGGTTGTGGCCTGGAACGAATAAGTAATCCGCGTTGGTGATCTCGCCGTGACCGGACGGCTCGCGCGAGCCCCGAACCCGGAGGCCGGGCGGGGGATCGGCGGCCGTCTCAGGCCTGAGTGTGCCGCACGCAGGCGGTGACCACCTCGCGCAGATTACCGGTGCGTTCCCACACGTCGCGCTGGATCCGGGAGCCGTTGCCGTGCCGCAACAGCCGGGCGCAGGACGCGCGGGCCCGCTCCAGGTCCCCGCTGTCCGCCAGCGCGTCCTCGACATGCTCCAGCAGGGCCCGCACGACCGTCTCGGCGCGGGTCCGCCGCATGGTCGCGGGGTGCAGCAGATCTCCGTTCAGCCCCGAGCGGGCGGCGCGCCAGCCGGCCAGCCGCAGCAGGCTCACGCTGTGGTCCAGCGGCGCCCGGCCGGCCTCCCACTCACGGGCGGCGGTCTCCACGAGCCCGCGCACCAGCGTGGCGATCAGCACGGCGGTGTCCGCGTGCAGACAGACGTCCGCCACCCGCACCTCCACCGTCGGATAGCGCGCCGACAGCCGGGCGTCGAAGTAGATCATGCCCTCGTCGAGGATGGTGCCGGTGGCCACCATGTCCGCCACCTGCCGGTGGTAGCGCTCCGCGGAACCGAACAGCTCGGTCGGCCCCGCCGACGGCCAGCGCGCCCACACCCGGCTGCGATAGCTGCTGTAGTCCGTCTCCCGGCCCTGCCAGAACGGTGAGTTGGCACTCAGTGCCGACAGCACCGACAGCCAGGGCCGGATCCGGTCGACGACCGCGACGCCCTCGTCGTCCGAGTCGACGGACACATGGACATGGCAGCCGCACACCATCTGCTCGCGCGTCGCGATGCCGTACTGCTCCGCCATCCACTGATAGCGCCGGTTCATGCTGACGGAGGGGCTCACCGGCAGCGGCGACGAGGCGAGCGCGGCGACCGCGCACCCGGCCTCCCGGGCGTGCCGCGCCGCCTCCGCGCGCATGTCCACGATCTCCGCGCCGAGCTCGCCCATGCCCGACTGCGGGTGGGTGGCGAACTCGAGCATCTGTTTGTGCAGTTCCTTCTCGAAGACGTCCTTCTCCGCCTCGCACCGCGAGGCGCGGGCGAGGACGGCGGCGGACAGGGCCTGCGGCTCCCCGGTCTCCGGGTCGACCAGGAGGAGTTCCTCCTCCACTCCGACGGTGCGCACGGGATTCGGCCTCTCTCTGGCGGGTGGTACGCACCCGACTGCCCTGTCCGATGCCTGTTCACACGGACGCCGGCACCAGCCACACCGTGGCCAGGGGCGGCAGCGTGACCCTGAGCTCCCCGTTCTCCGGCGCGAGGGGCGCCGGGTGGCCGACACCGCCGCCGCCGTACGCCTCCGCGTCGGTGTTGAGCACCTCACGCCAGGCACGGACCTCGCCGGGGACGGCGAGCCGGTAGTCGTGCCGTACGACCGGGGAGAAGTTGCTGACGGCCAGCAGCGGAGCGCCGTGGGCGTCGTGGCGCAGGAACGCGAAGACGTTGTCGTCCGCGGCGTCGCCGAGCACCCACCGGAAGCCGGCCGGGTCCGTGTCGCGCTCCCACAGGGCCGGGGTGCCCCGGTAGACGGTGTTGAGATCGCGCACCAGATCCCGCACGCCACGATGGTCGCCCGCCGACGCGTACCCGGGATCGAGCAGCCACCACTCCGGCCCGTGTGCCTCGGACCACTCCGCGCCCTGGGCGAACTCCTGGCCCATGAAAAGGAGTTGCTTGCCCGGGTGGGCCCACATGAAGCCCAGGTACGCGCGGTGGTTGGCACGCCGCTGCCACCAGTCGCCGGGCATCTTGGAGACCAGCGCCTGCTTGCCGTGCACCACCTCGTCGTGCGAGATGGGCAGGATGTAGTTCTCGCTGTAGGCGTACACCATCGAGAAGGTCATCTCGTCGTGGTGGTACTTGCGGTGCACCGGCTCCTTGCCGATGTACTGCAGCGAGTCGTGCATCCACCCCATGTTCCACTTCAGCCCGAAGCCGAGACCGCCGCTGTCGGTCGGCCGGGTCACCCCGTCCCAGGCGGTGGACTCCTCCGCGATGGTGACGACCCCGGGACTGCGGCGGTACACCGTCGCGTTCATCTCCTGCAGGAACGCCATCGCGTCCAGGTCCTCCCGGCCGCCGAACACGTTCGGCGTCCACTGCCCGGAGTCCCGCGAGTAGTCGAGATAGAGCATGGAGGCGACGGCGTCCACCCGCAGGCCGTCGACGTGGAACTCCTCGCACCAGTAAGTGGCGTTCGCCACGAGGAAGTTGCGCACCTCGACCCGCGCGAAGTCGAACTCGTAGGTCCCCCAGTCCGGATGCTCGGCCCGCCGTGAGTCCCCGGGCTCGTACAGCGGATCCCCGTCGAACCGCGCCAACGCCCAGTCGTCCTTGGGGAAGTGCGCCGGCACCCAGTCCACGATCACGCCGATCCCGGCCCGGTGCAAGGCGTCCACCAGGTACTTGAAGTCGTCCGGCGTGCCGAGCCGGGAGGTCGGCGCGAAGAAGCCGGTGACCTGATACCCCCAGGAGCCCGAGAACGGATGCTGGGCGACCGGCATGAACTCCACATGGGTGAAACCGAGATCATCGACATAGGCCGGGAGCTCCTCCGCCAACTGGCGGTAGGTCAGTCCGGGCCGCCAGGAGGGCAGATGGACCTCGTAGACGGAGAACGGCGCGACATGCACGGGAACATCGCCCCGGTGCGCCATCCACTCCTCGTCCGACCACTCGTAGTGCGAGGCGTGCACGATCGACGCGGTGTCCGGCGGCACCTCGGAGCGCCGGGCCATCGGGTCGGCCTTCAGGAAGCGGTGACCGTGACGGGAGGTGATCTCGAACTTGTACCGGGCGCCCTCGCCGATCCCGGGCAGGAACAGCTCCCACACCCCGGACGCACCGAGGGAGCGCATCGGGAAGGCCGTCCCGTCCCAGAAACAGAAGTCCCCGGCCACCCGCACCCCCTGGGCGTTCGGCGCCCACACCGTGAACCGGGTGCCGATCACCCCCTGGTGGGCCATCGGCTCGGCGCCCAGCGCCGTCCACAGCTCCTCGTGCCGCCCCTCACGGATGAGATGCAGATCGAGATCGCCCAGGGCCGGCAGAAAGCGGTAGGGATCGTCCACCTTGTGCTCGGCGCCCTCGTACGACACCAGCAGCGTGTACGCGGGCACCGAGTCGAGCGGCAGCACGACGGCGAAGAGACCGTCGCCCTCCGAGACCATCGGGGTGGGATCGCCGTGGATCAGGACGCTCACGGCGTCGGCGAAGGGCCGCAGGGTCCGGAAGGCGACCCCGCCCTCCACCGGGTGCGCGCCCAGCAGTGCGTGCGGATCGTGGTGGGCACCCGACAGCAGCCGACCGCGGTCGGCCGGATCGAGTGCGGGCGCCGTGCGGGGGCGGGGGCCGGCCGACTCGGGATCGGAGGTGTCACGCAGGGCCACAGGGGTCAGCCTCCTCGGACGGCGAGTCGTTCGATCGCCGCCATGGGTACGGGGAGCCAGTCGGGACGGTTACGGGCCTCGTACAGCACTTCGTACACGGCTCGGTCCGTCTCGTAGGCACGCAACAGGGCATGTTTCTTGCGGGGGTCCCAGCCCGCGCGGGCCGCGTAGCCCGCGCAGTACGCCTCCCGGCAGCGGCGCGCCCACTCGGGCCGCCACGGCCGGCGCTGGCGGGCCGCGTAGTCGAAGGAGCGCAGCATCCCGGCGATGTCCCGGACCGGGGAGTGGGCGCTGCGCCGCTCGGCCAGCGGACGGGACGGCTCGCCCTCGAAGTCGATGACGAACCAGTCCCGCCCGGCGCGCAGCACCTGCCCGAGGTGCAGATCGCCGTGGATGCGCTGGGCGGGCGGACCGGAATCGCACACGGAGAGCGCGCCGAAGGCGGTGGTCAGGCCCGGGACGAACGGCCGCAGCGCCGGCACATGGTGCGCGGCCGCCTCCAGCCGCTCGGTCATCGCCGCCGCCGTACGACCGTCCTCCGCGTCCGGGCCGGCCGGAAGGGCCGCGGCCAGCGCCAGATGGACGTCCGCGGTGGCCCGGCCCAGTTCCTCGGCCTCCGCCGCGAAGTCCTCCCCGCGGGCGAGCGCCCGCAGCGCCAGCGTCCAGCCGTCCGAGGCGTCGGGCAGGAACGGCTGGAGCACGCCGAGCGTCGCCTCCTGCGGATGCGTCGTCGAGAACCAGGCCACGGGCGCGGGCACCCGCCCGCACCCCTGTCCGGCCAGCGCGACCGGCACCTCCAGGTCGGGATTCATCCCGGGCTGGATACGCCGGAAGATCTTCAGGATGAACGCGTCCCCGTACACCAGCGAGGTGTTGGACTGCTCGGCCTCCAGCAGCCGCGGCGCGAGCCCCGGGGGCAGCGACACGGACGGGTCCGACTCGAAGGACAGCGGGCCGAGCGGGCCGGGGTGCCGCATCCGCTCCAGGAGCAGATGCGCCGACCGGGGGTCCTGCAACGCGTCATGGACCGTCAGGCCGGCCAGCGGCCCGTCCTCCACCCTGCCGATCAGCGCCCGCCCCAGCCGCGGCGACAGATGCTCCTGGAGACCGAGGAGCAACTGGTAGCAGTCGCCGGCCGGGGGAGTGCCCCCGGGCGTCGGGACGCCCGACTGACCCGCGTGCACGAGCAGATGCAGACAGCCCGGGTAGAGCTCGGTCATCGACAGCATGCGCAGATCGGTGAGGGGCCGGTCCTTGCCGGCGAACCAGCGCTGCCGCGGCAGCCACTCCCGCAGCAGCGCGGCGAGCGGCCCGACCGAGCGGACGCCGCTCGCGCCGCTCGGCCGCAGGGGTGCGGTCTTCGTCACGGTGACCCATCCTTTCCGCGGCGCACGCTCACAGGCGGCGACCGATCCGGGACGCGGCTCTGGTGAGCCGGAACCAGTAGAAGCCGTGGCCCGCGAGGGTGAGCAGATAGGGCAGTTCACCGATGGCGGGGAACCGGACGCCGCCGAAGAGCTCGACGGGATACCGCCCGTCGAAGCGGCGCAGGTCGAGTTCGGTGGGCTGTGCGAAGCGCGAGAAGTTGTGCACGCACAGCACCAGGTCGTCCTCGTACTCCCGCAGGAACGCGAGGACTGCCTGGTTCGAGGACTGCAGCTCGGTGTAGGTCCCGAGCCCGAAGGCGGGGTTCTGCTTGCGGATCTCGATCATGCGCCGGGTCCAGTGCAGCAGCGACGAGGGCGACGACATCGACGCCTCGACGTTGGTGACCTGGTACCCGTAGACGGGATCCATGATCGCGGGGAGGGACAGCCGGCCCGGGTCGCAGGACGAGAAGCCCGCGTTGCGGTCGGGTGTCCACTGCATCGGTGTGCGGACGGCGTCGCGGTCGCCGAGCCAGATGTTGTCGCCCATGCCGATCTCGTCGCCGTAGTAGAGGATCGGCGA
>NZ_JBSFWB010000046.1:0-63772 GCF_053592635.1 Streptomyces sp. NPDC002623 | reverse complement strand
TGTGGTTCCGTCGTTAGCCCACTTCACGGCCCTGCGCCGTTTCTGACGGCTGGTCGGGTGAGCGTACGTTTCGATGTTCTCATGACGAACATCTCCCACAGGCGCGCGGGCGTCCACGGTGTAGGTCTGGGCGATGTTGTCGGCGCTGCCGCCGACGTGGTTGTGCAGCGTGTAGACGGTGCCGTCCGGCGCCACCAGGTCGACCTTCAGGTCGCCGATGTAGGTGTGCTTGATGTCCACACCCACCTTGAGGGTGGCAGGGGCGTTGCCGGTCACGCCGGTCACGGCGATCGGGCTCTCCACGGTCGCGTTGTCGTTGACGGCGAAGTCCGCGAGGTTCTCGAAGTACGTGCCGGGCGGCGGGGTGGTCCCGACGGCCTTGAGGGCGTCGACCTGTCCTTCGCCGAAGAACGAGTTGCTGGCCGTCGTGCCCGTGCAGCGGCTGTCCGAGGGGCAGGCGATGTCGTTGGCCTGGGCGGCCAGCTTGGCGCGGATCTCCGCCGGGGTGATGCCCGGGTTGGCGCTGGCGATGAGTGCCGCCACGCCGACCACGTGCGGGGTGGCCATCGAGGTGCCGCTCTTGCTGCCGTAGCCGCCCCCGGGGACGGTGGAGTACACGCTGCTGCCCGGCGCCGCGATGTCGATGACGCCCTGCCCGTAGTTGGAGAACGAGGCCTTGGTGACGCCCGTGCCGTTGGCCGCGACCGTGACCACGCCCGGCAGCTCGGTCGGGATGTCGAGGCAGGCGTTGGTGATGGTGCGGGTGACCGGCGTCGAGTCGTTCGGGCTCGCGGAGTCGGTCGTCTTGTGGGCGAGGTCGTAGTTCTCGTTGCCCGCGGCGGCGATCTGGAGGGAGCCCTTGCCCTCGGCGTACTCCTGGGCGCGCTTGACGCCCTCGATGATGGCGGCCTGGTCGATGTTGTCCGGGCAGTTGAACTGCCACGGGTCCGTGTAATAGCTGTTGTTGGTGACCTTGAAGCCGTGGTCACCGGCCCAGACGAAGCCGCAGATGGTGTTCTCGGCGAAGAAGAAGGCGTTTCCGGGCTCGGCGACCCGGACCGCGGCGATCCTCACTCCGGGGGCCACGCCGACGACGCCCTTGCCGTTCTTGGCCGCGGCGACGGTGCCCGCTACGTGAGTGCCGTGCGTGTCGACGTCCCGCCAGGCGCCGGCACGGGTGTCGGGCTTGCCGTAGGCGCAGGAGACCGAGTCGGCCGCGTCGAAGTTGGGCGCCAGGTCCTGGTGCCGGTCGTCCACACCGGTGTCCAGGATGCCGACCTTGACCGTGGCGGAGCCCGGGTTCACGGCCCAGGCCTGGTCGGCCTTGATCTGGCTCATGTCGGCCCGGACCGGCTCTCCTGCCGGGGTCGAGGCCTGAGCCGGATCGGCCGGGAGCGCCGGGTCGTAGGCGGCGGCCGGGACGTCCGAGGTGCGCGTGGCGCCGACCTGCTGCACGCCGGCGACGCCGCGCAGGGTGGCGGCGAATCCGCTGGACGCCGAGTGGGCGACGATCACGCCGATGGCGTCGAAGTTCGAGAAAACGGTGCCGCCGTTGGCCTCGATCGCGGCGCGGACCGCCGAACTGTCACCGGGGGCGGTGATCACGAGGTAGGCACGCGTGCCGGCCACCCAGGTAGCACTCCGGGAAGCCGGCACGGCGGCCGGAGCGGGGGCCTTGGCGGCCGACGCGGTGGAGGGGACTACGGGGAGCGTGCCCGCGAGGGCGCCCGGGGCGCCGAACGCGAGGACGGCGCCGAGCGTGGCCGCCAGCACCAGCGTGCGTCTGGGGCGGCCGGATATGGGGGGTATCAATGCGTCCTCCGGAGACGGCCCGGCCGCGCTGAGGGCACCGGTCGGGCCGTACGAAACGAATGGTGGATGCAACATGTCAGGTGCATGCCCTTGTGCGGAAGTACCTTTCCGCGCAGGGACGTCATAGGGGCATGGCTGAAAAGAGACGCACCCCGGGCGTCGAGGGTTCGAGACCTCTCGGGAGCTCGGCGACGCCGACCGCGCCCCGGCATACGCCGCCGACCCGGCGCCGGCCGTGCTGCCCGCACCAGAGCCGGACCGACCCGAGGCGCTCCCCGGCCATCGCCGCCTCGAGGACGTTCTGTACGAAGGGCCTGCGGCCCGCATCCACATCACCTACGACGGACCCACCACCGTCACCGATCCGCTCGTTCCCGGCGCCGGAGAGCAGTACGCCGTCGTCGTCCTCGCCTGGATCAGCGCCGGCGCCTGGCCGCAGCCCGCACCGGGCGGACCCGCCCCGAACTCCGCGCTGACGTCGATGAGGTGACCGCGCCCGACATCCACGGAACCTGCCTGCCCGCGCTCAAGACCCACCTGCCGCTCGGCCGGCCCGAGCACTCGACCAGCAACCAGCAACCAGCAACCAGCACGACCGGGGGCGGGTGGGCCCCGCTGCTGCCGCCTACTCCCGAGCGCCGCCGTCGGCATCCGGGACGGTTGCGCGTTCCCGACCGAGTGGCGCTCGCCGGCGTGATGTACGTGCTGCACCGGTGTCGCACGGCGTGATGTCCGCCTGGAGACGGTGGGCTGCTCCGGGGTGGCGGCCTGGCGGCGGCTGCGGGGACCGGACCGAGGCCGGGTCTGGCCGCGCTTGCGCGCCGCGCTGCTGGCCGAGCTTCGTCACGCGGGCCTGCTGGACCTGAACGACTGCTCCGTGGACGGATCGCACATCCGGGCTCTCGAAGGGGGGGATCACGTCGGCCTCTCACCCGTCGACCGTGTCCGCACCGGCTCCAAGCACCACCTGCTCGTCGACCGTCACGGGACCCCGCTCGCCGTCACGCTCACCGGCGGCAACCGGCACGACGTCACCCCGCTCCTGCCCCTGCTGGACGCCGTCCCATCGATTCGGGGACCGCGGGGACGCCCCCGCCGCAAACCACGGCGACTGTACGCCGACCGGGGCTACGACTTCGACAAGTGCCGCCGCCTGCTGGGGAAGCGCGGAATCAAACCCATGATCGCCCGACGCGTTGTCCTTCGGCTTCCGCTTCGGATGATTCACCCCGGGGCCCGGCCTGGCGCGCGTACGACGAACCGAAGGACTCCCGGCCGACGGGACGTCCACGCGGTGGGCTGAGCCAGCAGCGTGTCCATCAGTGTCTGGCAGCGCTCCAGGTCCTCGGCCCGTCCGGGGACGACGAGGTAGTGGACGACGGCGACGGCGATGGCGATCGCGGCCTCGCCGCCCATTCCGAGGACGGGGACGGGGCCTCCGACGCGGACCCACTGGTCCCACATCACGTCGGCCATCTGCGTCCGAAGGATCTCGGGATGGATGTGAGCCTGGTGCATCAGGATTTCCAGGGCTCCGCTTCCCTTTGTGAAGGCGCGTACCGCCGCGCACAGCAGCCGGTCGTCGGCCTCCTGGACGGCGCGGATCAGACCGCGCAGGCCGCCCGCCATGGGGGACTGGGCGAACAGGTCGACGCCGGTGAGGGCGGCGTCGCGGTGGGCGCCGCGGATCTGCTCGACCATCTCGGCTTTGTCGGGCGAGGCGGTCTCCCAGGCCTCCAACAGATCCTCGAGCCCGATGTCGTCGACGCCGCCGACCATCATCCGGGCACCCGGATCCATCAGGGCTTGGTGGAACATGTTGGCCCCCGAGCGGGACGGCGGCAGGTCGAACCTTCGCGCACCATCGGACGCCCCAGTTGGCTTTTGCCGGGTCAGCCCCCGCTCTCGCCCTCGTCGGTCTCTTCCTTGTCGGACGTCTCGGCATCGTGTGATTCGCCTGTGGGATTGGCCGGCATGCTACGCGGACCTGCGGCGGTTTCGTCAACCGGCTGATGCGACGCCAGGATCTGGGGAGGGAGGATCTTGGGCATCGACGCAAGGAGTTGTTCCACTGCGGTCATCTGTGGCTGGAGGATCCCTGAGAAGTCGAGTTTCGGGAGGCCCTCAGGGATCCCGCGTGCCGCGTGGTGGTAGGCGGCGACAGTGGCCAGATCAGTCTTGGGCAAGGACGCAAGGAGCTGGGCTGTCGCAGCGGATGCAGCCGAAGCCGCGACGTCCTGGGCGCTGGTGGGGCTGCTGGTCACCCGTCTCGCCAAGTCGCCCAGCAGCCTGCCTGAGACTCCGTACGACGCCCATGCTCCGGTCGTCAGCCGTATCAGGCATGCACGGGGTGCCGGAGAGGATCGTCGGTGATTCATCCTTCTCGTCCGTCGAGAAGAGGATCTTCATACGCCATACGCACGCCACGCTCAGCGCTCTCTCGCCGTCATCGCTGACCGCGCTGCCGTACAGCAGCCACTCAACATCAGCCGTGTACCAGACATGCTGGTCGGTCTTGTGCCCGGTGACGTCCTTGACGGAGAGCAGTTCGACAGCCGGGGCGGCTGGCTAGGTACGCCAGGCGATCTCAGGATCAGACGCTCCGAGGCCGGGGAATCCGCCCTCGGAGTTCAGCGCTTCCACAGCCGTCTGCGCCACCTGCTCACGCATAGCCTCGGACCGCGGCAGTTCCTCCGCAGCAGCTTCGGCCGCTCGTCGGGGTTGTCCTCCAAGACTCCAGGATCGGATGGAGAACCAGATGGCGACGTCCCGCGCCCCCTCTGAGTGATCGCCTTTGCCGCAGCGCTTCGCCGGCGGAAGCGCCAGCGCCTCCCGGGCCGGCGCCTGGAGAGCAACGTCACCGCCGGTCTGGATCACCTCGAAGACATCTGCATAGGCAGCACGCCCGCGTACTGGTCGGGATGGTGCCTCGATTCATGCGCTGCCAGCTCCTCCAGCACCATCCAGGGACCGCCGCCCGCTGATGCCCTGACTTCCGAAGTTTGCGTATTGCATCGGCCTTGACGCCTCATGGCGGGACAAGATTGAACGCATTCGTATCAAAGGTGATCAACTATGCCTCCGTGGTCACGAATGGGGGAGGGCCCCGCAATTTTCAGGGGACAGGGCGAAGCCGCGCGGGAACTCGGGGCTACCGCAGACTCGGCGAACCGCTGCCGGCGCGGCACTCGCACCCCACTCCGACGTCGCCGCCATTGCCGACTCGCCGGCCGGCGCTGCGGGAAGCGTCGCCAAGGGCGGCAGCGGCAAGCCCACCGACGCCGACGTGCTGCTGCTCCGATCGTCCTGCCGCTGGTCGAGCGGACATCGCTCGTCCCCACCGAAGGGGCCCGTACGCGGAGATCGTGAAGTGGATGGAGCCGGCCGCGTCCGCAGCGGCTTCCGCAGTCCCGCCACGATCTCCGCGTACTGGCCCGCGCTGACGCTGCCGACCCGTTCTCGGTGATGCCCAGGACCTGGCCTGGACGAGTGATCAGCTCAGCGCGCCGCCGCTGACGAGCAGCTGCTGTCCGCTGATCCAGCGGGAGAGCTCGCCGGTGAAGAACTCGACCGCGTCCGCGACGTCGTCGACCGTTCCCATGCGTGAGCCGAGGGGGCTGGCGTTCTGCACGAGCCGGCGCAGCGGGTCGTCGGCCTTGCTTTCGGTGAAGTAGCCTGCGCCGTCTGTCGCGGTCGGAATGACTGCGTTGACCGTGACCCCTCGTTCGCCGATCTCCTGGGCGAGCACTCCGACCAGGAAGCTCCCCGGCAGCTTGCTCGACGTGTAGAGGCCGAAGCCGGCCGTCGGGCGGAGCGTGGAGCTGGAGCCGATGTAGACGATCGAGCCACCGCTGTCGACCATGCCTCCTGCCTTCTGCAGCGTGAAGAACGCGCCTTTGGCATTCACGTCGAACATGCGGTCGTATTCGGTTTCCGTGACGTCCAGCACCGGACCGAGGCCCTCGTCGAGGCCGGCGTTCGCCACCACGATGTCAAGCCTGCCGAACCGGCCGCGCGCCGTGTCGAGGAGCACCTCGATCTCGTCCGGCTTCGACACGTCCGCGCGGACGTCGATGGCCCGGGAGCCTACGGCTTCGATCGCCGCGACCGTTGCGGCGGCGCCGGATGCGTCCCGCGAGTAGTTGACCACGACGTCTGCGCCGAGCCGGCCCAGGCGGATCGCGACCGTCTGTCCGATACCCCGGCTGGCACCGGTGACGACGGCTGACTTGCCCGTGAGATCCGTCATGACTGATTCCCCTTTTTTCCTCTTCTTGGCGTCCCGCGGCTTCCGTGCGGGTCCGGGACCGATACCGAGCGCGTCGCCGGTGATCGAGATGCAGTCGTCGTTCCTGTACAGGGGCGTGCAGGAGCGGCCCGGAGCCCGGGCCGCTCTTTTCAGGCGCCGGCGCCGCCGTCGACCGGGATGATCGCGCCGGTCACGTACGAGGCGCGGTCGCTGAGCAGCCACGCAGCCGCCTCGGCGACCTCGCGGGGCTCGGCCATCCGGCCCAGCGGTGTCCCCGCGGTACTGGCCTCGATGATGCCGGGAGTCGCCGCCTCCCACTCCTCCATCATCTCCGTGGCCGTGCCGCCGGGAGTGATGCCGTTCACCCGGATGCCCTCCGGGGCCCAGGTCACCGCAGCGGTCTCGGTGAGGCTGTTGAGCGCGCGCTTCATGGCGCCGTACGCGGGCAGCGGCGGTACCGCGCGGCGGCTGCCGATGCTGGAGGTGTTGACGATCGCCCCGCCGCCGCTGCGCCGCATGAGCGCGGCCTCGGCGTTCATGGCGGTCCAGTGCGAGCGGAAGTTCACCGCGAACTGCCCGTCGATGTCCGCGTCGCTCGTGGTGTCGAGCGGGCCGGGCTGCTGCTGGACGATCGCACCGTTGTTGAAAGCGCCGTCGAGCCGTCCATGCAGCTCCTCGACGCGGTCGACGGCGGCGCGGATGCTCGCGGGGTGGGCGAGGTCCAGGGTGACGGCGTCGGCGACGCCGCCGTCGGCGCGGATCTCCTTCACGATGCGCTCCAGGGCGTCGGTGCCGCGGGCGGCGAGCACGACGGCGGCGCCCTCGGAGGCGAAGAGCCGGGCCGCGGCGGCCCCGATGCCGCGGCTGGCGCCGGTGATGAACAGGACCTTGCCGGTGAGCAGGCCGATGGGTGTGCTGTCTGGGGTGTTCGTGTTGTCCGTCATGGCAACAGCGTCCGGCCGGCTGCCGGCCGGATACAGGCACAGGCTGTACCAGGATCCGCCGCCGCACCGCGCGCACACTGGGCGTATGGACAGACAGGAGCTCGGGGCGTTCCTCCGCAGCCGCCGCGAGCGGCTCCGCCCGCAGGACGTCGGCCTCCCCTCCGGCCCGCGACGCCGCACACCAGGTCTTCGCCGCGAGGAAGTGGCGGTCCTCGCGCACATCTCCACGGAGTACTACATCCGGCTCGAGCAGGGGCGGGCGCCACGGCCCTCGGGCGACGTCCTGGCCGCGATTGCGGGGGCGCTGCGGCTCACCGACGCAGAGTCCGGCCACCTCCACGTCCTCGCGGGCACCGCGCCGAACCGGACCGGACTGCACCGGCGCGACGTCCGCCCCAGCGTGCTCGCGCTCCTGGAGCGGCTGCCGCAGACGGCCGGCTTCGTGATGTCCGCCGCGCTCGAGGTCCTCGCCTGGAACGACCTCGCGGCCGCGCTCATGGAGGACTTCGCCCCGCTCGCCCCCGAGGACCGCAACCTCGCCCGCCGGGCCTTCCCCGGGCCGCAGCGCACCGATACGACGCTCTACGGGATCTCCGACGCCGCCGAGTTCCGCCTCAGCGTCGTGATGCAGCTCCACACCACCCTCGCCCGCTACCCCACCGATCCCGCGGTGACCGGCCTCGTCGGCGAACTCCGCGACACCAGCCCCGACTTCGCCCGGCTCTGGGAACGGCACGACGTACAGGCCGCGCCGATGCTCACGAAAACCTTCCGCCACCCGACCGTCGGCGAGGTCGTCGTCGACTGCGACACCCTCACCCTCACCGACCGCGACCAGCACCTCGTGCTCTACAGCGCGCCGCCGGGATCCCCCGGCGCCGAAGCCCTCGCTCTGCTGAACGTCCTGGGAGCACAGGCCAGTCACTACCCGCGATAGCGCCACAGCCAGCCACCGCGAACACCAACGCCGGCAGGGATGACGTGTCGATCCGGTCGGCCGTCGCCTACTCGTCCAGGTGGCGATCTCTTGTCGCTATTCCGGCACCCACCAAGCGCGCTCTGTGGGTGCCGAAGGCTGTGTGCCCCGGCCCGGTGATGCGCCCAAGACCTACCTCACAGCACCAACATCACCAGACAGCGAGTCAGCGTGGCCGATTCTGACCCCTGTTACACCCCTCGGCTCGTTCCGGCGAGCCGGGCAGCTCTAACCCCGACCGGTCCAGCAGTCGCAGAACGTCACTGATCACCGGTTCTGACACAGCTTCTGATCTTGTTCCTTAACCTCGCTGGTCACGTTGGGTGATGGTCGCGGGGCGTTTGGCGGTCTTGCCGACGTCGTAGCGGGTGGCGGGGTGCCGGTTCCTGACGCCGGGCGGGCGTCCGGGGCGGTGGCGTCCGGGTTTCGGCGCACGGGCCGGACAGGCGAGGTGTGGGCGGATGTGCCGGAACCCGCGCCGGACGCGAGTCGGCGTGAGTGCTTCGCCAGGGCGAATGTTCTTCTCCCAGGGCTTGCGCCGGTCCGCCGTGAGTGGTGCGGCAAGGCGGAGTTGGGCGTGCGCGACGATTACGAGCCAGGTCCAGCGGTCCGCCGCCCGTGGGTCACGAAGCCGTGGCCTCGTCCAGCCGAGGGAGTGTTTGAACAGGCGAAACGTGTGCTCCAGATCGAATCTGCGCAGGTAGCACGACCAGACGAAGTCGACGTCGACCGAGGTGGCGCCGGTGGCGGAGGACCACAGCCAGACCGGTGGCGCCTCGCGAGCGCCGGGCAGGTGATCGACGCTCAGACGGATCAACGTGCCCTCGATGAGCGGGAGTTCACTGTCATGGTCGATCCACGCGGACCGCTGCTGCAGCCGTGGGTGGAGCCGGTCCCAGGCACGGGCTTCGGCCTTGCCGTATCGGGCTGTGTCGTTCACCGTGACCACGGACGGTTCCGGCCACGAGGCGGGCCTGGCCAGGCTGAACTCCTTGCCGTGCCGGGGCGGCCGGCCGCCCCTGGGATCGTAGACGCGCGGCGGCTTCGGCAGCCGAAGGACGCGGTCCGAGCGCAGACGCCCGACCAACTCGACGGTGAAGGTCGCGTAGGACCGAGGCCAGCCGTATCACGTCGTAGCCCGCATCCATCACGACCAGGACGTCCCCGTCGCCCTGTTGCCATTGCCCGGCCGCAATCAGCCGCTCGATCACGGCCCGCAGCTGGTCGGCGGTGACCGCCGCGGCGTCGTCAGCGGGCCCCAACCGGACCGCGTCCAGGACCTGCGTCCATGAGGTGCGGTCCGGGGTGAGCGCGGCGACGAACGAGTACGGCCGGCCCGGCACCACGTGGTCCGATGAGCGGCCGTTGCGGCCGTGCACCAGGCAGAACAGCCGATCCGGCGAGCAGGCAGCATCCGAGCGCAGCCACGGGGAGACATCCACGGTGAGCACGATCCGTCTGTCGAAGCGCGGCAGCGGCAGGGATATCAGCAGGTCGCGCAAGGCGTCGGTGTCGAGGCTGCTGTGGTTCAGGGCTCCGTACAGCGAGCCGTAGCCGCGCTGGTGCTCTGCCAACAGCGACAGTTCGACGGGGGTCCTGGTCGGGCCATCGGCACATAACAACGCGTCGGCCAGCTCGAAGAACGCGTCCGCTCGTGCCGACAGACACTCGTAGGAGGCCGTCCGAAAGCGTGACAGTTCGGCGAACCTGTCCCGTTGGCCGACCGACATCAGCACACTCATCCTCACGGCCTTCCTGGTGAACTCCGGTATCTCGTCGCAGAGTTCAGGATCACGAGGAAGGCCGCCCTCTTGCCCGGCGATCACTCCAAAGAGTGACCATGCGGCCGGGACCGAGGTCAAGGAACAAGCTGATCGCCAGGTACGCACGTCCCTTCGCCAGGCTCGCATTGATCGCCGCCATGGCCGTGCCGTCCTCGGAACCTGCTGCTGAAGGGGGCATGCCAGAGCGGCTTCGGCGACATCCTGAGCCTGTCGGAACCGCCGGGGTCGCTGGCGACAGGCGAGCCTTGGCTTGATGCTGACTTGCTCGGCCCGGTGTACGTGCTCGGCCGAGGTTCGGGCCCGAGGTGATGGTCGTCCCGGCATCACTGCTCGGCAAGGCTGCCTCTTAATCCTCCAGCTGTAGATCGTGATCTTGCTGGTGGGAGCCGGTGCGGGAACGGGTGCGGCCACCGTTGATCATCGTGAGTTGTGTGGACTGACGAAGGGGTCCAGCGCCAGTACACCGGCACCGCCGGCCGGATCGAGAACTCCCAGGTCGCCGTCTACCTCGTCTACGCCGGCGAGCGCGGACACGCGGCGGTAGACCGGGAGCTGTACATCCCGCGCTCCTGGACGTGCGACCCGGACCGTTGCCGGGCCGCGGGGCTCAGTGAGGACACCGGCTTCGCGACCAAGCTGAACTGGCCCAGGTGATGATCGAACGGTTCCTGGACGCCGGACACCGCGTCGGCTGGGTCACGGCGGACGAGGTCTACGGCGGCAACCCGAAACTGCGGACGGCTCTGGAGAACCACGGCATCGGTTACGTCCTCGCGGTGGCCTGCTCGGCCGAAGTGCCCACCGCCGCAGGCGGGTCCCGCGCCGATGCCCTGGCGCAGAAGGTGCCGAAGCGGGCCTGGCAGAAGCTCTCGGCCGGACCCGGCGCAAAGGGGCAGCGGTTCTACGACTGGGCCGTCATCGACCTCACCGAAGCGGCACCGGGCCGCCACCAGCTGCTGATCCGCCGCAACCGCACCATAGGTGAACTCGCCTACTACCGCTGCCACTCCACCGCGCCGGCGTCCTTGGCCACTCTGGGCAAGGACGCAGGTTCCAGATGGCGGGTGGAGGAGACATTCCAATGTGAGAAAGGGCTGGCCGGGCTGGATGAGCATCAGGTCCGCCGCTACCCGTCCTGGGCCCGCTGGGTCACCCTCGCCATGCTCGCCCACGCGTTCCTCGCCGTCGTCCGCGCCGACGAACACGCACTCCGCTCCACATCGGACGACCTGATCCCGCTGACCTGCAACGAGATCCAGCACCTGTTCATCACTGTCGCTGTCAAGCCCGATCACGGCCCGGCCCACCGGCTCAGCTGGTCCGCCTGGCGGCGCCGCCATCAAGCCCGAGCCCGCGCCGGCCATTGCCGCCGACGAAGCCGGATGGCCGCTATCTGGGGGACATGACCTCGAAGAGGTTTCCGGCGTCATCGGTGAAGTACAGGCCGCGAGGACACAGCGGGTGGTCGATCCGGCCGTTGTCGGGCTCGCTGGGATCGTTGCCATAGGGCACCCCGGCGGAGTTGAGCCGGGCGAGGATCCCGTCGAAGGACGACGGATCCACGTCGAAGGCCAGGTGGTGGCCGACCGGATTCTCGACGGACATGAAGTCCAGCGTCAGGGAATCGTTGACCTGCACCGGCGCGAAATGCCGGTCTGCTCCTCGATAGTCCAGTCCCATGACGGAGGCGAAGAAACGCGCTGCCGCCTCGTTGTCGACGGCGGGAACGATGGTGTGGTTCAGCGTGATGGACATGCTCTGTCTCTCAAATCTCGACTGGCTGGGACAGGACGCCGTGCAGGAAGACGTCGACGAGGTCGCGCACTCCCAATTGCGGCGCCGGATCCGTCGGCTCGCCTCCGGTCGGCGGCCTGCCGGCCCCGACGAACAGGAAACCCAGAAAGATCAATGCTGCCTGTTCAGGAGGCAACCGCAGCGACTCCCGCTCAGGCTCGAAGAGTTCGGCCAGCGCCTCCCGAACGGGCAGGGAACCGGCCGCACGATCAGGCGGGGCCCCTGCGCTGCCGGGACGACCGCTTCGTCCCCGCCCGCCCGTCGCATGAAGCGCCCCGACCACCGCGCCGACCCGGTCCAGGTGGGCGTGCAGCGCCGAGGCAGCCTCGGTCAGCCGGTCGGCAAGCGGCTGATCCATAGACACCAGAGCGAGTTCGTCGAGGGCGTGGGCCGGACTGAGCGCCTCGGTCACGCACGCGTCCAGGAGTTCCTCCTTGTCCGCGAAGACGCGGAAGATGGTGCCCTCCCCGATGCCTGCGGCCCGGGCGACCTGGCGTGTCGTCACCGCGCTGCCGTGCTCGATCACAAGCGGAAGCGCGGCACGAACGATCATCTCCCGGCGGCTGTCGGGATCCATCGCCGGTGCTCTTCGTCGACTGGGTGCGGTCGTCATGGAGACAAGTATCGGAGTGAGTGCTCACTCCGGTCAAGGGGTCGCCGACACGGAGCATCAACTCCGCTCGATCATGCTGCCGGACGTCTGAAGATCACGATCTACAGCTGGAGTATTAATAAGGCGGGTGTCGGCATCGACGACGACCTGCACGTTTACGGAGGGGTCGGCGGGTCGCCGACAACGTCGAGACAGCAAGTCTGCAAGCAACAGATGCTTAGGTGTGTACACGACAGGAGCGGCCGCGAGGCCCGTAAAGCCCGAACGATAGAATGAGGCATAAGCATGGTGAACATGGAAGCGCGCGCCCGCGCTTCGATTAAGAGGCACTTCGTGCGCCGTGCGACGACCGCACTACTCGCTCTGGCCGTGTCCATGGGGTTCTTATTCCTGAATGCCGGCTCTGCGTCCGCCATCAATTCCGGCGACGTCATCGGAAAGAACTTCCTGCGCAGCTGGCAAACCGGGCGCTGCCTGGACAGCAACTCCAACGGCGACGTATACACGCTTCCCTGCCAGCAGGGAAACCAATACCAAACCTGGGAAATTAAGTACCAAGGCCACGATACCTGGGACATAGTCTCCATTAAGAATTCAGCGACCGGACTGTGCCTGGCGACACACCCCGACTACGGATTTCTTGCCACTAGTTGCAGTACTGCGTATATCTATTGGTATGGAATGGGTTCGGGCTGGGACAACGTCCAGCTGGCACGCGCGTCTTGGCCGCATGGGGGTTACTGCCTGGACAGCGACTACGCCGGAGACGCCTACGCGACGCCTTGTGGAGACAACGACTACCAGCATTGGAAGCTGGGTTACTAGAGAGCGTGTCCTATGCGGTGAGGCGGACGAGTCGCAGCAGGGGGCGGCGGCGAGTCCGAGAAAGGCCAGGTCGTTGTGAGGATTCCGCTCGTGGCGGCTGAGTCTGCGGTAGCCGGACAGTCAAGGTGTTGATGTAGGCGCCGTCACCGGGCGCGGTGACGCCCTGGCGGCGGCGTCCGGCGGTCAAGATCGCGTCACGTATGGGCGTCGGCCCCTGTTGCCCGGTGTCGGGCGCGCGGCGGCCACGACCCGAGGGTGACGGGTCGCCGGCAATGTCGAGACAGCAAGCCGACAAGCAGCAGGTGCTTACCTGTGTACACGTCAATCTTGGTCGCGAGACCCGTAAAGCCTGACGATAGAAAGAGGTATAAGCATGGAAAGCATGGAAGATGGCACCCGCGCTTCGGTCATGAGGGGTCTCGTGAGCCGTGCGACGACCGCGTTGCTCGCTCTGGCCGTATCCATGGGGTTCTTATTCCTGAATGCCGGTTCCGCGGCTGCCCTCAATGACGGCGACCTCATCACCACGAACTTCATACGCAGCTGGCAGACCGGGCGCTGCCTGGACAGCAACGCCAGCGGTCAGGTGTACACGCTTCCCTGTCAGCAGGGGAATAACTACCAGACCTGGAAAATTATTTACCGCTATACTGACGGTCATGACCGGGTCAGCATCATGAACGTGGCGACCGGACTCTGTCTAGCCGCTGAGCCGAAGGACCTCTACCAGGCGAATGGGCATAACATCTTTACAGGTGACTATCTGAAGTATTGCGGTTGGGCGCGGGCCTGGGAGGGTGCCGGGACGAGCTGGGACAATGTTCAGCTCATCAACGGTTGGTGCCTGGACAGCAACTATGCCGGAGACGTGTACACCACGCCTTGTGGTGACAACGACTACCAGCATTGGAGGGTCGGTTACTGACGCAGCCTGATCTCGGTTGGGTCGCTGTGTTCAGCCCAACCCACTCAGCGTTTCCTCCGGGCGAATATTTCGGCTCGCCCCCGTAGCGTGGTAGACGTGCAGTCCGCAGAAGAAGTGCGTGCGGGTGCCCGGCCCCCGGCCGCGCACCCGCACCCGCACCGCGGGACGTGCCCGCGCAGTGCCCAGGCCTATTCCTTACGAGTGGCGGCTTCCTGATCGCTGAGTCTCCCAGCAGTTCATCGGAAGCGAGAGCCAGAGCGAGGCCCTCCAACTGGCTCTGGAACGAGGCCATTTGCCGGGGAGCGACATCGAGAGGTTCGTACGGCACACATTCGCAACGACCCGCCGCCCCCAAAGCTACCCGCTCGGCCGTGCGATCAGGGTTCAAAGACGGGTCCTGAGCGCTGCAGCAACGTGAAGGGCCGTGCCCACGGGATCCGGGGGCACGGCCCTTCTGTATGTCCATACCTGGTCGCCGACCACTGGGACGATCTGCTGCGTCTTGCGGGATCGCTGAAGTACGGCCAGGCCACCGCCTCCCTGATCGTCGGCAAGCTCGCCACGTCCTCCCGGCAGAACGCGCTGGACGCCGCGCTCAAGGAGTGCGGGGCGATCAGGAGGACGGTCTACGCGGCGAAGTACCTGTCGGACGAGGGGTACCGGCGCAAGATCGCACGCCAGCTGAACAAAGGCGAGTCCCTCCACGCGCTGCGCCGCCAGCTCCACTACGCGCGCGAGGGCAAGGTCACCCGCCGTCAGCCCACGCAGCAGAACGAGCAGGCGTGGTGCCTGACCGTGGTGACGAATGCAGTGGTCTGCTGGCACACCAAATACCTCGGCCTGGCCGTCGACCAGCTGCGCGGCGCTGGCCGCGAGGTGGATGACGCGGTCCTGGCGCACATCTCCCCGGCTCGCAGCCAGGCGGTCGCGTCCAACCTGCCAACGAGCCTACCGAGGTCAGCCCGAGCACGACGGGGAAGCCCCAGCAGCACGTCCTCCAGACAGTCTCGCGCCACCAGAGGATCACAGCAGTCGCAGCCCATCACCGGATCTGGCAGAACGCGCCCTGGTTGCCCCAGCGCTACGCGAGTCGCCGCAGTCACACCGCGGATCTGGCGAACCGGGACACCTCTTCTGGGCCGCCAACGCTCCGCGCGCAGCCCTTTCGGACGCCACGGCTTTCGGGCATCGACGGCACCCCGTAGCAGCGGCCGTCAGGCGTGCGCCTGGCACACATCCCGCACGGCGTCGCGGATGTCGAGGACCATCACACCGTCGATGGTCTCGACGCCGCCCTTGCCGAACCGGACCCACAGCGGGAAGGCGCCGGCGTCACGGGCGAAGACGAGCTTCTCGGCGGAAGCCGGGTTGGGCGCGGAGTCGATCTCGATCACGAAGTTCGGCCCGCCGGGCACCCGGACCACCACGTCCGCCCGGCCGTAGGGGCCCTTGCCGTCCGGGACCACGGGCAGCCGCAGTTCCTTGTAGGCGGGGGCGAAGGGTGCGAGCGGGCTGTCGCGCACCAGCTCGTCCTTGAAGGAGAGCACGACCCGGGTCAGGACGCGGGTGACTTCGGCGGTGACGGGCGGCCCGTGCCCTTCCGCGCGGTCGGCGGCGACGGCCTCCGCGGCGCGCTGCGACCAGTCGGCGAGGATCTTGCCCAGGAGCCAGGCCGTGTTGTCCAGGGCGTCCTTGTCCACCCTGCGGGACGCGCGGCCGGTGAGCTGGTGGGGAGCCACCCCTCGGCCCAGTGCGCCTGGTCCAGGAGCCGCAGCACCCCGCCGTGGGCCGCCGCACGCCCGGCTTCCTCCTTCGCACCGGCGACCTCTACAGCTACCTGAGCGAGCAGATCGGGGCCCTGGAGGGGCGTGCGGTCGGTGGAAACGGCGCTCATGCTGCGTCAGGTCAAGGAGCTCACCTACGAGCCCAGGCGGTGACCAGCGTCTTCGCTGTCAATCCGCCTGGACGCCCGCGTAGAGGGTGATGGTTTCCCGGGCCCTGCGGATCAGGGCTTCACGCAGCTCGGCCGGCTCCAGGACTTCCACTGCGGGACCGAAGACCAGCAGCTGCTCGGCTGAGCCCACCGATCGGAACCGCAACTCCAGGCGCACAGGCTCCATGCTCTCTGACCCCTCTGACCCCTCTGCCCCCTCTGCCCCCTCTGACCCCGATGCCTGCGCCTCAGGTGGCGGCGGGGCAGCGAGCTCCGCGCTGTGGACGCTCAGGAACCTCGCCAGCATGGGACGCTGCACCTTCACGGTCACTTTCACTGGCGTGGGCACCTTGTCGACCACGTTCCGCAGGATCTCCCACAGATCAGCCAGCTCCACCCCCGCACGCCGCTGGACAGGTTCCTCGGTGACTGTCGCAGACAGCATCCGATCCGCCCGGAACATCATGGGCTTGCCGCGGTGATCAGCCACCAGGTACCAGATCCCCGCCTTGCTCACGAGCCCGTACGGGTCGAGCGTGTAGGAGCGAACCTGCGCGTCGCGGCCGTGCCGGTACCGCAGCCGCAGCCGCCGGTCGTTGAAGACCGCCGCCTGGAGCACGCCGAGGTCGACCGTGGGCTCCTGAGGACTGCTGCGCCAGCGCACCGGGTCGATCAGGATGCGGCGGCTTGCGAGATCGGCATCGCCGCGAAACGGTGCCGGAAGAGCGGCCATGACCTTGCGCAGCGCCGAGCCGATCGCCTGCCCCAGCCCGAGGTCGGCGTGAGTCCGGTCGGTGACCAGCACGAAGAGCGCACGGGCTTCGTCGGCCGTCAGACCGGTGACGTCGGTGCGGTAGCCGGGCAGCAGTGCAATGCCCCCGTTGCGGCCCCGCTCGGCATAGACGGGCACACCGGCCGCGGACAGCGCCTCGACGTCACGGAAGATGGTGCGGACCGAGACTTCCAGGCGATCGGCAAGCTCCGTGGCGGGCACCTGTCCGTGGGTCTGCAACAACAGCAGTAGCGACAGCAGTCGATCGGACTTCATGCCTCCAGGATGACGCCCATACATGACGACGCACGTCATGTATGGGAGGCGTGCTCTTCATAACAGCTGTCCAGAGCCAGCCTCGCACTGGCCGCGATCCGGGATCGCCGACCAGTGTCCAGTCTCCAAGGACGGCAGAAGCGGCGAGGGCCCGTCGTCTTCCAGGGCGACGTCCGCGGCTGGGAATCTCGCACGCCTTCCTCTAACGGCCCGCCGAAAAACTTCCGACAAACATGACGGCACATGTCAAGTATCTGGTCGTACGTTAATGGGGCAGCAGGACGTGACTCGTTATGTCAGCGAGTGAGCCTGAAGGTCTCAGTCGTGACCCTGCTGTATCCGATCAACCCGGCCGGGCTGATGTGCGGGTCTGAACCCCGCAGTCCGGCGATCTTCAGGAAGTGGCTTCACATGCGCAGGATTCAGTACGACACCTATGGCGGCCCGGAGACGATGCGTCTGAAGGAGTTCGATCTTCCGACGCCGGGAGCGGGAGAGGTCGCAGTGATGGTGAAGGCGACCTCGGTGAACCCGATCGACTGGAAGCTGCGCCAGGGCGAGCTGAAGATGATGACGGGCCGGTCTTTTCCCCGGGCGATGGGGTCGGACTTCGCAGGTGTGGTCCACGCGGCCGGCGCGGGGGTGACGCAGTTCAAGCCCGGTGACGAGGTGCTCGGGATCGCACGGCTGAAGGAGAGCGGAGCTTATGGCGAGGCGGTCATCACGACCGAGTCGTTCCTCGCGCTGAAGCCTGGCGGGCTGTCCTTCGAGCAGGCGGCCTGTCTGCCGACCGGCGCCGTGATGGCCTGGAACGGGCTGGTCGAGCGCGCCCGGCTCCAGCCCGGACAGCGGGTGTTCGTCAACGGCTGCACCGGCGGAGTCGGGGAAGCCGTGGTGCAGGTGGCCAAGATGCACCGCGCCTGGGTCGCCGGCAGCTGCAGCAGCGCGTCGGTGTCCCGGGCCCGTGAACTGGGCGTCGACACCATCCACGACTATGCCGGAGCCGACCCGTCGGAGACCGACGAGTTCCGAGGCTCCTTCGACGTCGTCTTCGACACGTCCGGCACGCTGCCGGTGAAGTCGGCGATGCGCCTGCTGAACAAGGGCGGTGTCTTCCTCGACATCAACGCCTCGCCGGGCAAGTTCCTGCACTCGGCGCTGATCCGTAGGCACAAGATCTTCTTCTGTACGCCGACCACGCAGATCCTCACCCACGCCGCCCGCGCCGCCGTCGAGGGGAAGATCCGGATGTCGGTCGGCGAGACCGTGTCCCTCGACTCCGCCATCGACCTGATCAGCGATCTGGAGAAGGGACGCAAGATCCCCGGCAAGGGACTGATCCTTGTCGACACAACCTCGTGAGCGGATCCCCCGCGCGAGAGCGCGACCGAGCGCGCCGCGGCTCGCCATCCGTGCAGGAGAACACGGATGGTGAGCTGCACGGGGGGTACCCCGATGAACATGGCCGGCCTGGACCTGAACCTGCTCGTCCCTCTCCAGGCACTCCTGGAGCTGCGGCACGTCACTCGCGCCGCACAGCGGGTGCATCTGACGCAGTCCACGATGAGCAGCAGCCTCGCGCGCCTTCGGCACCACTTCGACGATGAACTGCTGGTGCGCTCCGGCTCCTCCTACCCGCTCACACCGCTGGGGCAACACCTGGTTCCGCTGGTGAATGAGGCGATGTGGGCGGCCGGCAACGCCCTGAGCGCCGCATCGGGCTTCACTCCCTTGCACAGCGAACGGGCGCTTCCTGGTCACGGCCTCCAGTTACGCCGCCGGCGTGGTGGGTCCGCCGCTGCGCACGGGCCTGGCGCGACAGGCGCCGCGGGTCTCGGTTGAGTTCCGCCCCATGCCCCGACGCCTGCTGGCCGAGGGGGACCTGCTCGAGACCGATCTGGTGATCAAACCGGTGGGACTCGACCTTCCCGGCTCCCGCCGAGTCCTGTTCAGCGACGACTTCGTCTGTCTCGTGGACGCCGGGCATCCTGCTGCCACGCTGCCGATGACCGCCGAGGTGCTGGGCCAGCTCCCGAACGCCGCCGCTGCCTTCGTCAACGGGGTGCCCACCGCTGCGGACCGCCTTCTCGACGACCTCGGCGTCGAGCGGCACGTGGCCCTGCTCGCGGACGACTGGGTGTCCCTGCCCTGGCTGCTGCGCGGCACCGACCTGATGGCCGTGCTCCCTCGCCGGATAGCATCCTGGGCCGCCCAGGCCGGTGCGTTCATCATTCGCGAGCTTCCCGGCGAGGACCGCGCTCCGTTCACCGAAGCGGCGGCCTGGCACCCGGCCCGCGGCGGCGATCTCGGTCTGCGATGGCTGTGCGGACACCATGGCCTCCGCTATCCGGGAACAGGACACAAGCAGATAAGACACAGCGCCCAGACGGCCCGCTGACTTCACGAGCCCACCAACACTGCAGTACGGCTGCAGGACTGCGCTGCGGGACAGCGGCTCGCTCGCCCGGCCGGACGACACGAGAACGTGAGTGTGACGGCCGCCTCGCGCTGCGGTCTGTGCGGAACGCCGGGCCCCGGGGGAATGGGCTGGCCGGTCACGGTCATCGAGGCAGTCGATGAAGGGCATGGGGACAGTCCATTTCCCTGTCACCTCCCACAGGACAAGACTGAATTCACCGGCAGCAGAACCCTGATTCCCCGTCAGCGGAACCCGGTTCGAACGCGCTTCACCAAGCAGCGGCTGCGCAGCACTCCTCTTCGACCCGACAACCGTTTGACGGGGGACAACCATGTCCGACGTGATCGTGGTGGGCGCCCGGCCGACCGGGCTGCTCCTGGCCGGAGACCTGGCGGAGGCCGGCGTAGCGGTCACCGTCCTCGAACGCCGCAGCGGTGAACTGTCCAACATGACACGTGCCCTGATCGTGCACGCCCGCACCCTGGAACAGTTCGACGCCCGCGGACTCGCCGACCCCCTGCTGGCGACCAGCGCAGCTCAGCTGTCCGCCCTGCGGATGTTCGGGCACATGGACATCGACCTCGCCCGCCTCCCGAGCCGTTTCCCCTTCCTCGCTCTCACCGGGCAGTACAACATCGAAGGACTCCTGCAAAAGCGGGCCGCCGAGGCCGTGCGGACTTCGCCTACGACTGCGAGGTCATCGCGGTGCGGCAGAACGGCGCCGCTGTGCAGGTCGACACGCGAGGTCCTGACGGAGCCGTGACCACCCGTCATGCTTCCTACGTGGTGGGCGCCGACGGAGTGCGCAGCGCCGTCCGCAGGACGCTGGAGGTGCCCTATACGGGCCGGGGGCCGGGCCGTCCTGAAGTCCATCATGCTCGCCGACGTGCGCCTGACCGAGGAGCCGCCGCGGTCGATCACGGCCAACGGTACGGGAGACTGCTTCGCGCTGCAGGCACCGTTCGGCGACGGCTGGTACCGCGTCTTCGCAGGGGACCGACGCCACCAGGTCCCAGACAGCACGCCGCTGGCGCCGGAAGAGGTCGCCGCAGTGGCACGGAACGCGCTCGGCTCCGACTTCGGCACGCACGACCCCCGCTGGATGTCCCGCTTCCACTGCGACGAGCGGCAGGTCCCGCACTACCGCATCGGCCGGGTCTTCCTCGCCGGCGACGCCGCGCACTGCCACTCACCGGCAGGCGGGCAAGGCATGAACACCGGTCTGCAGGATGCGGCGAACCTCGGCTGGAAGCTCGCAGCCGTCCTGCGAGGCGCCCCCGAAGAACTCCTCGACGCCTACCACACCGAACGCCACCCCGTCGGCCGCCAAGTGGTCCGCAGCAGCGGCGCCCTCGTCCGCATGGCCACGCTCAAATCAGCGCCCGCACGCGTACTGCGCGGCCTGATCGGCGGCATCGCCCTGCGCATTCCAGCGATCGCCCGCAAGACGTCCGGCCAGATCAGCGGCATCGGCGTCGGATACGGCACCACGACGAGACGAGCCCCCGACACCCAGCTCGCCGACGGCCGCCGCCTTTACGAAGCCCTGCGCGGCGGCAAATTCGTCCTCATCGGCCCGACCGACATCACCGGCTGGGAAGACCGGATCCAGGCAGTGCCAGGCCCCTCGCCGATGCTGGTGCGTCCCGACGGTTACATCGCGTGGGACGGCACAGAGCCGCTCAACCTCACCGACTGGTGCGGCGCACCCAACACAGGACCGCACCAGACCGTCTGACGTCCGACAACCCCACGTGCCGCACGCCCAGTTCCCGGACAGCGCAGACGACACACAGCCGCTGCCCGTGAAGAATCCAGCCCTCGGCCTGCTGGAGGTACTGGTCGGCATCGGCCTCGTCCTGCCCGCAGCCACGGTCATCGCCCCCGTACTCGTTGCCCGGGCCGCCCTCGGCGGCCTCGCCCTGGCCCTCGGCGGAACCGCGGTGCACCTGCGCCGCTCGGAGACGCAACCCGCCACCGTCAACGTCCTCTTCATTGCCCTGCTGGCCCTCATCGCCTGGGGCCGGTTCGGCCCGTACCACTTCTGAACCTGCGTTCCGCGGGAGGAAAGGGCCGGCAGGCTGCCACCTGCCCCAGCCCGTGGTGCCGCCCCGGCCCGATCGGATGCCATGCCGCCCACGACCTGAGGCTGCTGTAACCCAAGCCGCCAAAGACCGCTGGCAGCGAATCAGGCGGCGCACCGCCGCGGAGGGCCCTGTACATGAGCAGGCGTGTCCCGTCCCTCGCACCGGCGGTCCTGCTGATGCGAGGGACGGGTCATCTGGTGCAGCTTCAAAAAAGCTTTCCCAGATACATGACGGAGCCTGTCATGTATCCCAGGGATGATGAATGTGCTGGGTCGCCGGAAGAGCGCCCTTCATCCCCTCTGTTGCGGCCTGTGGCCTTCCTTGCCGCTTTTGTCGCACACAGGGGGACAAAGCACCATGAAAGGAACAGTACTGTGACCGCAATGAACGGGCTCGCCCAGAAGACTGCTCAGGGCTTCGTCAAGGCCTGGACGAGCAAGGACGTCGAGAAGGCGCTGACCTTCATCGCCGACGACGCCGTGTGTGAGGCCCCGAACGGGACCTTCGAGGGCAAGGGCGGTTTCCGGGAGTTCCTCGCGCCCTTCGTGGGTGCGATGACCGGTGCCACCGTCATCGATGTCCTGGGCGACGACACCAACGCCGCGGCCGTGTACACCACCGAGGTGCCCTTCGCGAGCAACTTCCGCGGCATGGACTACATCACGGTCAAGAACGGCAAGATCACGCGCGTGATCAGCCACTTCGACCTCTCTCCGCTCATCCAGTCCGGCGGAAACCCCCAGCACTGACCGGTGCAGCCATCGGCGGGCCCACCACTGCCGCCGTCGGCGGTGTGGGCCCGCCGGCCCCTTTTCGGACGGGGTCTTCGCACCTCCGCCCCGCTCATCAGCACTCCCGGCACTCGCCGCTTACCGCTGCCGTCATCCCTTCATCACGAGGAAAGCCGTTTCACAATGATCACCATCACCGCAGCCACCGGCCGTCTCGGCCGTCTCGTCATCGGAGAACTCCTGGAGCGCGGTGTGCCCGCCGACGGGATCGTGGCCGCCGTACGCAGCCCCGAGAAGGCGGCCGACCTCGCCGAGCGCGGGGTCCAGGTCCGTCACGCGGACTACGACCAGCCGGAGACGCTGGAGCCTGCCTTCGCCGACACCGACAAACTCCTGCTCATCCCCTCCGCCGTGTACGGACAGCGCTTCCCCCTGATGAAGAACGCCGTACAGGCCTCGGTTGCCGCGCGGGTCTCGCTGGTCTCCTATGCCAGCTTCGTCAACTGCGCCACCAGCACCCTGCGGCTCGCGGACGAGCACAAGCAGACCGAGGCGCTCATCCAGGAGTCGGGCCTGCCCCACGTCTTCCTGCGCAACGGCGCGTACATCGAGCTGTACTGCGGAGAACTCGGGGACCTGGCCCCCGCGCTGCAGTCGGGGGTGATGCTGGGCTCGGGCGGCAACGGCAAGATATCCGGAGCCGCCCGCCCGGACCTCGCGGCGGCCGCGGCCGCCGTCCTGACCGGTGACGGCCACACGAACACCGCCTACGAACTCGGCGGCACGCCGTTCACCCTGGCTGACGTGGCCGCCGAACTGGCCGCACAGACCGGCAAGCCGCTCGTCTACCAGGACCTGCCCGCCGAGGAGTACGCGGCCGCACTGGCCGGATGGGGCGTGCCGAAGCCCTTCGCCGACCTGCTGGCCGACACGAGCTTCGCCATCACCCGCGGGGACTGGTACACGGACAGCACCGACCTGGAGCGGCTCATCGGACGTACCGCGACCCCCCTCGCCGACGTCGTGACCGGCGTGCTCAAGACGATGTGAGGCGAATCCTGCTGGAGTCCCAGTCAGGAAATCCAGCCAGATACATGACCGTTGCAGAGCGCTCCGACGCGGCTTGCAACAGGGCCCGTCTGCTGGATGCCGCTGCCCGGCTGGTCGCCGAACGGGGAGTCGAGCACGTGACCACGCAGGCGGTCGCAGAAGCCGCTGGAGTCGGGAAAGCCACCCTCTACAGACGGTTCGGCGACAGGAACGGACTCCTGCTCGCCCTGCTGAGTGAGGCAGAGAGTGAGTTCCGCGAGGCCTACACCACCGGCCCGCCTCCGCTGGGGCCAGGAGCGCCTCCCGACGTCAGACTGACGGCCTTCGGGTGTGCGCTGATCAACCGCACAGCAGCCTCGGCCGACCTAGGTGCGGCCCTGGGGCGCCAGCTGACTGCCGAGTGCCGCTACTCCTCCGCAGCATGGACCGACTTCCACAGCCACCTCTCGTCGCTCCTGCGTGTATCCGGCGTGGACGGGGACTGCGACATGTTCGCTTACGCCCTCCTCGGCTTCGTGAGCACCGAACTGTCGGACTACCTGCGCCAGACACACGGCGTGCCGGTCACCCGCCTGCACGCCGCCTGGTCGGACCTCGTGCGACGGGTCGTGCAACAGAGGTGAAATGCCCGTGCCGACGAGATCGACCGGCGCCTCGCCACCCGATCGCCGCCCAGATCGGGTGTACCGGAATGTTGCCAAGAATCCCTAAATACATGACTTAAGCTGTCATGTATCGAGGGGATGATTCAAGGGTCGCAAGCTAGAACGCTGGCTCGAACGACAGCCCCGGCCTGTGGAACACCTGACGCCATGCTGCGTTGAATCTGCAGGCGAGGCCCCATCCCTCGCCCCCGAGAAAGACACGTCATGATCACTGTGACTGCGGCCACCGGCCGTTTCGGACGCATCGCCGTCGATGAACTCCTCAAGCGTGGCGTGCCCGCCAGCGAGATCGTGGTGGCCGTCCTCGACCCCGAGAACGCGGCCGACTTCACTGCACGCGGCATCGAGGTGCGCCAGGCCGACTACGAGCGGCCCGAGACCCTCGCCGCCGCGTTCCAGGGAGCGGACCGGATCCTGCTCATCTCCTCCAGCAACTTCGCCCGCCAGATCGAGCAGCACACCAACGCCATCCAGGCCGCCAAGGACGCCGGCGCCTCGGCTCTGATCTACACGAGCTACCTCAACGCGGACACCAGCGGTATCACCATGGCCGGACCGCACGCCCGCACCGAGGAGCTGATCAAGGAGTCCGGCGTCCCGTACGCGATCCTGCGCAACGGCTCCTACATCGAGAACTACACCGACAACATCGGCATGTGGCTGCAGTACGGCACCATCATCGGCTCGGCCGGTGAGGGGAGGATCTCCGGAGCGGTTCGTGCGGACCTGGCCGCCGCCGCTGCGTCCGTCGTGGCCGAGGAACCGATCGACAACCGTACCTACGAGCTCGGCGGCACCGCGTTCACGATGAGTGACCTGGCCTCCGAGACCGCCGCCCAGAGCAACGTCGCAGTCACCTATATGGACATGCCGCCTGCGCAGTACTCCGAGACACTGGCCAGTGTGGGCCTGCCGCCCTTCTTCGCCGACGCCATCGCGGACAACAGTGCCGGCGCCGCACGAGGCGGCTGGTACACCGAGAGCAAGGACCTTGAGCAGCTTCTGGGCCGGCCTTCGACGCCCCTGTCCGCGGCCGTGGCAGAGGCGCTGAAGAAGCAGCCGGCGTAGCCGGCCCGGCACACCGATCCGCAGCGGTCCGGCTCCTCCCCTGGTGGGCCAGCCGGGCCGCCAACGTACCGACCAGCGTGAACGGCACACCATGACAGTCCATGCCCTGCAGATGCGGAACAAGAAGATCTGCTTCGCTGAGCCCCTGGCGCAGGCCACGATCGTCCGGCGGCGCAACCGGTTCGTCATCGACGTCGATGTCGAGGGGGCCGAGGTCGCCTGCCACTGCCCGACGACCGGCCGGATCGGCAACCTCGTCCTGGACGGGCTCCCATGCCTGCTGTCAAGCAGCACCAACGCCGCCCGCAAGACGCCCTACACCGTCGAAGCCGTTTCGGTCGACGCACCGCAGGGCCGAGCACTCACCTGGATCGGTATCAACCAGACGGCCGCCAACCGCTACGTCGAGCACGCGCTGACCGGCGGTCTTCTCTCGCAGATCGTCACCGTGCACACCATCCAGCGCGAGAAGTTCCTCGGGCCCTCACGGCTGGACTTTCTCGTCAACGACGACACCTACGTCGAGGTCAAGACACCCCTGGAAAACCTCCAGGTGCCCCTGGGCAGCCACGTCAAGACCCGGCCGCAGCCCCGATCAAGTCGACCGACCGGCTGGTCAGACACATCAGCGGACTCGGAGACAGCCTGCAGGAGCACGAGCGGGCGATCATGCTGGTCTGCTTCCTCTACGACAACCCCGGCTTCCAGGTCCTCAAAAGCACCCGGCACAGCGAAGTGAGCGCCCAGGTATCCCAGGCCCTGAGACAGGGCGTCGAACTGTGGCAGGTCAACTTCCAGCTGGATCCCACCGGGGTCCGCGTGCTGCGCCACCACGAGCTCACCTCACAGTTCCTCGCGTGACACCAGCACGGCCACACCCACGTGGAGCGCCCGAGCACTGGCCGTCCCGGCCCACCACCCGCGCACGCCGACCGTGAAGCACGGCGTTCGGGCACCGGGGCGCCCCCCCCGAGTGGCCTGAGCCACCGCCAGAAAAGCATGACGCCCGTGGCCTTGTATGCGCTCCTACCGGGTGAGCGGCCTTCCGGGCGCTGCCGCCACCCGACCCGTCACCAGTCTCTGCGGCCTGCCCAAATGCGGCCCAGCAACAAGGAAAGAGTCCCAGGAAGCGCCGTGAGAGACCGCATCATCAGCAAGGGCGCACGCCCGCACAACCTTCAAGGTGTCTGCGTCGACCAGCCCAGAGACGCGCCCATCGTCTTCACCGGCGTGTCCGGATCAGGGAAATCGAGCCTGGCGTTCGACACGATCTTCGCTGAAGGTCAGCGCCGCTATGTCGAGTCGCTGTCGTCCTACGCACAGCAGTTCCTGGGACAGCTGGACAAGCCGGACGTCGACGTCATCGAGGGCCTGTCGCCCGCCATCGCGATCGACCAGAAGACAACGGGACGCAATCCCCGCTCGACCGTCGGGACGATCACCGAGCTGTACGACTACCTGCGGCTGCTGTACGCCCGTGTCGGACACCCGCACTGTCCTGAGCGCGGCGAGCCCGTCAGCCGCCAGACTCCCCAGAAGATCGTGGACGTGCTTTTGGAGGCCGGGGAGGGAACGCGTCTGCAGATCCTCGCCCCGGTCGTACGCGACCGCAAGGGTGAACACGGCGAGGTCTTCCGGCAGTTGAATGCCGACGGGTTCAGCCGCGTCTGTGTGGACGGCCATCACTGACGTCAGGCCCCGTGTGACGATCCGCTGCCAGGTGGTCGCGAATCTGGCTGGGCCGTTGGCGCGGGCGGGGTGGCTCACGCCCGGCCCGGTAGGGGCGTTGTCACAGGTGGCGGCTATGTTGCAGCTCGTTACGTACATGAGCGGGGGAGCGACGATGCTGGTCGAGGTGGGGTACGCGCAGGCGTGGGATCTGGAGGCTCGCGTCCCCTGGCGGCCGGTATCCGTGGAAGAGGCCCGTGAGCGGGATGCCGCCGGGCTTCCGTACGTGGTGGTGTACCGGGCTGCGGGCCGGGAGGCTCCGCTGGAGGTCCGGCTCGTCTCCTGGCGGGATCACTATGTCGGGCTGTGGATCTACGACGCGCAGGGCCGCCGTACCTGCGAGCTCGACATGCGGCTGCTGGACGACCCGACGCGGCTGCTGTGCCGGTTCATCGTCCGCTGGCACTACACCGACCCGGAGATGACGGAATTCGACGAGGCGTGCCCGCGCATCACCGTGGAACTCTTCCCGGACGGAAGGGGACGGCGAGAGGAGAAGTCCAAGAACAGGCGCGGGGGGTCCTACATCACCGTGCCCAGGGTCGGCGATGACGAGCGCTGGATGGACCGGCCCGTCTTCGGAGAATGGCCGCTGTTCTCCGCCGGGTCGCACGGGCTGACGGAGCCGCCGGTCTTCGAGATCATCGAGTCGGCCGTGGCGGCCGGCTCCGACAGCGGGCTCGCGCCCACCACCTGCTGGTGTCCGCCCCGCCCCGCGCAGCCCGGACCGATCGGTGAGCTGTTCCGGCCCGGGCTGCGCGTGACCGACGGATACCACCCCGAGATGACGACCGTGGAGCCGCGCCGCATCGGCACCCTGCGCGTACCCAGCGGGCTGCTCGCCGTCTCCGGCCCGGACATCGACAACGGAGACGGCCCGCACGTCACGGTCCCCGTCCCGCCCGGGGAGTACGTACTGGAGGAGGCGCAGGCCAGACACACCTACCACTGCGAGTGGGAGGGGAGCGAGGTCACGCGCACCGACACCATGGCCGTCCGCCTGCTCGTCAGCGAGGCTCCCGCCGCGACCTGGGAGATGGCGCTCAGGCCCGACGACGACCTCCGGCTGTTCATCGAGAACGAGATCTCGGGTTTCGACACCGACGGCGCCACCGGCTGCTTCGCCGATGCCGGAGCCTGGGAACCCCTCCTCGCGCTCTTCGAGAAAGGGCTGGTCCAGGGAGACCCGGACCTTGACCCGGGCGTCTACGAGGACATCAGCGACTCCATGTACCTCCTGCGTACCCGGGACCAGGTCTCCGGCGGCGAACTGGCGGCCTTCGCGACGACAGGTGACGGCACCTATCCCGTCTGGGTCGGCCGTTCCGAGGCCGGCGAAGTGGTCGGGGTCGCAGTGCTGGTAGAGGGGATGCCCGAACTGCTCCCAGAAGGCGGAGCCCCCGCCGGCGCCTGACGTGGCGTACACGTAGTTCGGGGGCCGCCGGACCACCATGGTCGGCGAACTACGCAAGCGGGAGACCGGGTTCGCCTCGCTGCACGAGCGGCGCGAGACCACCACGCCCGGCGGGCGGCTGGTGTTCCACGCCTTCGCCTCGCTGGCGGAGTTCATCCGGGAGCTGATCGTCTCCGGCACTCGCGAGGGCTTGGACGCCGCCCGCGGACGGGCCGGAGGCCGCCCATCGGGCGGGGCTACGCCGGTTGTGGGCGGCGTCGACGGGTCGATCGCACTGCCGTCGGTCAGCGACCTGGAGGGCCTGCGGGGCGCCGCGGGTGGCGCCTTCGGTGAAGAAGGGGGCCCGGTCACGGCAGATGATCTCGATGTCGGACCGCTCGGCGAGCCAGGCCGCGAGCGTGCCTGCTTCCCGGTCGGGAAGGAGGTCGATCGGGCGACGTGTTTCGACGTCGACGAGCACGGTTCCGTAGATACGGCCCTTGCGCTGGGCGTATTCGTCCACGCCGACCACACGGGGTGTGGCGGTGACGGGGTCCGGAAGCGAGGCGATCAGCCTCAACAGGGTGTTCCTGCTGACCGGGATCTTGAAAGCATCCGTCATGAGGGCGCCTGCCGGGCCTGCCAGCGCGAGACCGACCGACACCAGCGTCGATCGCAACCGCTCGGTCCGTCGTCCGAACCGGCGCGTGAGCCCAGGGACTTGCTCAGCGAAGGTCTTGCGCGTGCAGGAGTCCTCCGCGCAGACGAACCGCCGCACTCGTAACGACACCACGACCAGCTTGCCGCTGTCGGCAGATCACGAGGAGAACGCAGATAGGAGCCATGTATTCGCCCCGACCTGTATCGCACTCCGGACAGACACCTCAGGCATGTAACTCGTCAAGTTGAGGGCCTCGGATCACTGTGTAGCCTGTCGATCTGTTCGAACGGGATGAGAGTGAGACGTGGAGACGCTGGTGGAGGGGGCCGTCGCGGAGGCGCTTCGTGACGGGCACGACGAAGCGGTCCGCCTGTATGTCGCTGCCTGTGCCGAACGCATGGCGCCGCTGTTCGTGGGCCTGCGGGCGAACATGCCGGGGAGGGAAGCCGACCTGGACCTCTACGTGGAGACCGTTCGCGATCTTTGGTATGCCGACCGGCCACTCGCTCACGCCACCGAGCGCGTGCGCCTGCTGGAACGGTTCCCAGAGCTTCAGCCGAACGAGGAGGGGATCACCGATGTCGCCGACACCTACGCGTTCTTCGCTGCCCTCTGCCTGAGGTACGCCCTGCTGGCCCACGGCTCGGGCAACGCTGATGACGCGGAGTCCTGCGGCCATGCGGCGCTCACCGCGATGGGGATGCTGGACCGGAATGTGGCGGGTGCCAGCCTTCTCGCCGACGAGCAACGGCTCCAGTTCCTCTCGCTGAGCGATGACATCTCAGGTCTGTGGGACGCGAGCGTCACGGCAGGGCGAGAGAGGCTCCGTGCCGTGCTGGGGCGCCTGCCCCGCAGGTAGGCACGCTCCTGATTGCTGTCGTAAGACAGCGCCTCCGGTTACGCGGCCGCGGTGACCACCTCGTCGGGCGAAGCTGGGAAGGCCAGTGCCTCGTCATATCGCTGGCTCTGCTGGAGGCAGTGGTAGAGCTGCCCGAGCATGCGATTGAAGCAATGCCACGAAGTTAGCGCCGCGGCCTCCAAGTCAAGCTCCTCCCGTTTCTGTAGGCAGTAGGCATTCAGGGGCGAGCTTGTAGGTCGCGTTCGCGGTCTTTTCGAGGAGACCTTCCCTGGTCCAGCGGCTCAACTGGACGCAGAAGCTGTCGTAGTGAGTGAGTGCGAGGGCAGTGGCAAGCTCGCGTGCGTGCCAGGGCCGATGCGGTGAGGTGCGCATGTGCTGGAGGACCTGATTACGCTGACCGCTGCGGCCGTGCCCTGCCGACGATGTGGGATGGGCGCGGATTTCAACGGCGAGACCGGTCACGTTTTTGCTGGTCAGGGGGTGCTCGCTGGTCGGGTTCGCCGGATAGCGGGAGGTCGGGCACTTGACCTTGCGGGCGCTGGTGCGTGCGCGCCTGGGCGGCAGCAGAGCGGACCGGACCGCAGTGGAGATGCCGCTCGTGGTGAAGCCCGATGAGGTCGGCAGGATGTGGTCCGCGCGGATGACCTGGTCGCGGGCGGCCTGGAGCGCAACGGTGAAGCTTGCCCGGTCCGGGTCAGCCCCTGGGACAGACTCGACGGCCTCGACCATAGCCATGCGGATCACCTGGTAGAGCGTGAGCAGAGCCCAGACTTCCTGTTCAAGTCCGCGTGGATCTTGGGACCGCAGGACCCGGCCAGTCAGGAGCGTGTGCCGCAGTGAATAGAAGGCAGACTCGATTTCCCAGCGTTCGTGGTAGAGACGGATCAGGGCTTCGGCCGGGTCGTGGCGGTGATCCAGGAGCGTCGTCGCGAGCCGGTAATGGCCCGTGATGCGTTGTCCGTTGCTGGCGGTGAGAGTGATGTCGGCTTCGATGATGCGGACGCGCAGGCTGCGGAAGCGGGTGAGGTAGGAGCCGTCAGGGAGGACTGCCAGCACCGCGGGGCGCCGGTGTGCGCACAGCCGGATCAGGAACTGAGAACCGGTGTTGGAGACAGCACGCAGGAATTCGTCGCCGTCGAAAGCCCGGTCCGCGAGCAGGAGCATCTGCGGTGTCAGCCGGGGCAGTAACTCGGCCGCCTGGACGGTCTCCCCGTTCTCGGACGGGCCGAAGACTGCCCCGAGCAGGCCCCGAGTCCCGGTCTCGCACAGAACGGTCAGTCGCAAAGAGGGGTAGCCCGACATGCCCCAGTGGTGCCGAACCTTGCCCAGCAGAGCTCGGATGCGCGGCAGGTCAGGGGCTTTCAGCGAACTGCAGCCGTCGAACGCAACGGTCCGCCAGTGCCGGTAGCAGGCACCAGTCGTGGTCGGCCGTGCCAGTGGTACTGCGAGAGTTTCGAACAACGCCTCTATGGGCTCCGGCCCAAGACGCCGGCGCAGCTGCCGCAGTGCAGCTTCTGAAGGAAGACCGTGGTCGATGCCAGACAGGCCAGCCACGAGCTTGTCCCACACGCGGCGGTATCCGAGCGACGGAAAGAGTCCCAGGGCCAGGACGAAGTAGATCCCGACCCGGGACGGGAGCGTACGCACCCGGACCTGAACAGTCTTGGTCTCTTCGAGGACGTGATCGACGAGCTCGAAGGGTATGTGCTGAGTCAGCCCGCCCAGATGACCCGGCGCGAAGGCGCCCGCTGCGACGGTGGTGGTACGGGTCAAGGTGCAGGTGGAGAGCTGACTCGACAACGGATCCCCTGGTCAAGAAGGTGCTGGTCGACCTTCTCCTATCAGGGAACCGCGGCCTGGAACCCCGGAACCATCCATCTCCGCACCGGCTTGACTTGACGGCCGCGGCGTTAACTTCGCGGCATTGGCGATTGAAGAGGTTTCGCTGGGCCGCTGCGTGCCAGTCGCCATGGTCGTCACGGCGCTTGCGGTAGTGCGTCTTGGCGCCAAGGGAGGTGCTGATGGCGGAGAAGGCCCAGAGGTAGCCGGCATGGTTGAGGCGGTCATTCTTCACCCAGCGCCTGGTGACGCTGGACTTCTTGCCGGACGCCCTAGTGATGGGTGATGCGCCGGCATACGCCTTGAGCCCACGAGCGTCTGAGAAGCGCTGCCGGTCGTCGCCGATCTCGGCCAGCACCCGTGCGCCGAGCTGGACGCCGAGGCCGGGGAAACTGAGGATGATGTCAGCGTCCGGGTGCTGAGGGAATGCTTCGTCCACCGCCTCCTCGAGGTCGGTGGCTGCCTTGGAGGCGGCTTCAAGCTGAATGAGAAGGGCGAGCATCTGCTTACCGAGAGCGTCTTCGACGAGCGGCGGTTGATGAGCCCAGTCGCCTCGTAGGACCTCGTGGAGGCGGTCGGCTTCGGCTTCGATGCCGCGCTGGCGGCCAGCCCGCTTGAGGGCCGAACGGAGTTGCGCACGGGTCAATCGTGCGGCTCGCCTCGGCGTGGGAGCGAGACGGAGAAGCTCGTGGGCCTCGGGCCGGCAAAGGCCCTTCTTCCACGTCTCCACGGCTGCCAGGGCAGCCGGGTAGTACTCACGGAGCAGGGAGCGCAGCTGGTTGGCGATCTGTTGGCGGTTCCAGACGGCATCCTGCTGGGCACGTGCAAGAACTGCGACGGCACGGGCCAGGTCACTGTCCTGTGGCAGAGGCCGGTGGGCGTGCATGTCAGTGCGCAAGATGTTCGCCAGGACCAAGGGCGTCGCCGGGGTCGGACTTCTTGCGGGAAACGGAGTGCCGGTCGCGGTAGCGCGAAGCCGCCATCGGATTGATGGCGAACACCTGCCGCTTACCGCTTCGCAGCACGGCAACCAACAGTCCGCGGGAGGTTTCGATCGCGACCGGGATCGGGTTGTCCTCACAGTCACCGTAGTCGGCAAGCAGGTCCAAGAGGATTTTGTAGCCAGCCGCGTCATCTGTGATGCGCCGCTTGGCGAGCAGCTGGCCGCTGTCGTCGACCAGGGCGACGTCGTGCGTGCGCTCGGCCCAGTCGATACCGCAGTAGATCAAGTTTTTCCCCTCCACCGTGCTCAGGCTGAACGTTCGCGAGCTCGCGCGGGCCACGCAGCGATCTAATCCCAGGACTCAGCCCGTCAAGGCCGGTCCGCCACCTCAGTAGCTGTTCGTGGCACCAGCTCGCCCCGCGGGCCTCGGTCTTCGCGGGAGCTCGGTGCTCGGGCGTTGTAAGAGGTCACCGTGGAGTGGGCTCGCACCACCAACACCAACGAGTGATGTTCGAAATGGTGTTGACGCTCGGTGGCGCTGGGCGTCGCCGATCTTTCGGTAGGCATCGCAGGCCGGGAGGGACGTCAGGCGTCCGCCCAGCGCCAGCGGGCGCCAACACCATCCGGATTCGCTGTGAGCTGGGCGTCGGCTCGGCGTACGTCCAGCGTTCCGTGGCTTCCATCGGTCGCGGTGGCGGCCGATGCGGGCAGAGACGTGCCCCGTCTGTCCGAAGGCCTCAAGGGCCAAGCCGCCCGCTTGCATCCACTCGGCACCGCACGGGCCGCCACCGCTCGAACGCTCCGTCGCGGATGTCGCCCCAACGGACCGCTCTTAATTCCGGATTAGGCCGCCCGCCTCGCGGTCGTCCGAGCCTCGACCCGGACGACCGTGTCGGTCACCTCGACCGACTCCACCGACACGCCCTCGACCGAGGAGAACAGCAGCTCATCCAACTGCGGCAGCACTTCGCTCACGGCGAAGGACTGTAGGCCACGCCACCGTCCAGCCGGGCGATTTTCGGGCGACCTCACCTGCCATCACACGAAGATCAACAGTCACCCTGCGTGCACAACCACACGAAGTGGACCAGAGCCCGGAGAAGGTGACACAGCCAAAAGGCGGGGTTTCGTGCGTGGGGACAGGCGGCAGATTCAGACGGCGGTTCTGGGCGGTGCGAACTCGGAGGAGCCGCTGATGCTGCCGTTGGAGGCGATCGAGCTGGACGCCTTCCGCCGCCGTCACGGGCACGACATGTTCTGGTGCGGGCTGCTGCTTCCTCATTGTTGGGCGTACAGCTGATGCGGCAGGAGTTCAAGCCCGACGGCGGGGTTCTCACCGACACCGGTGCCCACCCTGGAGAGCAGACTGCCGTGATGGAGCTGTTCACCGGCGCTATCGGGGCCTTCAAGAACCTGACGAGCCATCGGACCGTGACCCTCGAGGACCCGATGGAGGCTGCCGAGATCATCCAGGTCGCCGACTTCCTGCTGCGCATCCTGCGCCGCGCGGAACAGCGGAAACCCTCCGGCACCGCGACCACTGGCACGGCAACCGCAGAGGTGTAGACGCCTCAGGCTGCGGCAAGGTGGAGGAGCTCTGGAACGCCTTCGGCGCGGGCGTAGGGCTGGAAGCGGGGGAGGAGGTCGTCGACGAGGTTCACGCAGCGGGGTGCGCCGATGCGTCGGGCCAGGATCAGTGACTGGGCGGCGGCTGCGGCGGGCTCGGGTTCCTTCAGATCGAGGTAGCTGGCCGCGCGGTAGGCGAAGAACACGCCGCGGGTTTTGTCCCGTGCGGCGGGCAGAAGACGTTCTCCTTCAGTGATGAGTTGGTGGGCTCGGCCGGTGTCGCCGAGGTCCAGGAGTGCCTGGCCTGAATCCACGGCGAGATCCGCCTCGGATACCCACGCGCACCCTGCGGGTCGCTCCGTTCCGGCGTCGCTGAGATGCTGCTCGGCAGCGGACAGCGCGCGCAGGACGGCGCGGCGTTCGCCGCGTGCGGCGAGTGTGCGGGCGAGACGCAGTTGGAGGAGGCAGCGGGCGGCGGGATTGCTGGCGCGGGTCAGGGCGTGGTTGAGGATGCGGGCGGCGGTGGTGTGATCGCGACGCCAGGCGGCCTGGTAGGCGAGATCGCCCAGGAGACCGGCGCCCATGTCCTCGTCTCCGGCCGCGTGGGCGTTGTGCAGGGCGGCGATCCAGTTCTGGCTGGCGTGGGTGTGGTGTCCCAGGTCGAAGCGGTGCCAGGCGACGGTCTGGGCCAGGGAGGCCGCCAAGGCGTGCAGACGTAGGCCGAGGGCGGGCGTGTAGCGGCTGTGTTCGAGTAGTTCGGTCACGGTGGACAGATGGGCGTCGAGCAGCGTGGCGGTGTGCTGCCGTTGCTCGGTGGCGTGAGTGGCGAGCTGCTGGGTCGTGTTCTCCAGGAAGGCGACGAAGTTCTCGCCGATCGGTTTGCCTTCGTGGGCCTGGACGGCCGCGCTCGTAGGGCCGGCGGCCCAGTCCGCGGCCAGTGCGGACAGGGTGGCGCCGGAGATCGCAAAAAAGGTGCGGCGTTCCATGGCTGTTCGCAGGGCCTCTCTGAGGGCGGGCACCGAGCTGTGGGGTCCGAACGGGATCACGCCGTCGGCGGTGAGCGGCAGCCAGTTCGGCCAGTCGTCGGCACGGACGATGTCTGCGGGCTGGCCGAGCGCTTCGGCGATGTACGCCTGTGACTCCTCGCTCGGTCGCACGCCCCGTTCCCACTTGCGTACCCGCATCCGGTCGGTGCCCGAACGCAGGCCCTGTCGGCGGGCTGCGGCCTGAACCCCGGCCGCGAGCGCGTCCTGCGACATGCCGCGCGCCTTCCGCGCAACGGTCAGGGGGTGGCGATCGGTCTCTTCCACACATTCATCCAATCACTCACCGCACATGGATGGTGACGATTGCCGGACGCGGGACTCCTACGGGACTCCCTTCAAACTATCGCCCGATCCCGGCAGTTGAGGCGACTGCTGTGCGTCGACCCACCCGGGCGACAAGTGGATCCGCCGCATCGTCGCCCGGCTCGACTCGATCGAGTCCACCCTCGGCCTCATCGCCGGCTCGTGACCTGCGGCGGGTCCGCCCGGCGGCCGGTCCCGCCGCACTCGTTCGAAGGCCGACTGCCATGCGCTGTTGTCGATGTCCCTCGGACACCACCAGCGCCGAATGGGCCCTGATCGAGCTGCTGTTGCCGACCCCAGCCTGCGAAACCTCGCGGGGCGGACGGCCGGAGAAGCATCCCCGCCGCGAGATCGTGGACGCGATGCGCTGCATCGTGGACACCGGCAGCAAATGGCGGGCCCTGCCTGCGGACTTCCCGCCCTGGCGCACGGTGTGGGGGTTTGTGGTCTGTTGGGTGGTGGCTGGGGATCATCGGCCCAGGTCTGTGATCACTTGGCGGGCGGGGTCCGCTGTGACGTGGGCGGAGGCTGCCGGGTGGTTGTCAGCGTGATCGTTTTCCAGGGTGTGAAGGCTGTGGAGGCCGTCTTCAGGGCCATCTGCGGCTACGGCGCGGGCAAGGAAGTCAGCGGCCGCAGGCGCCGCCTCGTCGTCGGCACCTGCGGACTCCTCCTTGTGGTGAGGGTTGCCCCCGCCGGCCTGCGCGACTCTTCGGCGGCGAGGGAAGTCCTTTTCCGCCTGTGCCTGATGCGCTCCGAGGTCACCATCGTCTGGGTGGACTCCGTCTCTGCCGGCGGGCTCGTCGGCTGGGGGAAGCGGCATCCCAGTCTCACCGTCAAGGCCGTCGGCGGCCTCAAGGACGCCTCCGGGTTCGTGGTGCTGCCCTGCCGATGGGTCGTCGAACGCGGCCTCGTGTGGATGATGCGTGCCCGCCGCCGCGCGATGGACTGCGAACGGCTCGTCCGGCACTCCGAGACTCTGATCGCCTGGGCTGCCGTCACCCTCGTGACCAGGGGCCTGGCCCGGAAGGGCGCCACGCCAGGCCGGCCGGGGGAACCGGCGTCGGCAGACTCGACCGGCTATGCCCGGCCGGCCGGGGGTACCGGCGTCGGCAGGCTCGGCCAGGTGGGCGGTTCAGTCGTCGATTGCCTGGTAGAGGGTGGTCCAGAAGTCCTGTATGGCCCGTGCCGAGTCCGGGGTGGACATTCCGGTCTGGGTGAGCAGGATGCCGACGAGTTGATGGTCCGGGTCGGCGTAGGTGGTGGTGCCGGCTCCGCCGTCCCAGCCGAACTGGCCGATGGGCGCGTAGTCGCCTCGGTAGGTGCGCACCGTCATCCCGAAGCCCCAGCCGCCGGTCTGCCCCTGACCGTGTGACAGATGGACGACGCTGCGTGCCCAGGCCTGTAGTGCGGCTGTCTGCTGGGGCGTGAGGCGGTTGGTGGTCATGAGCTCGACGGCGGGCCTGGACAGGATCCGTTCGGTGCCGTGCGTCCCGTGGTTGAGCAGCATCCGGAAGTAGGCGTGGTAGTCGTCGACGGTCGAGTCGAGTCCGCCGCCGCCGGACTGGAACGCCGGAGGCGTGCTGTGGTGCCCGCCTTCGGCCGGGTCCTCCACGGTGAACTCTGCGGTCTGCGGATCGGGGGCGTACAGGGGCGGCAGCCGGTCGATCTTGTTGGCGGGCACGTGGAATCCGGTGTCCTTCATCCCCAGCGGATCGAAGATGCGCTCGCGCAGGAATGCCTCGAACGACTGGCCGGTGACCCTGGCCGCCAGCACCCCGAGCACGTCGTCGCTGACGTTGTACAGCCACCGCTCTCCGGGCTGGCACGTCAGCGGAAGCGTGCCCAGGCGACGCATCCACTCATCCGGCTCCACCGCCGGCAGCATCCATCCGTTCTCGCCGTAGACCCTCTGCTCGAAGTACGCGCTCATCATCGGGGAGCCCATCGCCGTCGTGTCCAGCCCGAGCCCGCAGGTGGAGGTGAGCAGGTCCCGCACGGTGATCGGACGCCGCGCCGGCACGGTGTCGTCCAGCGGGCTGTCGGGCCTCTTCAGCACCTGCCGGTCGGCCAGTTCCGGCAGCCACTGATCTATCGGGTCGTCAAGTCGCAGCCGGCACTCGTCCAGCAGGACCATCGTCGCGGCGGCCGCGACCGGCTTGGTCGTCGAGGCCATCCGGAAGATGGTCTCCCGGCGCATCGGCGCGCCGCCGTCATGGCGCATCGTCCCGATCGCCTCGACATGGGTCTCCTCGCCCCGGCCGACCAGGGCGACGAGTCCGGGGATCTTCTTGGACTCGACATGCGCTTCCAGTACCTCGCGCAGTCGGCGCAGCCCGGCTTCCGACAAGGCGTTGCTGCCGTTTCCCATCATGAGTCTCCTTGCACGCAGTGGTCGGTCTCGACGGTGCCGCGGGCATGCGGCGTGAGGCGGCCGGCCGGGCGTGGCCCCGCGGCCGCGTGGTGCGGACAGGCGATGAAGGTGGTGCTCGGCCCCTGGGGGAGCCGTGTGCTGAGGCGCGGTCAGACCGTTTCGTCTTCTGTTCCGGTCTCGTCACCGGTGGCGCGCTCGATGTCGTCGGTCGGCTGCTTCCGTGCGCGGGCGGGAACGTAGCCGCCCTCGGTGTAGTTCTGGACGAACGCCTCGGCGAACTCCACCGGGTCCTGCCGCGCTGACCTCGCGGATCGGGGTTCCGTTCACCGCGGCCTGTTCGAGCAGGCCGGCGAGGTCTTCGAGCATCGACGCGTTGCTCCCGCCGTCGGCCGGCACGAAGTGCATCGGGTGCCGCTCGATCGCCTCGACCGCCGTGCGGTGGTTCCCGGGAAGCTCCCTGACGCGCGCCTTGTACGCCCTCCAGCGTTTCCTGGGCCCGATCGCCTGAGAGATGAAGCCGGTCTCTTCGGCGTCGGACATGGTTGCTCGCCCTCCCCTTCGCGGAGCTGTTCCAGTCGTTCCGTGAGGAAGCTCCACGTCCTCCGGAACTCTTCGAGGTGCTCCCGTCCCTGAGCGTTGAGGGAGTGCACCTTGCGTGGCGGCCCCTTTTCGGAGGGGGCCTTCTCCACCTCGACGAGAGCGCGCCTCTCCATCCTGATGAGCAGCGCGTGGATGGTTCCTTCGGCCATGTCCGAGAACCCCTGTTCCCGCAGCCGCGCCGTGATCTCGTAGCCGTAGCCGTAGCCGTAGGCGGGCTGGCCGGACAGGGACGCGAGGATGCTGCCCTCCAGCGTGCCCTTGACCATCTCCGTCTCCAGCTTGGTCATGGAACACCCCCTCCCTGCACTAGTCGGCGATACTGAGTACCGGTACACGGTAACGCTGACTAGCGGTACTTAGCAAGACGGAATAGCGGAGGTGTGGGCGGGCGCCGCAAGCGCCCGGTTCGGCAGCGTCACCGGCTGAGCTTGTTCTTTCTGCCAAGATCTTCCGGCTTGCCGATGGCCTTGAGGGTCTCGGGGCGTTTGACGGTCTTGCCGAGGTCGTAGCGGGGTGCCTGGTGTTTGTTCTTGGCGTCGGGTGGCCGTCCGGGGCCGGCGCCTCGGGGTGTGGGAACACGGGCCGGGCAGGCGAGGCGGGCGCGGATGTTCCTGAACCCCCGGCGGATCCGGCCGGGGTGAGCCGGTCCGGGGTGAGCCGGTCCGAGGTGGTCGGCCTCTCCCAGGGCCGGCGGAGGTCCGCAGTGAGGGGCCGGGCAAGTCGGAGGTGGGTGTGCGCGACGATGAGGATCCAGGTCCAACGGTCCGCCGCTTCGGGGGTGCGGAGTTTTGGGGTGGTCCATCCGAGGGTCTGCTTCGCGAACCGGGCGCAGACCGCGATCAGGGTGCGGGGGTCGTCGAGGTCGTTGGCGTAGGCCTGGCGTTCTGCGGGGGTCCAGGCGGAGGCGCCGCAGTCCCAGGGCTCGGCGAGGGGGCCCAGGTGGTCGATGTCGATGTCGATGTCGAGGGCGCGGGCGCGGGTCTGGGTGTGGGCGGTGTCGTCGTAGGGCGGGTGCCGGGCGCTGCCGTTCTGGGTGCGGTCGGGGCCTTGTTCCGGGGCGGTGACGGCTTCCTCGAGGAGGACCTCGGCCCGGGTGCTGCAGCCGTCGGGGTCGGCGTCGGTCCAGTGGCGCAACAGGGCGCGGCTGTAGCCGGTGCGGTCTTCGTCCTGGACGGTGAGCGCGGTCAGGGCGCCGCGGGCCGGCAGGGTGATGGTGTCGCCGGGGGTGTGCCGCTGCGGTGCGGAGGCCGGCCCCTGGGTGTGGGCCTCGGCGGTGGTGGGGGTGGGCGGGGCGGCGAGCGCGGCGGCCGCCGCGACCGCGGTGCGGGTGCGCACAGGGTCCCTTTCCGGAGATCGCAGACCGTCGGTGATCTTCGTAGCGGTTCCTGCGCGTGCCGTGCCCGGCCGTGGGGTGTCCTGTCACCCGCTCGGGCGTTGAGTCACATGATCGCCTTGCGGGCGGGCGCGGCGGGCGCGGTGGGGCGGGAAGACGGAGCGTCGGCCGTTGCGGGGAGCTCTGGCTCTCGGACGGCCTGCGGGGGTGCGGTGGCGTGCGGGTTCGCTGTGAACCGTTGCCGGTCGTGCCGGTCGTGCCGGTCGTGCCGGTCGTGCCGGTCGTACGGTGTACGGCGCCCTCGTGTTCGTGCCGGGAACGCCGGGTGCGGCCGGCACGGAGACGGTGGGATCGGCGAGGGGACGGGCGGGGTGCGGGCGGGGTGCGGGCGGCGAGGGTCCTCGATGTGCTGGAGACGGTGCGGGCGTGCGAGGAGAAGTCCGGGCGCGGCTGGGTGCCGGACACGGTGGCGGCGCCGCTGCTTCCCGGCGTGAGCAGGCTCGCTCACCAGCCTGCTCGCGCCCGGCGACAGCTCGCGGTGACGAGGCTCACGGCGTCCCGATGTCGTAGGCGGTGCCGTCGGCGACGGCCTGGAGTTTGTCCGGGTTGGCCACGTTGTGGATTGCGGTGATGCGGCCGTCGGCGCCGAAGTCGAACGTGACGGTGGCGATCACGCGTCCCGGCGCGCTGAAGACGATGCCCGGCCCGCCGTTGATCTCGACGAGTTCGGCTTTCATGTCGGCGGGCTCGATGCCCTGGTAGGTGACGGTGCCGATGGCCGCGAACCAGTTGGCCACCGTGTCGGCGCCGACAACCGGGCGCAGGGCCTGGCGGACCTTGCCGCCGCCGTCGGTCCACAGGGTGACGTCCGGGGACAGCAGGTCCATCAGGGTGTTGAGGTCACCGCCGGTCGTGGCGGCGAAGAACCGCTCGGTGGCCTCGCGCTGCCGGGTCCGGTCGGCTGCGAAGCGTGGCCGCCGGGCCCGCACGTGCTCGCGGGCCCGGTGCGCGGCCTGACGCACCGCGGGTTCGGAACGTTCCACCGCCTCGGCGATTTCGGCGTGGCTGAAGTCGAAGACCTCCTTGAGCACGAACACCGCGCGCTCCAGCGGGCTGAGCGTCTCCAGCACCACCAGCATGGCCATCGACACGGACTCGGCGTTCGCGACGACCTCGGAGGCGTCCCCGACGGTGAGGATGGGCTCCGGCAGCCACGGGCCCACGTAGGTCTCGCGCTTGTGCCGGGTCGAGCGCAGCCGTTCCAGCGCCAGGTTCGAGACGATCCGCGTCAGGTACGCCTTGGGGTCGGCCACCTGTGAGCGGTCCGCGGCGGACCACTTGATCCAGGCGTCCTGGACTGCGTCCTCGGCGTCGGCCGCAGTGCCCAGGAGGCGGTAGGCCACGGAGAACAGCAGGCTGCGGTGCTGGTGGAAGACCTGCTGGTCGGGGTGGGCCGGCAGGTTGGTCACCGGGCCTCCCGGACACGGGTGAAGCGGCCCCCGCGGGGCCAGAACGCGCCCGAGGCGGGCATCTTCTTCATACGGCCGTAGGTCGGCCAGGGCGAGGCGGTCACCGTCTCCTTGTACCGGACGGCGATGCGGCCGGTCAGGCAGATCCGGCGCGGGCTGTCATCGGGGCGGGTGAACTGCACCACGGCATCGCCGCGTCCCAGGCTCACCGGCGTGTGGTAGTAGCCGAAGCGGAACGGCTTGGGCTGCTTGCCCTTGAGCACACGGTCGATGGACAGCGCGGCGTGCACCCCGGTCGGCATGCCGCCCTGGCAGGTGCCGTGCATCACGCCGTAGCCCTGGCGGATCGCGGCCGCGTCGCCGATCGCGTACACGTCGGGGTGGGACACCGACCGCAGTGCGCCGTCGGTGACGATGCGTCCGCGCCGGTCGACGGCCAGCCCGGCGGCGGCCGCCAGCGGTGACACCCGCGTACCGCTCGTCCACAGGACCGCGTCGGCGGCGATGCTCTCCCCGCCTGCCAGTTCCACCCCTTCGGGCAGCACCTTCACCACCTCGACCCCGGCGCGTACCTGGACGCCCAACCGGTCGAGTGCGGCGTGCACGTACGCCTTGGCCTTGGGCCTCATGGCCGCACCGGGCTCGGCCCGGCCCAGCAGCACGACGTCCAACTCCGGGTGCCGCTCGGCGATCTCCGCGGCCGACTCGACGCCGGTCAGCCCGCTGCCGCCGACCACCACCGTGCCGCTGCCGAGCCGCCCCAGCCGGCCGGCGAGCAATTCGGCGTCCTGGGCACTGGTCAGGGTGTACGCGTGGTCCTCGACCCCCGGCACCGCCGACATGCCGGCCACACTGCCCAACCCGTACACCAGCGTGTCGTAGTGCAGGACCCGGTCGTCGTCGATCCGCACAGTCTTGGCGTCCGCATCCACCGCCGTCACCCAGCCCCGTACGAATCGCGCCCCCGTGCCCTCCAGCAGCTCCGGGATGCTCAGCTCGGCGAGCCGCTGCCCGGTCGCCGTCATGTGCAGCCGCATGCGCTCGGTGAACCGCTCCTGCGCATTCACCACGGTCACCTGCACGCCCTCGCGCCGCTTGCCCCGGGCCGCCAGTTGGATGGCCGCGGACATGCCCGCGTACCCGGCCCCCAGGACCACCACACGGTGTGTGGCCGTCATGCCGGTCTCCTGCTGTGTGCTCATCGTTCCGTCCTCCTCCATCGCTGCCGACGACCACCAGATGGAAGCGGACCGCCCGTCCGTGACACGAGGTCGACGTGATGCGCACCACAGACCGAATCGATGTCCGCCGGAGGTCTCCGGTCAACACCTCCCCGCCACGTTCGTCTACGCCGGCATGTGCACGATGAGGCTCTGCAGGCCGAGCTGCGCCGCATCACCAGCCGCTGGAGATGGCAGCAGGCCGCAAGGGAGAGTCGGCCGGCGCCATCAGGGACGCGGCCTGAGGCGGGTTCTGCACGGATGGACAGCCATGTGTGTGCCCGTACGGACTCCTCCTCATGTGCAAGAAACCGGACCGGCAACAGGCTGAAGTGCGTGGCCGGCAGGTGGGGACAGCGTCTGGCTGTGCATGGGGGAAGTCCTGCTGGCTGCCGTCGACCTGCTGCTGCCTGAGAGACCAGGCGGCGGTGACGGGCCCGGCCGCGCACGGACAGGCGTGTGGGAGCCGGACCGTGCCCGGGGCTCACGGCTGACGACGGCCCCGACGCAGACGCCTCCACTCGTGGAACCACGCAGGATGAGTCCCCCGTCAGAATCCGGCTGTCAGTGGGGCTGGCTAACGTGGTGCTGTTCGCACGAGGGGAAGGACAGGGCAGTTGGCGGCTCACGCGCCGGATCGGTGGGACTACACCCATGGGGACTTCACGTCACGCAGACTGCTGTACCAGCAGTACGGCGGCTCTACGATCACGGGGATCGCGCCTTCCTCGATGAGCAGCCACGTGCTCCTCTTCAACGCGGGATGTCTGCCTGGCGGCGGATGGCACCAGGACGGCTTCTACTACTACGCAGGCGCCACCTCCCTCGGAACCGGCGCGTGGGAGAAGACGCCGGTCAACGAGGCGATTGAAGCCGCCTGGACCAGGGGGTGGCGGCTGCGGCTCCTCGAAGCGCCACGGGGAAGGGCAAGGGGTCTGTGGCGCTTCGTCGACTCCTTCATGCTGGACGGCATCGCCGGAGAGCGCACAACTCTGAGCCCCGAGGGCGCTGCGCTGCGCTATCCGGTCTACCGTCTGCGCAGCATCGACAACGTCACCCGCCATCCAGGCCGGCTGATCCCCCCGGGCGACCCCTGCCGCGTACAGGTCCGTCGGGTCGAGCGGTGCGATCTGCTTCGCCGGGACGCCGGCGAGGACCCGTTGGACGATGCGCGACCAGAGACGCGTCTGTCCAAGGCCTTCGAACGCTTCGTGATGAGCCAGGGCTACGCCGTGCACCGCCTCGCGATCCGCCACACCCCAGGCTGCTCGCCTCTGGTCACGGATGTCTGGGTCGCTCAGCTGGGCCTGCTCATCGAGGCCAAGGCGGGCAAGAACCCGGTCGACGACGTCCGATACGCGCTGGGACAACTCGGCCACTACACACGCCACCTGCCGGGGGTGCTCCGTAAAGCCGTGCTGCTTCCCCGGGACCCCGGACGGGATCTGCGGGAGACCGCCCTCTATATGGGAGTGGACCTCATCTGGCCTGAAGCGGCGCGGTGGCGCACCACGGGAGAGTGGGGGCGCCTCGCCGGTATGGGACACGTGGGCGACGTCTGACCGGTGCCGGGCAGGCGCACGATCACGCTCCACATCAGGTGGGCCGCCCTGCGTGTACGGCGGTGTCAGCCGATGCAAGTGTGCCCACCGGCATGCTGCCTCCGGCGCTGAGCAGACCCGCGAGCACCGCACCAGCGGCCGGAGCGCCGCTGAGGAACGCGATGCCGCCGACGACCAGGCCGGTGACGACCGCCGTCAGGAGGATGACGGCGGTGTGCTGTGTCATGAACGGGCCGGGCCGACAGGGCTCAGGCTGGTTCGGCGGCGTGGGGGCGGGTGTGGAACTCGCTTGTTGTCCACGGGAGTTGGTGTGTGGGGCGTCTGCTCCTGGGCCGGGTCCGGCCCGCTGTCCCACGGGTCACCTCGAATCCGGACCGTCTCCGGAAGTATCTCGGGAGAGTCTGTGGGGTCCCCTGGGAAGGCGCACTTGCATGGGGGCGCCGACGGGCTCGCCGGATACAGGGGGAAGCGATCTGCTGTACGGATCGGCTGGAGCGGATGTTGATGACGTGAGGGTCTGCGCTGTGAGAGTGCGCCGTCGGGACGGCGGTGACGTCGCGTCGAACGGTGTCATCGGCGAACGCCCGCGGGGCGGGCTGGGATTGTCGGGGAGATCGTTCTACCGTGGGCCGGGCCTGGTCTGTCCTGGCCGCGGCAGGAGAACGTGAAGGGGGATCGGTGGAAGCCGAGTTGGCGGCGCTCGCGGCGTCAGGGGCGACGACTCTGGTGGCCTTGATGGTTTCGGAGTCCTGGGCCCAGGCGAGGGAGAGGCTGGCCGGGTTCTTTGCCCGGCGTCGCCGTGCCGGCCAGGGCGTGGAGGCCGGACTCGAGGAATCCGGTGAGGAGCTCGGCAGGGCCAGGCGGGCGGGCGACGAGGAGACCGTTGCCGGAATCGAAGCCGACTGGCGCAGCCGGCTGCTCGAGCTGCTCCAGGCGGAGCCGGACGCTGCCGCAGAGTTGCGCGGTCTGCTGGCCGAACTGGCCCCCATGGTGCAGCACACGGTCATCAGCGGGGGAGTGAACCACGGCCCCGCCTTCCAGGGATCGCACATCAGTGGCCCGATCACCTTCAACGTCCAGCCGCCGCTGCCCCGGACCCCCGGGGCGCGACCCGACCAAGTACCCGCGCTCACCGTGCAGTTCAGCAACCGGGTGGCCGAACTCGCCACACTGGACGACGTGTGCGGTGCGAGAACGGCAGGCCGTGGCGGTCCGCAGGTCGCGGTGGGAGTGCTCGGCGGACTCCCGGGAGTGGGCAAGAGCGCGACAGCCTGGCAGTGGGCCCACAAGCAGCAGGACCTGTTCCCGGACGGGCAGCTCTACGTGGACTATGCGGGCCTGCGCGGACCGTCTGCTGCGGGAGGCGGCGGCGCCGACGTCTCCGAGGCTCTGGCCATGCTCCTGAGAGGGCTTCAGGTCCGGGAGGAATTCATCCCGCCGTCGCTCGCGGAGCGGACCGCGCTGTACCGGTCGCACTCGGCGGGCCGACGCCTGCTGGTGGTGCTCGACGACGTCAGCCACCCGGCCCAGGTCAGGCCGCTGATTCCCAAGGGACGGGGCAGCGCGGTCCTCGTCACCAGCCAGAGCAGACTGGGGGAACTGGTACTGGACGGCGCCCGCCTGGTCCCGTTGGGACCCCTGGAGACCGAAGGCGCCCTGGCGCTGCTGTCCGACCGCTGCGGGCAGGAGGCCGTCGCCGGTGACCGCGCGGCCGCCGAACGCCTCACCGAGCTGTGCGGCGGCCTGCCCGTGGCCCTGCAGATCGTCGCGGCCCGCCTGCTCACCGACGGCCACCTCACCATGGCCTCCCTGGCCACGGAACTCGCCGACGAGGCGGCACGGCTGGCCGGCATGGCGCTGCCAGGGGCAGCACCGGCCGACGGACATCAGACAGAGGAGTACTCCGTGTCAGCGGTCCTGGGATCCACGTACCGGCTGCTGCCGCCCGACGCGGCCCGCCTCTACCGGCTTCTGGGCCTGCTGCCCATGGCCACCTTCGACGCCGCGGCGGCAGCGGCCGCCGCACGGCTCGACAGCCGCCAGACGTGTCGCCTGCTGGGCGCACTGATCTCCGCGAGCCTGCTGGAAGCCACCTCCGAAGGCCGTTACCGCATGCACGACCTGGTGCGACTGCACGCACGGGAACGCGCGGCGGACGAAGAACCGTGCCACGAGGAACGCGCACTGCTCCAGCGCGTGGCCACGCACTACCTCGTCCTGACCGCATTCGCCGACCGAGCCCTCAGAGCAGACCGCCTGCGCATCGCGGACCTGTCCGAACTGCTGCGCGGCACCGACACCCCCTTCGTCACAGTCGGCGGACCGCCGCCGCTGGAATGGCTGGAGGCGGAACGCCCGGCGATCCTCGGCGTCCTGCGCGCATCAGCACGACACGGCCTGCACACCCTTACCTGGCAGCTGGCCGAGGCCTTCACGGTGCTGTTCCTGCATCGCCGTCACCTGGCCGCATGGAAGGAGTCGCTGGAACTCGGCGCCGAGGCCGCCGCCGACGCGGCCGCAACCGCGCACACCGCGCAGGAGATCGCACAGGCCACGCAGGCCGAGGCACGGCTGCGCAGCCTGCTGTCCCGACCGCTGACGGACCTCGGCCGACACGACCGGGCAGGTGAGGAACTGCAAAGAGCCGTTGCACGGGCGGAGGTGACCGACCACCTCGTCCTGCGCGCCTCCGTGCAGGAATTCCTCGGCCGTCATCTCGAGCGCGCCGACCTGCCCGGCGCCGTGACCGCCTACCGGCTCTCCCTCGATCTCAACACCCGTGCGGGCAATGCCCGCGGCGCCGCCCTCGCCGCCTACTTCCTCGGCTGCGCCCAAGACGCCCAGCAACACCACGGACAGGCCCTCGTCACCCTGCAAAGAGCCCATCAGTCCTTCCGCGACCTGCCTGAGCCCGACCGGCGCATGGCTGCCCGGGCCATGGCCGCCATCGGCGTCGCGCACGATCACCTGGGCCACACGGCGGAAGCAGTCCGCGCTCTCCGTGAGGCGGCACAGACCCTGCACGAGACCGGAGCCACGCACTACGAAGCACAGGCCCTGATGACACTCGCCGGCATCGCGCAGCGCCACCCGCAACGGCCGGACGACGCACGGGCGTGGCTGTCCCGCGCTCTGGCCATCCATGAGGCGGACGGCAGCCCGCTGGCGGACGCCGTGCGGCAGCAACTGCAACAACTCGGCCCCTGACGGTTGCGCTGCCCTTGTCGGCGGGGGGGGCAGCGCAACCGTCAACGGACGCCGGACGGCTGGGAGGGCCGCAGCCGCAGCATGACATCCTCGTCCGGCACATCCTCATGAACGCGCAGCAGTACCCAGGCGTCGTCCAGCGGCAGCCCGGCGCGCAGGCAGGCGTAGACGACCGCCGCGGCCAGCCCCGGATCCCTTCCCGCGCCGGTGACCGTGGCCTCCACGACGCGGCCGTCCCGCAGCCCGGCCAGCAGGCCGCCGCCTCCTACGGCCGAGGCCGCCAGAAGGCTCCCGGGCAGCCGGGCGAGGGTGTCGCGGATCCAGCGCAGCGCCGCCACCGCGCTGGGAGCGGACTGCCGGCGAACGACCACCGAGGCGCTCTCGGCCAGCCGGGTGTCGCGCTCACTGTCCGAGCAGGCAAGGTGGGTGAAGTCCCCGGACGCGTCCCCGGACGCGTCGGCGCCCGCAATGCCGGGCCCGTGCACGGAGGCCGGGAAACGGCATACTTCCACGGTGGGCTGCGCCCCGTCCCCGCGCACGACGGTGGACACCTGCCAGGAGGTGACCGTCTCCCCGGGCACGTGCGCGGGGGGCAGCAGCAGGGAAGGCACCGAGGCGGACGGTTCCGGCAGGTCGAGCAGGCCGTACAGAGCGGTCCGCAGCCGGGCCAGGGCACTCCCGGGATCGGCGAAAGCCTGCCGTGCGACGGTTGCGTACCGGTCGGGAGTGTGTTCCCGCACGGCATCCTCGATCTGCCGCAGAAGGTCTCCGCCCGTGTCCAGGCGCGGTGCCGCAGCCGCCAGGTCATGGACCGCTGTACCGGGCACCGCGTCGGAGCCGAACGAGGCCAGCAGGACCGGCTTGCCCGTCGACGCCCCGTACAGCGTCACGGACCCGTGGTCGCCGATCACGGCATCCGCCGCGACCAGGGCAGGCCGCCAGGCATGCACGGCAGGCACCAGCAGCAGTCCCGCATCCACAGCGGCCGCCTGCAGGGTACGGATCTGCCAAGCCCCGTGAGCCGACCACACGTTGGGATGGAGGACGGCGGCCACGCGATACACGTCACAGGGGAGCTGGCCCAGCAGACGCGCGAGCAGGTCGGGGCTGCGGCCCAGAACAGAGGTGGCCCCCCAGGTGGAGGAAACGACGATCAGACGCTGATGCTCCGCAAGCCCCAGGGCATCCCTGTACATCTCCTTGAGGGGTTTGCTGGCCATGAGTTCATCGAAACAGGGATCGCCCACCAGCAGCGTGCGCCCCCTGGCCTTCGGGTGCGCGGCGATCAACTGCTCTTCCTGCGCGGGATGCGAAAGCGCGAGCCAGGCACGTCCGGACTCCAGCAGCGCGTCCGGCACCACCCCCGACAACCGTACGTTCGGGCCGCGCGAATCCGGGACGAGCTTATGGAAACCCACCCCGTGCGGCAGCACCAGAATCGGGAAATCACCCTCCGGTATCTCCACGTTCTCACTGGCGGTGAGGACGAGATCGGGTGTGATGTCCCGCAACTGCTCCCATGGCATCACCCTGCATCCGGCATCCCGCAGAACATCCAGGACACCAGCGCTGAAAGCAGAGCTCGGATCCTGGGTGAAGACAACAGAGACGCGGTGGTCATCCCGCAGGAGAGCCGGCAAGCACTCCAGGATCCGTACGGTCGAAGTGACCGTGCGAGTGGCGACCACCAGAGTCCGCTCCCCCCGGAAAGTGCTCCACCGATGGGCGTCCGGCCCTACAGGCACACGAATAGGCCTACTACCGAACACGGCGGCCGCCTCTAACAAAACAGACCCCTACCGCGGCTCGCGGCTCGCGGCTCGCGGCTCGCGGCTCGCGGCTCGCGGCTCGCGGCTCGCGGCTCGCGGCTCGCGGCTCGCGGCTCGCGGCCATGCTGCTCTATCCGATTTCAAGGTGAAACACAAACCTTCCTGCCGCAGCGAGCATGACCCTGAACAAGGACGCATTACACGGTAACGAACGCCTGCTGCGGGCCTGCATGAGGAGCCTGTTGCGTTGCTTCTCGTCCCGCGATCGGGCCTCCGCCGCTGCTTCCCGGAAGTCCAGGTACCGGCCGACTCCTGCCAGGCCGCTGACCGCCGTTGACCGGCCAGGGGGAGTCGGCCGGTTGCGACGTACTCCGCTTCCGGCCTGGGCATTCAAGTCGTCCCGGCGCAGGCCGGAGCCGTTGAACCCGCTCTGCAGCAACTGCCCGGCGCCGACGTCACCGATGTGGAGGCGGCCGAAAGCGTGTAGAGGCAGCAGGCCGAATGCCCTGCACCAGCTGCTCGAGGATCGTCGCGATGTCCTCGGCTGGTGCATCCCCGCAGGCACGGGCGGAACTGCCTGGGGAGTGGTTCGCCAGGTTGTGACCTGCAGGCGGGAATGCCGGAGGAAGCGTGCCCGGTCCAATCGAGCGGACAGGCCCTGATGCGTCTTCTGCCCCCCCCGGCGCGCGCCGGGCCTCGGCCGATCATGGCGTCGTGCGCCGCCGAGGGCACTGCGGCCGACGGGCACGCCGACGCGGGCGGACACAACGAGAAGAGGCCGCCCTTTGCACCGTCAGGCGAGGCTGCGCACGCCGTCCCGTCGTTACGCTGAACGGGCGGTCCCCTGTCCAGGCGTCGCCCGGGCCTGTAGGGCGCGCGTTAGAAGGAGCATGACGCATCAGGAATCCCACGCCGACGGGGCATGTGCCTGCGCCCGTCCGCAGCTGGTGGTGACAGTCAACGGCGCCTTTCCCTACCAGGCGGTCCCCGTGACAGCCGATGAAGCTCCGTCATGCTCGAGTTGTTCAGGCGCCTATCACGGCTCGTGGCGACTGGGCCAGGCCGTGGGCCTGCACGATCCGCACCTGCGCGGCCAGCCGAAGAAGAACGGTGAGCCCTGCCGATGGGACACCCTGAGGGAACCCTGCCGCGTGCACCCGACGCCAGAAGCGTTGAAACGGCAGGAAGAGCACAGGCTTGCCGAGCAGGAGCGCAAACGCCAGGCCGACCTCGAGCGTCAGCGGGACACCGAGGAACGCCGCCGTAATCTGATCGAGATCCTCTCCGTCGTCTGCCCCCACTGCAGCGCATCGGCTGCCACGCTGTGCTCCACACCGAAAGGCCTCACCACGCGCAGCCTTCACCGCGCGCGGCGCCAGCTCGCCGGAGTGCCGGGCCCGCGCGACTACGTGATCGAGGCGTCCGACTTCTGCACCCAGCGCGTCGATGAGCCGCCCCTGGACGCGGATCCGCGCGCGGTCCTCGGTGATCCGCTGCATGATCAGACCGAGGCGGCCACGCAGCGCCGCAACGCCGAAGAGCGTGAGGCGGCCGGGCGCGAGATGGCTGCCGCGCGCAGGAAACTGTGGCTGTCCACCGCTGACCGCACCGCTGAGATCACCGCCCGGCCGTGCCCGACCTGCGGTGCCGAGGCTGCCGAACCGTGCAGGGACGCAATCGGCAAACGGCGCAAGATCTTTCATATCGAAAGGGCCGATGCCGCCATGCCGGTGCAGACCGTCAGCGGCTGAGGCTCGCTGAGGGCCGCCGGGCTCCCGCCGTCGGCCCAGGGGGATGCCGGCCACGCGGTCCCTCCGCTCCGTCGACTCGGTGAACCTGCCTGCAGCCGGGGCGCGGCCGTCAGCGGGCGAGTGTGCGCCGGACGTGCTGATCTGCTCTCACGAAGGCCTGAATGACGCCTACGGCGTAGCGCTGCAGCAGCACGGGCAGGTGCAGACCGGTGCGCCCGGACATGCCGCGGCCGCGGAAGTCCGGCCGTGCGCAGAGCGGTTCCGACGAACCGCCCTTGCGTCCCAGGCTGCGAAGCCGGCACTGCGCCCTGCGCAGGACAACATGATCGTGTGTAGGAATCCCGCGACCGGCATGCCCGCGGCGTGCCGTCCCGTCCGTTCCAACTCCTCCTGGAGATCGGCGCCGAACATGCCGGTGGGATCTGTGACGTCCTGCACGGGCGACGAACAGAACAGGTGGGGGTGCACGGGCGGCAGGCCGCTCTCGCCAAGGCGCGGGGCGGGAACGTTCAGCCGCCCGCCCGCCCGCGGGAGGGAAGGTGTCCACACCCTTCCTGTACGGGTCCGCGAGCGCGGCGGCACGCCCGGACCGCGCGCGAGGGCGGGCACGTGCGCCCGAACGGATGGCAGAGTGCACCCGGCTCCACCGGTGATCGTTGCCTGGAATATCACTGAATGTTCCAAGGGGTGTGGAGGCGAGTTTGACGACGTCCCGAAGGAGCGTGGGCCGCTGCTGGACGGTCCGTGTGGCGTAGCTGACGTGGTTGCTTAATGATCTTGGTTGTGGCCTGCTGTTGCTCAGTTGTTCTGAGTGGTGGGTCTGTTCCGTGGGTGGGGTCTACGCGGAGTCGATTGTCCGGCGCCGGAGGATACGTGGGTTGAGCTGGTTGTTCGGTGTTGCGCAGTGAGCTGGATGGGGCGGCAGTTTTTGCGCAGTGTGGTTGGCGCGCCTATAGGTACGAGGGCTTGTCGGCCGGTCTGCTGAGGTCAGGGCGGTACGGGTATGCGGGTCGGTTCAGCGGGTGGCGAGGCGTTTCCAGAGCAGGTCGTGGTCGGCGGGTGCGAGGCGGGGCAGTTGGAGACGGCCGGCGAGTTGATGGAGGAAGGCGGTCTGCTGTGCATGTGCCAGAGGGCGCGGGGGCAGGCGGTCGAGGGCCGCGGCGAGGGTGAGGGTCTCGGGGTAGGTGATCAGTTCACGGCAGGTCAGGGCGGGGGAGGCCGGGCCTGGCGGCGGTGAGCCGGTGCAGGCGTGTGTGCCAGCGTTCGTGTACGTGCTGTTGGTGGTCGTACCAGCGTGTCGTGATCGTCGATGCCCAGCTCAGGGAGACCGGTGTCGCCGGGCGCCGCGAGCGAAGGTGGGCTTGGGTGAGTTCGGGGACAGCCCGGATGCCGAGGGGCGCGGGATGCCGGGGGTCGCTCGATGCCTGCTGGTGGCGGGCGCAGATCATGATCCGGGCCAGGCCCGGCGACGGGTGGACCCGCGCGGGGGCTGCCGTGTGCGGGCTGCGGCGGATGGTGCAGGCGGTACATGCCGGCAACGGTTGCAGGGCGGTCTCGACCGCGTGCCAGTGGGCGGTGGCCGTGCCGTGCGCGCCGGTGTTGGCCGGCGAGGGTGCGGGCGGGCGCAGGTGGGGCAGGGCGCGGGTGAGGTGCGTGAGGGGGATGCGTGTGAAGCCGGACAGGCGGCGGGCGGCTTCGGCGCTGAGGCGGATCTCGGCGGCGGGCGGGGCGTGCTCGGTGCCGGTGACGGTGGTTGCGAGTCCGTCGAGGAGTTGGGCGGGGGTGAGGCGATAGGTGGCGGCCAGGCGGGTGAGGTAGGAGGCGGTGGCCTCGCTGGGCAGCGGCCTCACGTGCAGGGCGCCGGGCTGGGTGGGCCACATGCTGCCGGCTGGTAGAGCGGGGCGCGGTGGGGCGGTCACCGGTCGGCGGGCCGGGCGCGGCGTTTGGGGGTGCGGGGCCGGTAGTGCTCTTCGGCGAGATGGTCGAGCGGGATGCCGTCCAGCAGCCCTTTGGTGATGCGTTCGCTGCTGTCGAGGATGGCTTCTGTCACCGCTGACTTCCAGGCCGCCCGCCGTCACTACTACGGCACACCGGCCGCCGCATCCCCGCTTGTTGACGAGCCCGCCCGGTCGGCCAACCGGTGGCTCACCCTGCCCGTGCTGGACCGCCTCGTCTCCTATGACAGCCCCGCTCCATGCACCGCCCCGTGCACCCCGCCGGCGATCGCCTTCCGGCACCGCCCGCCACCCGCACCCCTCACCGAACAGACAGCCCGGGAAATCGCCCGGCGCCTGGCCACCGTGACCGCCCACCCCCGCCTGGCCGCAGCCCTTGCTGCCGCGCTCTTCACCGGTGTCTCCTTCCAGCAGCTCGCCACCGCCCGTCCCGGCGACTACGACGACGCCGCGGCCACTCTGGCCTTGCATGACCGCGCTCGCTACACCGACGGCTGCGCCACTCACCGCGTGCCGCCGTGGGCGCGTGTCTTCCTGAGGGCCGCTGTCTGCTTCGCCCGGCTCGCGCCTGGCCAGGACCAGCATCTGCTGGCCGGCCCTCACGACCGCACCCACCTGCTGCGCGTAGCGGAGGCAGCCCGGCTCCGGCCGCCCCAGCCGTTCGCCGGCCAGAGCACCGGCCGTATCCAGTGGGACTGGCGCGAACGGAAGGAAGCACGACGCTATGACGCGATGCTGACACGGCACCAGATCCCGCCCTCGTCCTGAGCCCGGAGCCAGGTGCACGTCAGTCGATGGAGAAATCGGCGAACTCCACGTCGGTGAAGGCGATCCCGAGGCCGTGAGCACGTCGGCCTCCGTCCCGGAAGTAGGCATGGCCCAGAGCACGGGCGAGGATCACCATCTGCTGCTGCTCGCCCCCGCCGGCGTCCCGGGCGGCGAACAGCTCGCGGGCCACTTCTCCCGACAGGTACTGGGTGATCAGCCGTACCCGCGGATCGTCCGACGAGCCTGCCGGAGCGGCGAATCCGAACCGCGCCCTGGTGTGGAAGACAAACCCGTCGGACTCGGTGCGGGCCCGCAAACGGGCGCGCACCAGGGGCTGCCACCGTGCCCTGACGGCCTCATCGATCAGCCCCGCATGCACAGCACTGGGACGGCGACGCATTCCCGGCCGGGTGGTGACCCACCTCTGTACCGTGCGCTGGGAGATACCCAGGAGGACAGCCACGTTCTTCGTGAAGCCCTTCTCCGCCCTGAGCAGGAAACGCACAGCGGCATCCTTCGTAGGCACGGGACGGGTCAGCAACGCCCGCTCGAGCCCTTTGACGATCTCACCCATGCCCGCCCCCGAGCGCTTCTCCACCGCGATGACCGGTGCACGGCGGCCGTCTGCTCTCCCAGATCTCTCACACCAAGCCGCTCTCCCCGGCCAGTTCAGGCATAGCCAGGACACCAGCTGCGGCCCTCGGCTAAAGACAGCAGTAACCCAAGCCCGAGAACGCCCTTCCCGAAGCAACCGTGAACCCCCAACCGCCATTTACGCTATCCGTACGTGTTTGGTACGCGAAACGTGCGCTTCACGTTAGGGTCTGGGGCAGGAGGTGCTGTATGTCCGAGCTGTTCGACGCGGTCGACGCGCTCATCGCGTCCCGCTCCCCGTTGCCGTTCCCGGCGGAACGCAGGCGGCTGCGCCAGGCGCACGGTCTGACGCTGGACGAGGTGGCCGCCGCACTGCAGGTGCGGCGCGCGACGGTCAGCGGCTGGGAGGCCGGCAAGACCGAGCCGCGGCCGCCGGAGCGCGACGCATACGCCCGCATGCTGAAGCAGCTCGCCCAGCTCTACCCCGCCAACGCCCCGGTGCCCTCTGAGGACACGGCGGTCCCCGAGACGCCTGCCGTCCCTGCCGTTCCTGCGCCATCGGTCGCTGAACCGGCCCAAGCTCGCACCGAACCCGCAGAGCGGATTCCGGAGCCTGTTTCCGAGGACACCGCGCTGCGCCCCGCCGCTGTGCCGCATCCGGTGGCCACGACCAGGCCGACGTCGCGTCGGCCGCCCGCGCGTAAGGCCGCCCCCGTCGGCAGCCCAGCCGGTGGTGTCGATGCGCGGTTCGAGAACGGGCCGCTCGCGGTCGTTGACGTCGACGCAGATGGTCAGGTGCTGGCGTACTGCGTCGGCGGCCTGGTCCTGGACGTACCGGCGAAGTCCGTTCCGGCCGTGGTGGAGTGGACGCTGAGCGAGGGGCGGCTCGGGCAGCCGAAGCTGTCCGGGCCGGGCAAGGACGGCGATCCGCTGCTCGTGCTCACGGAGGCTGCGCTGGAGCATTACGGCCTGCCGGTCACGCTCACAAAAGAGGAGCGCCTGGCCGGGCGGATCCCGGAGGGCCACAAGGTCATCAAGCAGTTGACGCGCGCCAACTGGCAGCTGACCAAGCGCGGGTTCGGGCCGTGGGCGAGGATCTACCGCCCCGCGCAGGGTTCGGAGCGGGCGTGCGTGCAGTTGTGCATTCCGTCGTGGGACGCGCTCGACACCCGGCACTGGGCCAATACGGGGCAGCTGCCACCGGCGGATCTGGCCCGGCTGCTGGGCACGTATGCGGCCCGGGTGATGACGCCGCGCGGTTCCACCGCCGTCACGGGCCTGGAGTTGATGACCGCCCTGCATCCGCCGACCCGCGCCTCCGAGCCTGACGAGACGGGGAAGCGGCACTCCGAGCGCAACCCCGGCTCGTTGGGGAAGGATCCGGTGGACTGCGCGCCGTGCGAGGCCCCCGACGGCCACCCGCTGCTCGCCGGCCTGCCGCGTTTCCACCACCGCACTCCGGCAGAGGTCCTGGTGGAGGAGGCGTACGACTGGTCGCGCCCGCTCACCGACGCCGAATGCCTGCGCCCTCACCTGGTGGGCATCGATGTGAACATGGCCTTCGCCGCCGGCGCGAACGGTCTCACGGTCGGCCTGTGCGCGCCGACGCACGTCAAGAACCCCGTCTTCGACGCGAAACTGCCCGGCTCCTGGCTGGTCGACCTGTCCCATATCGACCTGTCGAGGGTGAAGGTCGCCAAGGACACGTGGGCGGACCTGGACGCCACTCTGCTGCCCAGCCCGTTCACGCCGAAGGGCGAACGGCCCCAGGGCCCGGCCTGGTACGCCACGCCCACCGTCGCGTACGCGGTCGAACTGGGCTACGAGGTGCGCCCGGTCGAGGCGTGGGTGCGCTACGACAACGGGCGTTACCTGGACGGCTGGTACAACCGGCTGCGCGACGCGTACCTCGCCACAATGGCCGACCTCGGAGTGGGCGCCGACCTGTCGCCGGAGGAGTTCCTGAAGGCGATGGACGGCTACCGGCAGCGTGACCCCCAACTGGCGATCGTGGTGTCCGCGGTCAAGGCGACGGTGAAGGGCGGCATCGGCAAGCTGCGTGAGCGCCCGCGCGGGGAGGGCTGGAAGCCCGGGCAGTCGTGGCGGGCCCTTGCCCGGCCGACGTGGCGTCCGGACATCCGCGCCGCCGTCATCTCCCGCACGCGGATCAACATGCACCGCAAGATCGTCAAGCACGCGGCGTTCACCGGGCAGTACCCGGTCGCGGTCCTCTCGGACTGCGCCGTCTACGCCTCCGACGGGCCGTCGCCGCTGGACTTCCTGCCCTACCGGGACGGCAAGCCCCTGCCCGGCGGCTTCAAGCTCGGCGTGAACCCCGGCCTCGTCAAGTGGGAGGGCACCCAGAGCGTGCTGTGGGGCGAGGGCGTTCGAGAGCAGTTCAACGCCCCGGACCTCAACCTCGCCCGGTACATCAAGGACGGCACCGTCACCGACCAGGACACCGGGGAGTAGGTAGAGCGCGATGAGCCTGTTCGGCAACGGCCTGGACGCCGCGGTGCAGAAGGCGTTCACCCGCCCGGCGCCCAAGAACGCGGGCCCGCAGATGCGATACCTGGTCAAGCAGCTGGGGGGCACCAAGGCGGTCGCCCAGATGCTGCGGATCTCCCAGCGCACCGTCGAGCGGTACGTGAAGGACCAGATCAAGAAGCCGCGCCCGGACCTCGCCGTGCGCCTGGAGCGCGAGGTGAAGAAGCGGTGGCAGCCGCAGATCCGGGCCAAGGCCCGCGAGAAGGCGGCGACTACCGGCGGCATCGTCATCGACACCCGCGCCCGCATGGGCTACACCGCACCGATCGGCTCCACGGACCAGGACCGCATTCGCCACCTGACCATCGCGCTGCCGCCCCGCTACGCCGCCCGCCTCTTCGAAGCCCAAGAGGCCGGCGCCACCGACCAGCAGCTCCAGGAGATCGCCGCCGAAGCGCTCAAGGAGGTGTACTTCCAGGACAACGGCCGTCGCGCCGGAAGTTTGGAGGAGGTCCGGTTCACGGACATCGAGCACCTCGAGTTCGACCTGTAGATCTCCCAGCAGCAAGGGCCCGAACCGCCTTATGGGTTCCGGCCCTTGCTGCAGCTCCTGGCGATGCCGAGCCTCCTGAGACAGGGATTGTCAGACCTCGCTCCTAGGATGCGGCCCGTGGATCGAGACTGGATGCGGCAGCAGCTTGAGGCGTTCGTCGACCTGGCCCTGCGCTACGAACGCAGTACAAGGCCGGGCGATTACCTGGGTGATCCGGCGCTGTATGAGCAGCTGCACCGCGCAGAGCCCACGGTCAAGCAGATCCTGCGGCTCCTGGACCCGCAGCTTGCCGAAAAGATCAACCTCGATCAGATGGCGAGCGAAGCCATGGCCCGCCATGAGGTTCACCGAGGCCTGGGCATTCTGGCCGACATGGACGAATGGGCCGCCCGGCTCGTACCAGATGCACCGACCCTGCCCGCCGACCAGTTCCATCCCTGGGTGTGGGAGCCGGCCGCCCCACTGTGGGGCGCAGAGGCCCGACAGGACGCCGTCCTGGCTGCTGCCCGCACCGTCAACCGCCGACTCCAGCAGAAGCTGGGCCGCCACGACATCGGCGAGATGGACTTGTGCATGCAGGCCTTCGACATGAAGGACCCCGTCGCAGGGAAACCGCGCCTGCGGTTCGACGGCGACCACAACACACCTACCTGGCGCGCCCGCCAGGAAGGCGCCAAATACCTCGCGGCCGGCGCCTTCCTCGCCCTGCGGAACGTTGCCGCTCACGAGGATGAGGTGACCTGGACCGAACAGGAAGCGTTGGAGCACCTGGCGACCTTGAGCGTCCTCGCCCGCTGGATCGAACAGTGCACGGTGGAACGCGCCACTTGAGAGCTGGAGCGGATCTGCCGGTATGGACAGGAAACCGTACACAGAGCACTCCGCGGAAGGTCTTCGACCACGGTCAACGGTTCGATGTTTCCGTCGTGACCATTCCCGCGCCGCTGCCCCACGTACTACAGCGGTGCCTGACAGCGCCGCGGGCCTTCTTGACGGGGGCTGCAGCTCGCACTGGTCCTCCCAGCCCCACCCCTGTTGGCACTGCGGTAAGCCGACGAACTTTGTCAACGACCGCGGAGCACCCAGCCACAAAGTTTCTGAGCTGGAAGCCGCCCCGTAGACGGTGGACCGCTGTAGAGCGACGCCATCGCCCAGCTTGATGCCGACTCCCGTACTTCCACGGGCGGTTGTGGAGTCAGCCCAGGCATGCCCCCGGGAGCCATGCTCCATAAATCGAATAAGTGATCTACTTTCGGGAAAGTTGGGACACAGAGTGATGCAGTGGCCCAACATGCCGGTATGGACGGGAATGAGCCCACTTTCTTTGATCGGCGTCCTGCTGCGTCGGGAGCACTCTCGTACGGGAGCCGACTGGTAGTCAGGGATACGACTCATGTGTTGATCGAGGCCATCCCCTTCTTCATCCCCCACAGGAACTCATCGACTGAGCTGTCCATGAAGCTTGTCCGCACAGACAAGCGGACTGGCGAGCAGTGTGAGATGACGCTCAAGTCGGAGGACCTGTACATGCTCAAGAGCCACATCGCCCAAGCGCTATCCGTATCTGAGCAAGACGATGATGGTCAGTACCTCGTGCTACGAACGGATGGGTTCGGAGCGCAACTGGACGCCTCTGATGACGCCGTCGGCGCGATCGGCAGTGCCCTGGAAAACCGCCGGTTCGCTGCCCAACTCGCCCACCAGGTGAGCCCCGAGACCTTGGCCAAAGCATTTTCAGCTGCCGTCAGGATCGGTGAGCTGAGAGCCGCCGTCACCGAACTGCAAGAGCACCTTGCGGAGGGGCGCAATCGAGAGGACGTTTACCAGGACTGGTGTGAGCGCCATTCCTGGGCCTTCGGCAACGCATATGTTGCTCGCGACGACCAACGAGTCATCGGGATCGGCGACCACGTCGATCTTTTGATGAAGTCCACCGCCAGCGGGTTGCGTGATGTGTACGAGCTGAAGCGCCCGGACAAGGACGTGATCTTGTACGACGACACGCACCAGAACTGGTATTGGTCATCGCATACCGCGAAGGCGATCGGGCAGTGTCACCGCTACCTCGATACCTTGCATCGCGCTGCGGAGTTCGGTCTGCAACCTGCGCGGCCCGACATCGTCGCCTACCACCCGCGTGCCGTCGTCATCATCGGGCGGTCACACACCTGGGAGGAGACGCAACTGCGTGCTCTGCACGGGCTCAACAGCAGGATGCACGGGATCACCGTCATGACCTATGACCAGCTGCTTTCCCAATGTCACGCGCTGCTAAGTCACGTCACCGCTATCGATGAGAATGCCGAGGGCCAGCCGAGTCAGTTGACTGCCTAGCTCTTTCTTCGCACGTGGGCGCTGGTGAGGCCGGACAGGGGAAACGTCCGCCCCTGATCTGCGTGCCAGACCGGTTCAACATTCCCCTAAACGCCATAGCTGCAAGGTGACGACGCCCCGGCCTCTTGCCAGCCGACCGCCGACTTTCACGCCCACTCCACTCCCAGCTCGATCAGAGCGGCCCGCTGCTCCTGTGCGAGCTTGTCGCGGCGGGTCTTGGTGTTGGAGATCCACACGCCCAGCTTGACGACTACCGGCTCGGTCTCGCCGTCGACCGTGATCTCTTCAGCGTGGCTGCGGGGTACAGGCCGGTGGGCGCCTTCCCGCTCCACCCACTGTGCGAGGGCCGCCAGGCCGCGCTGGAACGCCTGCTGCGCCTTGCCCGGGCCCTTCGCCGTACGCGTGGCCGCAGGAGATGGTGCCGGGACGGGCTTGACGCCCAGCTGGGACAGCCGCTCCTGTTGCTCGGTGGACAGCAACTTCCAGGTGCCCGGCTGGGTCTGCCGCTCCAGCCACCGTCCGATGTCGTCGCCGTCCATGAGCACGCCGGGTGCGATGTCGGGGAGGGTGCCGTCGGCGTCGACGAGGTCGGCGAGGACGCGGTAGTGGCGTTGCCAGTCGAGCGGCCAGGGGCAGTTCCAGTCCGGGTCGATCGCGGCCAGCTGCTGCGCGCGTTCCTCGGCCCGTTCCGGGTCCTTCCCGAGACCGCCCTTCCTACGGAGATTGGCCATGTGCTGGCCGACCGGCACCATCGCCTCGCCTTCGCCCCACGCGGCGTCCTGACGCGGGGCCATGTGCCCGGTGGCCCGCCGGTAGGAGCGCAGTGCGGCGAGTTTGTTCTCCCAGGCTTCTTCGCCGGGTTCCCAGACCATCCCGGCCTCGGGTGCGTTCAGCAGGGTCTTGCGCCGTTCCTCCAGTTCCCCGGCCCGCAGGGCTTTCCTCTGCTGGTGCACCCACCTCCCCAGGGGAAAATCCTCCGTCACGCCCACTGTCGTCTCAGTGTCGTAGGGGACGGCGTAGAGGCCGGTAATGTGGTGCTTCCTCCGCCAGCGGATGAGGGCTTGGTAGCCCTCGAGCCATACCAGGGACTCCGGCCGGTAGACGCGGGTGCGCAGGAAGGCCGCGATGGTCGACGCGTCGCGCGGGCTGGAGAAGTGGAGCAGGGCTGACTCGGCAGCGGCGTCGGTGTTGTCCTGCTCCTGGTCCGTGCCCTCACCGCTGGCCCCGACGATCCGCCCTTCCTCATCGCGCCGTACGTGCACCTTGCGCTTCCCGCTGCTCAGGGCACGGGAGGCGAGCTGCTCGACAAGTCGTTCATCATGACTGCGGAGTCCTTGGAGGACCGCTACAAGAGGGCGAAAACTGGCGCTGGCGACCATGTCGGTCGGGTCCTCACCGTGCTCCAGGAAGACCGGCACGATGATGCGGGCGATCTTTGTGCTGCCGTCGCGGTTGAGCCTGAGCGCGCGGCCGATGTTCTGCACGATCTCGACCTGCGAGCCGCGGGTGTCCGCGAAGCACACGGCCTCCACACCCCGCTCGCCGGTGATGTCGACGCCTTCCCCGAGCACGCGAACGCTCGCGAGGAACGCGCGGTGGACCCGGCGGCTGGCCGCGTCGATGCCGCCTGCGAACTGCCGCAGCGCCTCGCGCCGTTCGGACACGAGGTGGTCGCCGCACAGCCACGCCGACCACACCCGATCCGGGGGTACATGGCGGCCAGCTTCCAGCTCGTAGAACTCCGCGTCGATGGACGACTTCGGCAGCCGGTCCGCGGCCGCCAGGTCCTCGTCGGAGGCGTCGTTGATGTACAGCTCCGCGGCCGTCTGGGGCAGCTTCTCCGCGAACGCGGCGGCCTCCTCCACCTTCTGATGGAAGGTCATGACGGTGCGCAGGTTCCACCTTGCGGCGTGTTCCAGAAGAGCCGTCTGCAGCAGGGCCAGGCGCCGGCCCCGCTGCGCCTCCTCCGATTCTCCGAGGACGGGGGAGGGGTCGCGGATTTCCAGTACGTCGATCTCGAATCCGGCGAGGATTTCGCGTTCGATCGCCTCCGAGAGCCCGAGTTCAGCCCCGGGCAGCCAGGCGCCGTACGTGCCGTCCGGGTCGTCGGTCATGCTCGCGATCTCTAGTTCCTGGCCGTCCGCGCCCTTCTGCGGGCGGGGGGAGGCGAGGATGCGGGGGGTGGCGGTGAGGTAGAGCCGGAAGTCGGCGGGGATGCGGGTGTTGTCGTGGATCGCGGCCCATGGCCTGCCAAGATCGCCTGCGGTTGAGTGGGCTTCGTCGATGATGGCGAGCGAAAAACCGTCCATCTGCTGCCCGTACAGGCGTTCCCCGCCCGTCAGGGCGGCCTCCAGCGGTCCACGAACCTTGCCTTGGCCCGTTGCGTCGAAGTCCTCGCGGTCCACGAGGGAGGCGTACGTGGCGAACACGATGACCGGCCCGTGGGCGGCCCACAGGGCGAGCTGGATCGGGTTGGTGGTGGTGCGCACCCCGAGCTCGTTCAGCACGGGGTCGTTGTCCAGCGAGCACACCGCGACCATGGGGGAGCGGTGACCGACCGCCCGCCATGCCTGGGCGGTCTGTACGAGCAGGTCCAGGGTCGGCACGGTCACGAGGATCCGGCCCTCGGGGAAGCATTCCAGCGCGCACGCAGAAGCCATGATCGTTTTCCCTGACCCGGTCGCTGACACGATCGTGCCACGGGCGCCCTGTGGGGGCACGGATGACCTTGCAGGGAATCCGACCCACCGGCGGAAACTCGACTTCTGGTTGATCTGGTGTTTCTTGAGCGGAATCCTGCTCATCGTCCGTCCTCCTCACTCGTGTCGTAGAGCCAGCTGTTGTGAAGCCTTTCCAGCGCAGTTTCCTCTTGGCCCTCCCGCGTCCAGATCCCTTCGGGCGAGGCCGGGGTGTTGTCGATCCTCTCGCACAGCATGAAGCAGGCGGGCAGGTCGATCAGTACGAGCTCGCCCGCGAACATGCCGTCGGGCCCGTAGCGGCGCCACAGCCGCTCCAGCCGCGCCCGGTGCGTCTGCAGGTAGGTCTCTAGCGCCCGCGGGTAGTAGGTGTCCGGCTCCGCCAGGTGCACGGTCCGCAGGGCGATGTCCACGACCTCCCGGGACGACTCCTGGTCCCACTGCTCGGAGTTGGTGCCGGTCACGGCCGCGTAGTGCAGTGCGCAGATGTCCAGGACGCGTTCGACAAGTTCCGCCGACGGCGCGCCCTCCTCTGCGGCACGGGCCGAAGGCCGGCCCTCGCCCACCGGCGACAGATCGGGACGGTCACCGGTGCGGACGGACGCCTCCAGGGCCAGGCCGTGGTGGTCCAGGTAGGCCAGGAGGAACAGGGCCAGGGAGCGGCCGGGGTCGCTGGCGTGCTCGATGAAGGGCTGTTCGCTGGTCCAGCCGAACGTGGCCTGGTGAGGGCGCGGCTGTACGCCACTGGTGTGCGGGTCGGGGAAGGTGACAGCACGGGTGAAGAAGTCGTCCAGGCGGCTGACCAGGTCCGCATCCGGGTTCTCCGGCTCACGGCCGCGCACGGTGGCGGTGGCGTTCTCCAGGATGGTGGTCAGGTACCGCCGGCGGGCTTCCTCCTGCTGCTGTGCCGCGCTGGACCAGCTCTCCTCAACTACCTCCACCACGCGGTACATGCCCTGGTCCCCGTACAGACCATCCGGCTTCTCCAGCGCCTTCCAGACCTTGGCGACTGCTTCCTCAACCGACCGCCCGTAGGCGTAGTTCGTCAGCAGGGCGGCGCCCGGGTGCTCCGGATCGGTCCGCTGCGCCACGATCCGGTAGCGGATCCGCTCGGGGGCCGGCTCTATGACCTCGCCGCTCTCGCGCGCCTGACGCTCCTGCTGAGCCTGGTGCCAGCGGTGTACGTCCGGGTCGCTTTCAGGGGAGTAGGTCACCCGCCCGTCCTCGGTCATCAGCGTCCAGATGCGCTTCAGCTCGTTACGCCGGACCGCCGCCAGCCGGTCCTCCGTACTGAGCGGACCCGGCTGGTCCTCTCGGCTCTCCAGGCCACCAGCAGCCACCCAGAGCTCGTGAATCTGTTCCACCGTCATCCCGGAAACCTCACGATGGATTTCTTTCCGCGCCTCAAAGCGCTTTTCGAAGCCCAACGAATTCAATGAGTCCTCGCTTCCCGCGCCCCGCCCATGCAGTTGGGGGGTGTCCCATATTTCTGCCAACGATACATGCTGCATCAACCCGATGTACGCGCTACACTAGAACCCAAAACGAACGAGCGACCCCCACCCCCGTAGCCAGCCCCGCCCGCGCCAATGGGCCCCAGGGTTCTGGAGGCGCAGCCGGAAGGACCGTCAGGCGGGGGAGCGCAGCGGACCCGCCCAGGAGTGCGAAGCACTCCCCAACTCCCACACCAGAAACCCGAATAGCCGCACCTGGCACACCGTCAACCCAGGCAGCGCGCAGCGCGGCTTGATCGCGGACATCCAGGCCAAGCTCGACGCCGCCAAGGCCGCGCACCCCGAGTTCGCGAACCAGACCGCCGTCGCGCTGTCCTGGTACAAGGAC
>NZ_JBSFWB010000045.1:0-63874 GCF_053592635.1 Streptomyces sp. NPDC002623 | reverse complement strand
CGGAGACCCGTTTCGAGCTGGAACTGGCCCTGCGGGCCGGCGCGACCTCCGGGCCGCCCCGCGAGAACCCCCGGCCGGCGCCGGCACCCGTCCGCCCTTCGGTCTCGCCCCTGCGTCAGACCGGAGCCTGACCCCCGTTGCTCGCTTCCTGGCAGAACCGACTTCCGGAAGTGGGCCAGTAGCGCCTCGCGCGCCTCCCGCCCGGCGGGGCCGACCGCCAAGGCGGTCCAGTACCACCTGACACACGTCTACGCCCAGTTCGACATCCGTTCCCGCAGCGAACTCGCCGCGCAGTTCCGCGAGGGCGCACGACATGGGGGAGCGGCTCCGGGGTGGGGCCATGGTCGCGCTCGGCCCCGGGGGATCTGAACGCCACCAGTGGTTCCGGCACCCACCTGGCTGTATGCCGGCCACCGTCAACAGTGATCCCGCTCCGGCTCATCGGGCTGCGTACCGGTTCACCCGCCAAGCGTCTCCGCCATCCGGTCCAGGTCGGCGAGAAGGACGGAGAGGGGTTCGGGCGGCAGGGTGTCGGTCATCCGCCGGTCGATGGCGTAGACGACGGAGCGTGCCGCGGTGAGGCGGTGGTGGCCCACCTCGGTGAGGTGGGCGGGCAGGGCGCGGCCGTGGTCGGTGGTGGCCGGGCGGGTGATCAGGCCGGCGTCCTGCAGGCCGCGCAGGACGACGTTCATGGACTGCCGGGTGACGAAGCTGCCGCGGGCCGGTTCGGCGTTGGACAGCCCGGGATCGAGGGGCGGCTTCCCTGTGGCCGACCCGGTCGGTCGGCATTTTCCGGGGGACTCTTGACGCGTCGTGAACGGCGGCTTAAATTCGACCCGATCGATCGATCGATCGGTATCGAGGAGAGCGATGACAACCGAGACCAACATCCGTGACGCCGCCGTCCGTCTGTTCGCGGCGAAGGGATTCGCGGGTACGGGAATTCGCGATCTCGCCCGCGACGTCGGTATCACCACCTCGACGCTCTACCACTACGTCGGGACCAAGGACGACCTGCTCCGCGACATCATGCTCCGGGGCCTGGGCAGCCTGCTCGAACGCGGCGGGACGGCGGTCGCGGACTCCGACGACCCGGCGGTCCAGCTCGCCTCCCTGGTGCGGATGCACACGACGGTGCACGCCCTCAGCCCGCTCACCTGCGCGGTCGTCGACGGCGAGGTGCGGTCACTGCCGACCGAGGTGCGCAAGGACGTCGTCGCACTCCGGGACCGCTACGAGGAGGTCTGGCAGTCGGTGCTCGAGGCAGGCCGGCAGACCGGGATCTTCACCCTCGACGACCCGCACCTCACGCGCCTGCATCTGCTGGACCTGTGCACCGGGGTGATGCGCTGGTACCGCCCGGACGGCGAGCGCTCGCTCGACAGCATCGTCGATCACGTGGTCGACATGTCTCTGCTCATAGTCGGAGCACGCCGGGGGAGCCGGAGGCTGAGGGTGGCCGACCTCCCGCCGGCCGCGCCGACGGAACCCGCGTCTCTCGACGAGGTGGCCGACCGCCGAAGGAGTGTTTCATGATCATCGATGCGCGTGTGCGCCTCCCCCAGGACAGGCGCCCCCACCAGGACGTCCCGCCGCCCGAGGGGCTGGTCGCCGGGTACCAGGCGGCCCTCGGCGTCGTCGATACCGCGTTCGCCGGTGTCGACGAACTGCTGGCGGAGCTGAAGCTCGCCGACGCGTGCGCGGTGGTGCACGCGGAGTACGAGTGGGGTGACCCGGCGGACGCCCTCAACGAGGCGGTCGCCGACCTCGTGGCCGAGCACCCCGAGCGGCTGACCGGCGTCGGCACGGTCTCCCAGCAGCGGATGGAGGTGCCCCGGGCGCTGCGTCAGCTCGACCGGATCGCCGAACTCGGGCTCGTGGGCGTGAGCGTCCAACCGGCCTTCTTCGACATGGCGATCGACGACCGGCGGCTGTACCCGGTCTACGCCAAGGCACTCGAACTCGGCCTGATCGTCTTCATCCACACCGGCATCAACTACTCGCGCGCGCACGAGATGGCGGGGGAGCGGCCCCTGCTGCTCGACCGCGTCCTGGTCGACCTGCCGGACCTGAAACTGGTCGCCGGTCACGCCAGCTGGCCGTGGACCGCGGAACTCGCCGCCGTCGCCCGCCGCCACCCCAATCTCCTGCTCGACTTCGGCGGCCTCGCACCGCGCTACCTCACCCACCCCGGTGCGGGCTGGCAGCCGTTGAGTCATCTGATCGACAACGTGCTGCGCAGCCAGGTCCTGTTCGCCAGCGACTGGCCCGTGCAACCGATCGCGAAGGGCGCCGACGAGTGGCGCGCCAGCGGTCTGCGCGAGAAGACGGTCGAGGCGGCCCTCTCGGGGAACGCCCAGCGGCTCGGCCTCGCCCCCCGCCACGTCGACACCGCCGTCTGAGCCGGGCTTCTCGGCGGGAACACCGAAGGAGGCCTCACCCGCATGACCCCTCGACACCCGCGGCTGGACCGCATCGACGCCTACACCGCCCATGGCGCAGTGACCCATCCCCAGCGCCCGGCGCTCGTCTCGGAGGACGGCTCGCAGCTCACGTACTCCCAGCTGAGCGCCCAGGTCGACAGCTGGGCCCGCGCCCTGCTCCACGCCGGTGTCGCACCCGGCGACCGGGTGGCCGCCCTGGGGAACTCGCGCACCGACGTGCTGGTCACGTTCCTCGCGGCATCGGGCATCGGCGCCGTCTGGCTCGGGCTCAACCCCAAGTACACCCTGGACGAGCTGCGCTATGTCGTCGGTGACGCCGAGCCCGTCCTCCTGCTGGGTCTGACCGAGGACCCCGACCAGTGGGAGAAGCTCCGGTCGCTGGAGGCCGGGGCGGAGTCCGTGCGCGCGCTGGTCGAGCCGGGGAACCCTGGCTTCCTGGCCGCCGGGGACGAGATCCCGTACGAGCAACTCGCCGAGGTCCGGGCGGCCGTACGACGGGACGAACCGGCGGCGCTGGTGTACACGAGCGGCTCCACGGGGGCACCCAAGGGGGCCCTGATCACTCACGCCGGGCTCATCGACTGCGCCCTCGTGATGGACGAGCAGTGGAACACCGACACCCCGCCCCGCGTCCACAACGCGTTCCCGATCAACCACGTGGCATGGCTCGGCGACGTGGCGTGCTCCGTGCTCGTCGCGGGCGGGACCGTGTACCCCGCGGAGCAGTACAACCCCGGTGCGATGCTGCGCACGGTCGCCGAGCACCGGCTGACCCACATCGTCGGCGTACCGACGATGCTGCTGTACGCGATCCAGACACCGGAGTGGTCGACCTGCGATCTGACCAGTGTCGAGCGGATCGTGTTCAGCGGCGCGGCGGCGCCGGCCGAGCTGGTGCGCACGCTGCGGCAGGTGGCACCGGTGAGCACCTGCTTCGGGATGACCGAGACCACGGGATCGGTCACCTACAGCCAGGCCGGCGACACGGCGGAGACCCTGGCCACGACGATCGGACGACCGGTACCGGAGTTCGAGATCCGGGTGGTCACCGAGGACGGGAAGGACGCTGCCGAGGACGAACCGGGCGAGCTGCGTGTGCGCTCCCACACGAACTTCGCCGGCTACCTGGGCCGCCCCGAGGCCACCCGCGAGGCCTTCGACGAACAGGGCTTCCTGCGCACGGGTGACCAGGCGGTCCGTCTCGCCGACGGCAATCTCCGACTGGTCGGACGGCTGCGCGAGATGTTCAAGTCCGGGGGCTACAACGTCTACCCGCGCGAGATCGAGGAGGCGCTGGAGGCACATCCGGAGGTCGTCCAGGCAGCGGTGGTCGGCGTCGCCGATCCCGTCTACGGCGAGGTCGGCGTCGGGTACGTCGTCGGTGACGTCGACCTCGATCAGCTGCGCGAGTTCGCCGCCGGACGGCTCGCGAACTACAAGGTCCCCAAGCGACTGCGGCACCTCGACGATCTCCCCAGGCTGCCCGTCGGGAAGGTCGACAAGCTGACGCTGGGCCGCTGGGCCGCGGACGAACGGGCCGCGGAGACAGCGGACGGGTGACGACCTCTCCCACCACCGAGTCCTGACTTCCTCCGCGGGCGGCACGCACCGCGGCCGGCCAGGCGTTGTGACCGCCTGGCCGGCCGCCGCCCCACCAAAGCCGGAGCCGACGGGCCCCTCCACCAAGTTCACCAAGCCGTACCGGCCTTGGAGGTCCTTCCATGAGTACCGAGATCCATCAGTTCCCCGCCGGTGACGGCACGTGCACCGGCCAACTGCACCGCCCCCCGGCCGACACACCCCGGACCGGATCGGGCACACCCTGCGTCATCCTCGGGCACGCGTTCGGCGGAACCCGTTCCTCCGGACTCGACACGTTCGCCGCCGCGTTCGCCGTGGCGGGATTCGCGGCCCTCGCCTTCGACTACCGGGGATTCGGGGCGAGCCCCGGGGAACCCCGGGGCGAGCTCGTGGTGGGGCGGCAGCTCGACGACTACCGGGCGGCCATCGCGTACGCGCGCACCCTGCCGGGCATCGATCCCGACCGCATCGTGGTGTGGGGCCTCGCCATGTCCGGTGGGTACGTGGTCAGACTGGCGGCGGAGGACCAGCGGCTCGCCGGGGCCATCGCCCTCACCCCGGCCACGGACGAACTGGCCGCCGCGCTCGTGCAGATGCGCCGCGGGGGCGCCACCGGCTACTCCCTGCGCACCAACGCGCTGGTGTGGGCCGACATCGTCGCCGCACGTATCGGCCGACGGCGCGTGCGCGTGCCGATCGTCGGCGAACCCGATCAGATCGCCGTCTTCACCGCTCCGGGGGCGGCGAAGGTCTTCCGCGAGGTCGCGGGCCCGGACTGGACGAACAGTGTGCCGGCCGCCGCGCTGGTGGGGGTCTGTCTGCAGCGGCCCGCGCGGTTCGCGAAGCGGATCACCGCCCCGGTGCTCTTCCAGATCGCCGACGAGGACCAGACCGCCCCTCCCGGGCCCGCGGTCCGCACCGCGAGCAGGGCCAGGGCGCAGGTCCACCACTACCCGTGCGATCACTTCGACGTCTATCCGGGCGGCCCGTGGCACGCGAAGGTGCTCCGCGACCAGATCGCCTTCCTCACCCGGCGCTTCGGGCCGGACACCGAAGCCCACCAGCCGTCCCCGGCCACGGGCGGGAACACCCGTCCGGGGACGAGGAGCGCATCATGACGAACCGCCCCACCACCGCGATCATCGGGGCCGGGGTCAGCGGTCTGACCGCCGGCAAGAACCTCGCCGACTACGACATCCCGTACGAGTGCTTCGAGACCTCCGACCGGATCGGCGGCAACTGGGCCTTCGGGAACCCCAACGGGCACTCCAGCGCCTACCGGTCGCTCCACATCGACACCTCGAAGGAGCGCGTCTCCTTCCGGGACTTTCCCATCCCCGGCCACTTTCCCGACTTCCCGCACCACACCCAGATCCACCAGTACCTGGAGGACTACGCCGCCCACTTCGGGCTCAAGGAGCGCATCCATTTCCAGAACGGTGTCGTCCACGCCGAGCATCTCGACGGCGGTGGCTGGGAGCTGGAGACCCAGGACGGGAAGCTCCGGAGGTTCGACGCCCTCGTGGTGGGCAACGGCCACCACTGGGACCCGCGGTATCCCGACTTCCCCGGCACGTTCGACGGGGAGACGATCCACTCCCACCACTACATCGAGCCCACCGCTCCGCTCGACCTCCGCGACAAGCGGGTCCTGGTCGTCGGCATCGGCAACAGCGCCGCCGACGTCGTCAGCGAGATCTCCCAGAAGATCTTCCGCAACGACGTGATCCTGTCGACCCGGTCCGGCGCCTGGGTCATGCCCAAATACGTCTTCGGGCGGCCGATCGACCAGATCGCGCCGACCCTCCCCGGCATCCCGCTCGCCTGGCAGCGCAAGGCTCTCCGTTACGCGCCGCGCCTCATCGCCGGAAAGCCGGAACGCTACGGGCTCCCGACGCCCGACCACCACTTCCTGGAGGCGCACGCGACGCTCTCCAACGACCTGCTCGCGCGGCTCGGCGCGGGCGACGCCCGGGTCAAGCCGGACGTCGAGCGCCTCGACGGCGACACCGTGCACTTCGTCGACGGCACCAGCGCGCAGATCGACGTGATCATCTACGCGACCGGGTACAACATCAGCTTCCCCTTCTTCGACCCGGAGTTCCTCAGCGCCCCCGGCAACAAACTGCCGCTCTACAAGCGGATGTTGAAGCCGGGATTGGACGACCTCGTCTTCGTCGGCTTCGGGCAGGCGCTGCCCACGCTGTTCCCGTTCATCGAGAGCCAGGTGCGACTCCTCGCCCGCTATCTCGCGGGGACCTACCGCCCGCCGGTCGTCGAGGAGATGGAACGGGTGATCACCGCCGACGCCCAGTTGTACGGCGGCAGCTTCTCCGACAAGCCCCGGCACACCCAGCAGATCGACTACTACCACTACGAGCGGCAGATGCGGACGTGTGAGCTTCCCCGGGGCCGGCGCCGCGCGGAGAAGCACGGACCGGTCGAGCTGGTGGGCCGCGCGCTTGCACAGCCCGCGACGGATCGGAAGCCTGTCGGCCTCGGCACGGGTCCGCAGGAGGCCGGCGTCTCATGAGGACCGTGAGCCGTCACGGCGGGGCCGGGGGTACCTGATCGGCTGCTGACGGGCTTCGGTACGAGCGGGGGGACAGCGCAGGTGGAAGGGCGTGGGCGCGACGGCGCCCGGGCCATATCCGTGAGGTCGTCGCCGGCATCCGGCGACGACCGTTCACACCGCGTCCGGCCCTTGGCGGCGTAGCTGCCAGGGGCTCGGTGGTCCGCGGGCATCAGCCAACCTTCTGACCTCTGAACGGAGCATTCCAGGTGACCGAGACCAGCACCACGAGTCCGCCCGGTCTGGCGCGACCCATCGAAGCGGGCGCGCTCCGCACGCTGTTGGGCCTGCCGCGACCGATGTTGCGAGTCATCGCGGGCCGCCCCGTCGTCATCGACGACAACACGCTCGACGTGGACATCCAGGTCATCCTGCGGCTCCAGAAGCTGGCGGGCGGCGCCGCGGAGCGGCCTTCGCTCGAAGAGCGGCGCCGCAGTATGCGCGCGGAGATGGAGACCGTGGGCGGACGGCAGCCGATAGGCAGTACCCGCGATCTCTCGGTGGACGGCGCCGAGGGCCCGTTGCCGGCCCGGCTCTACGTCCCCCGGGCATCGCCAGGCTCCGACGACGGACTCCTCGTCTTCTTCCACGGCGGCGGGTGGGCGCTGGGGGACCTGGAGGCGTACGACCCGCTGTGCCGGTTCCTCGCCGAGCAGTCCGGCGTACGCGTGCTCTCGGTGGACTACCGTCTCGCCCCCGAGCATCCGTATCCGGCCGGGCCGAACGACGCCTGGGCCGCGCTGCGATGGGCCCATGAACACGCCGCCGAACTCGGAGCGAACCCCGCGCGCGTCGCGGTCGGCGGGGACTCCGCCGGCGGGTCGCTCGCGGCGCTCACCGCGATCCGCGCCGCCGAGGAAGGCCTCCCGCTGCGGCTGCAACTGCTGATCTACCCGGCCACCCGGATCGGTGACTCCGGCCCCAGCCGCAAGTCCTTCGGCGACGGCTACATGCTGGACAAGGAGGAGCAGACCTTCCTGGAGACGCAGTACCTCGGCGGCCAGGACCTCCGTGACCCCGGGCACTCCGTGGGCTTTCGCACGGCGTTCCCGGAGGGCCTCGCCCCGGCGGTCATCGCCATCGCCGGGTTCGACCCGCTCCGGGACGAGGAGAACGACTACGCCGAACTGCTCCGGTCGGCGGGCCACACGGTGGCCGAACGGTTCTACCCGGGGCTCGTCCACGGCTTCGCCAACATCATCGGCTGCGGCCGGTCCTGCCGGACCGCGGTCGAGCAGCTCGCCGCCGACCTGAGATCAGGGGTGTCATGATGCGCCGTAGAACGTCCATCCTGGTCGGCGCGCTGCTGCTGGTGGGTTCCCTGGGCGCGGTCCCGGCCGCCGCCGAGACCGAGAGCGACCAGCTGAGCGGTACGCCCGCGTACTGGAGCTATGACCGCCCGGCCGAGTACGACGCGATCACCACGCATGTGACGGTCCCGACCCGGGACTCCGGGGTGAACCTCGGCTGCGACCTGTACCGGCCAGGGCATGGCGTCACCCCGGCGTCGGGACGCTTCCCCGGCATCGTCGCCGAGTACACCCCGTACTACGCGTTCCGCGGCATCCTCTTCTCGCTGCAGGGCAGATACTTCGCGCAGCGGGGCTACAACGTGATCGTCTGCAACATCCGCGGGACCGGCGACTCGAGTGGCACCTGGACGCAGATCAACTCGCCCGAAGAGACGAGGGACAACTACGACCTGATCGAGTGGTTCGCCGCTCAGTCCTGGTCGGACGGGAGAATAGGGCAGCAGGGCGAGAGCTACGGAGGATTCACCTCCTACCGAGTGGCGGCCCTGCAACCACCGCACCTGGTCGCCATCGCCCCGCAACAGGCCCAGGACAACTTCTACTCCGACAACCCCTACCCCGGTGGTATCTGGGCGACGCCGGGGGCGACCGTTGCCGGTGCACTCAACGGCTGGCCGCTGGACGCGCAGCTCTACAGCGGCTTGCGCATCAACTCCGCACGGGAATGGGCGTTGTGGAAGTCGCACCCGAACCAGGACGACTTCTGGGACCAGATCGCCGTCAGTACCAAGTACGACGACATCAAGGTGCCCATCCTGGCCGCCGGCGGATGGCAGGACATGTACTTCCAGAAGTCGATGATCGCGAACTACGAAGCGCTGAAGTCCCATACCTGGATGACGTACGGCCCGTGGAAGCACACCTACCTCTATGACTACCAGGGGTGTACGCCCCTGACATGTGCGTCGCACGACGCGATCCCGCCCGGCGCGCTGCTGGCCTGGTGGGATCACTGGCTGAAGGAGGACTCCTCGGCGCCCCTCCCGGAGTCGCGGTTCACCACCTACGAAGGGCCGGTCGGCACGGGGTCGGGCTGGCAGCAACTGGCCGACTGGCCGCCCGCCGATGTCCGGGACGAGCGCCTCTATCTCAACGTCGGGGGCCGTTTGGCAGCGACGGAGGGGGCTGCGGGTGAGGTGTCGTACAACCAGTCCGGCTCGATCCTGTTCCCGAACACCTCGGTGTCGTTCACGTCGACGGCCATGACGTCGGACAAGGTGCTCGCCGGTTCGGTGCGCCTGCATCTGATGGCGAAGCTGAGCGCCAGGAACGCGAACTTCTATGCACAGGTCATCGATGTCGGCCCCGACGGTTCCGAGACCCGGATGAGCCAGGGGTTCCTGCTGGCGAGCCACCGGTTGTCGGACCGGTCCCCGAACACGATCACCCCGGGAGTGCAGACCGCCTTCGACTTCGAGGTGTGGCCCGAGCACTGGCGCGTCGAGGCCGGACACCGCGTCCGGCTGACCATCTCCGGCGGGAACCCGCTGGTACTGAGCCCGCAGAGCCCGGTCACGGTCACCCTCGCGACGCGAAGCTCGTACGCGGACTTCCCGTTCCGCGGCGCCGCGACTTAGTACGCCCCTCCGCGACCCGGGATGTGCTCTGGGCCGCCTCACAGAGCGGCCCCCAGCAGCCGGCACGGGCACCCCTTCTCATCCCTCGTGCTAGACCGTCCGCTGCCGGAATAGACTGGTTTGATCGCTGTCCAGGCCGCTTGGACAGCGATACGAGCCACACCCGGGGGCGGTCGGGAGGCGAGAGTCGTGACCACCGAGGCGTCGCGGGCGGGCAACCTGCCCGCGTCGTTCGCCAGCTTCGTCGGCCGTCGGTCGGACGTCGCCGGGGTCTGCGGTCTGCTGCGGACGGCGCGGTTGGTCACGCTCACCGGGTCCGGCGGGATCGGCAAGACCCGCCTCGCACTGGAGGTCGCCGCCGACTCGGCGAAGACCTTCCCGGACGGGGCGTGGCTGGTGGACCTGGCCCCGGTGCGGGAGCCGTCGGTGGTGGCGGGCGTGGCCGCGTCGGCGCTGGGCGTTCCGGACCTGGGCCCCCGCCCCGGCCTGGAGCAACTCGCCGGGTTCCTGGCCGAGCGGCGGGCGCTGATGGTGCTGGACAACTGCGAGCACCTGGCCGGTGCCTGCGCCGAGCTGGCGAAGACCCTGCTCTCGGCCGCGCCCGAGCTGCACATCCTGGCGACCAGCCGCCACACGCTGGGGATCACGGGCGAGCATGTCTTCGCCGTCTCCCCGCTGCCGCCCGAGGATGCGGCCGACCTGCTGCGGGACCGGGCCGCCGCGGTCCGGTCCGGCTTCCAGGTCGGCGACGCGAACCGGGCCGAGGTCACCCGCCTGTGCGCCGAACTGGACGGGCTGCCGCTCGCGATCGAGCTGGCCGCGTCCCGGCTGCGCTCACTCACCGTGAAGCAGGTCGTCGACCGGCTGGAGGACCTCTTCGGCCTGCTCACGAGCGGCAGCCCGACCGCGCTGCCCCACCAGCGCACGCTCCACGGGGCCATCGGCTGGAGCTATGAGCTGTGCGAACCGGCCGAGCGCCTGCTGTGGAACAGACTGTCGGTCTTCGCCGGCGGGTTCGCGCTGGACGCGGTCGAGGGCGTCTGTGCGGGAGACGGCATCGAGGAGGACCAGGTGCTGGACCTCCTGGACCGTCTGGTCGTCCAGTCCGTCGTCCTGACCACCGAGACCGAGGGTGCGCTGCGCTACCGGCTGCTGGAGACCATCCGGCAGTACGGGCGGGAGCGGCTTGCCGCCTCCGGGGAGGAGGAGAGGCTGCTGGACCGGCATCGCGCCTTCTTCCTCACCCTGGCCCGGGGCATCGCCGAGGGCTGGTACGGCCCCACCCAGGTGGAGGACCTGACCCGGCTGCGGGTCGAGCACACCAACCTGCTGGCGGCCCTGGACCGCGACACCGACTCCCAGGCCAGGCTGGAGCTGGTCGACGCGCTGCAGCTGCACTGGTGCGTCGGTGGATTCCTCACCGAGGGACGCCGGCAGCTGGACCGCGCGCTGGCCGGGGCACCCGAGCCCACCGTGGTGCGGGCCCGGGCGCTCGTCACCGCCGTCTGGGTGGCGCAGTCACAGGGCGATCTGGTGGCGGCCGACCGGTGGCTGGACGAGGCCGAAGGTCTCGGCGAGCAGGTGGGCGACCCGGTGGTGCTGGCCTTCATGCGCGGCTTCCGTGGCCTGTCGGCGGAGTTCCGGGGACGGTCGCAGGACGCCGTCACCCGGTACAAGGAGGCGTGGACCGATCTGGCGGCGCTCGGCGAGGCGGAGGCGACCTCCTGGCTGCTCGTACTGGCATGTTCCCAGGCCTACGCCGGGGACCCCGGCGCGGTGAAGACCTGCCGGCAGGTGATCGAGGCCTTCGAAGCGAGCGGGGAACGGTGGGGACGCGCGCTGGTCCTGACGGCACTGGGCCACAACGCCTGGGAACGCGGGGACCGGGAGTCGGCCAAGGCGCTGGCCAGGTACGCACTGCAGTGCATGTCGGGGTTCAACGACTACACGATGGTCGCGCGGACACTGGAACTGCTCGCCTGGGCCACCGCCTCCGGGGGCGGTCATGAGTGGTCGGCGCGGCTGCTGGGTGCCGCCGACGCACTGTGGAAGTACGTCGGCACCGCCATCTCCGCGTTCGGCCCGCACATGGCCGGACACCACGCACGCTGCGAGAAGGCGGTCGTGGACGCTCTGGGGCTGGGTGCGTACGCGCAGGCACTTGCGGAGGGTGGCCGTCACGACAGCCCCGGCCGGGCCATTCGGTACGCTCTGGACCCCGTGCACGAGTCGACGGCGTCCATCGCCGCGGGGCCGCTCTCGCCGCGGGAGCGGGAAGTCGCCGCGCTGGTCGCCAAGGGCCTGACCAACCGGCAGATCGCCTCGACGCTCAAGGTGTCGCGGCGGACCGCCGACCGGCACGTGCAGAACATTCTGGGCAAGCTCGGCTTCGGCTCCCGGGCCCAGATCGCGTCCTGGTGGTCCACGACCCAGGTACCCACTGTCCCGTAGCTCGGTACCCACTGCTGTGCCGTACCCGTACCCATTGCCCGGCTTCGGCTACCCACTGGCCAGGCCCCCCTCGGTACAAGTGCGTATCGCGCCGCCGCCGACCGCGCGGCAATGCTCCCTCCACCGACATCCGCCGCGACGGCCTCGCACACCGCGGGGTCGTCCAGCGTGAACGTAGCGCTGTGAAGGGAAAGACATGCGAAGAAAGACTGCGGACGGGACGCTGCGCGCCCGTGCGGTGACCGCCCTCGGCCGTGGCCCGGCCTCGCCGGCCGTCTCGGCCCCGGCGAGCGGGTCCGCAAGCCTTGTCTCCGGGACCGTCGCCAGGCCCCGCCGGACAAGAATCGCCATCCTCGCCGCCATCGTCCTGGCGCTGGTTGCCACGCTGGTCGGCCCCATCGGCGGCGCGCAGCCCGCGCTCGCCAATGACAACAACCCGATGTTCAAGATCGGGGACGACGACGGCTACGACTACGTCAACTTCATCAACACCCTCCGCGCACGCGTCAACGACGGGCAGACCAGCCTGGTGCCCGGCGCGGGCACCGCGTTCCAGGTGAACCACACCGACACGCGGCTGTTTCCCGGTAGTTCCAGCTGGCCCCAGGGGCGCGACGCGCACGACGCGTATGTGCAGGTGGACGTCCGGATGTGGGGCAACGCGAACTTCGTGCGTCTTCAGCTGCGGCGCGCGGACCTGTACATCCTGGGCTGGTGGGACCGGCACAACGTCTACCACTACATGGGCAACCGCACGGTCCCGCAGGCGGAGCGCGAGCGCATGGACAGCGGCAACATGCGCAACGCCAGCAGTACCGCGCGTACTTCGTTCGACGAGAACTACGTCGGCATGCAGACCGCGGCCAACGAGCTCCGCTCGTACATGGCGATCAGCCGCGACACCATCAGCAGCGCGGCCTGGTACCTCTACGACTCGAACAACAACCAGAACATGGCACGCGGAGTGCTGAGGATGACCCAGTGGGTCTCGGAAGCCGCCCGGCAGCGCCCCCTGCGGGACAGCATCGCCACGGTCATGGGCAACAACGGGGTCTACCGCATCGACCCGGGATTCGTCTCGCAGGAGAACAACTGGGGCACGCTGAGCGTCCGCTTCAACTGGCTCCTCGGATTCCCCCAGGGCCACCGCGACCCTCAGCCCCTCACCGCCTACCGACGGGACGCGTGGGGCAACGCCGTCTCGATCGTCCTCTACACGGCGATCCAGTACGCGCAGTACGTCATGGGCACATCGAAGGGCCGCGGCTGACCTCCCGCGGCCTCGGTGCCCGCGAGCACCGCGGCCCTCGAAACGGACAGCAACGTACTGCCTCGAAAGGAAACACCATGCGAAGAAGAACTCCGGCCGGCACGGTGCGCGCAGCCGCCCCCGGCCTGTTCCCGGCGCGACGGCGGATCTCCGTCGCGGCCCTCTCCGCGGCGCTGGTCGCCGGTACGGCGCTGATGACCGCCGCCCCCGCCCAGGCCGACATCACCGACGGCCTGATCCTGCGCTACAAGCTGGACGAGACCTCCGGCACCGTCGCCCACGACTCCTCGGGCAACGGACGCGACGGCATCGTCAACGGCACCACCGGCTGGGCCGGCGAGGGGATGGCCTTCAACGGCTCCAACACCTACGTCAAGGCGCCGGACAACATCATGACCGGGCTCGACTCGATCTCCGTCGACTTCGACGTGTGGATCGATCCGACCATGGGCAAGCCGTACTTCTTCTACGGGTTCGGGAACACCAGCGGCAGCAGCGGCTATCTGTTCACCACCGGCAACACCTTCCGGACCTCGCTGTCGCTGACCGACTACACCGCCAAGCAGGACATCCAGCCGTCGAGCGGCACCTACCAGCTGGCGCGCGGCATGTGGAAGCACGTGACCTACACGCAGACCAGCACCACCGGCACCCTCTACGAGAACGGCGTGGAGAAGGCCCGCAAGACCGATGTGAGCATCACCCCGGGCTCCATCGGCAACGGGACCACGACCGCCGACTACCTCGGCCGCTCCCTCTACTCCAACGACCTGTACTTCAAGGGCCGGATGCGGGACTTCCGTGTCTACGACCGGGCGTTGGACGCCGCCGAGGTGCGGACCAGGGCCAACGCGACCGAGGAGGAGTGGGCGCAGGTGAAGGCCCTGGCCTCCTACAACCAGGCCATCGCGGTCTTCCAGGACCCCGAGATCGGCCCCGTCCTCATCTTCCCCGAGGACTACGCGGGCGACATCGACGACCTGCTGACCCCGCCGGACTGGACCGACGAGTACGGGCAGACCCCCACGTCCTGGCCCACGCCCACGACCGCGAAGAGCCCGCAGTTCACGGCCGCCGACATCGCCACCATCGAGGACGCGGTCATGACGGCGGTGCAGCCGACGGACGGCGGCGGTACCAACTACCGGCTCGACATCTCCTACGACGGAATGAGCGACCGGGTGGTGGCGCGGACCGACGCTCCGTCATCGGTCACCGATTCCCTGGTCTCCGAGTACGAGGACAAGCTGGTGGTCGAGAGCGACGCCGCGGCGTCCGGCCAGTGCGCCCCGCACGAGACCGCCGTCGCCAAGTCACTGGCCACGACCGCGACGCCGACGGGCGGCGCCGACGACGTCACCACGGAAGTGCAGTGGAAGCAGGTCCAGGCCCTGGCCGACTACAACTGCGCGCTCACCGCGTTCGACGACCCCGAGATCGGCCCCGTCCTCATCTTCCCCGAGGACTGCAGCGGTGACATCGACGACCTCCAGACCCCGCCGGACTGGACCGACGAGGACGGGCAGGTCCCGGACTCCTGGCCCACCCCCACCACCGCCAAGAGCCCCCAGTTCACCCTTGCCGAGATCCAGGACATCCAGACGGACGCCGTCGAGGAGATCGCGGGTGCCAGCACCGAGACCACCAACCACAGCGTCTCTGTCCGCTACGACGGAATGAGCGACCGGGTGGTGGTGGAAACCGACGCCCCCGCATCGGTCACCGACCCGCTGCTCACCGCCCACCCGAGCCAGGTCGTGATCAAGCCGGCGGTCGCACCGACCTACACCGACGACCAGCCGGAGCAGTGACCGACCCGCCGGCTCCCGAAAGGGGGCCGGCTCCAGGGCGGAAACGATGTGCGTCCGGTCAGGAAGCTCCGAGTTGGAGCCGCCGGCTCACCTCGATCACCGCGTTGCCGTGATCCGCCTCGACCTCGATCTCGAGGACGGTGCACACCCGGCCGAACGACCAGTAGTAACCGGTCACCTGCATCACCTCGACGATCTCCCGAGGGGACAGCCGCTCCTTGACCGGTGCGAACACCTCGTCCGGGACCGTCGGGCCGGCCACCACCGCGGCCACGAAGCGGGTGAGGGCGCGATCGTCCGCCGAGAGCGCACGCGGCGCCCGAACGGTTTCTCGCCTTCTGGCTCCGCGGGAACCACCTCGTGGCCGTGGGCGGTCTCGACGAGGCGAAGACGGTCCGGGCCGCCAAGGCCGTCCTCGACGCGGGTGCGCCGGTGTCGGCCGAAGTGCTCGCCGATCCGTCCACGGACCTGCGCGCGTTGTCACGGCTACTCGCGCGGCAGGCGCTCTCGTCAGCTGGTTAGGACATGTCCGAGCTTGTGAAATCGGGGGCGGTACAGATGGCGGCAACTGGCGAAATCATCGACGGCTTCTCTCGCCAGTGCGGTGATCAAGGGTGTGGCAGACTCGTCGACATGGGTGAGGCCGGTTCACGAGAGACGAAGCGGGCGACGCGTTCGAAGGGCCGTGAGAAGCAGCGCGTCAAGGATTCTGCGGCGACGCGCGACGGCATACTCCGCACGGCTTCACGACGATCGCCGAACGGGGCTTCGCCCATGTGACGCTCCAGGAGATCGCGGACGACGCGGGTGTCGCACCGGCGCTGGTCAACCGGTACTTCGTCTCCAAGCGCGCGCTGTTCGAGCTGGTGGCGGCCCGGGCTCGCACGGCCTGGTCATGGGACCGGGCTTCTTTCCGCCGCGAGCTGGAGACCAGGATTCGGGAGCCCTTCCAGGGCATGCTCGCGGACGACGCCGAGTCCGAGGCCAAGATTGGCCTGCCCGAGTCCCTCATCATGGGCTTCGGTCTTTTCGGGACCGGAGTGCTCGTGGGAAAGGAGAACGACGAGCGCTTCGTCGGGGACGACGCGATCGTCAGACGTCGGCTCGCCCGCATGATCAAGGCTTGCCTGGACGATTGACCGAGGAAGAGTTCGGGGCGTCTTCAGCTGCGGATCGGCGCCGGCACCGGTCGCGACCACCTCTATGACCAGCGGAGGATGAGCGTGTCGGTCACGGACGTTCGGCGGGAGCCCACGTACGCGATGGCCGAGGGACCGGACCGGCTGCTCATCGAGAGCTTCCAGCCGGATCCGGCACTCGTTCCACCGGAACTGCGTCAGTACTTCGGCCTGGACGGCTCATCCCGCTTCACGGGGTCTGCCGCACCGGCAGCACGATCGCCGACGGGCGGGCCGGGTCGTGGAAGACCTGCTGGTCGGCCGCGCGGAGGGTGGTGGCTGTGGCAGTGGGCTCACCGGTGCCCAGGTTGCGGTTGTAGCGGGGGAAGGCACCGCTGGAGACCTGGACGCGGATGCGGTGGCCGCTCTTGAAGCGGTAGGCCGTCGGCCACAGTTGCACCGTCGCACACACCGTGTCGTCGGCGTCGGTGAGGCTGAGCAAGCCGTCGCAGACGTTCCTGGAGCGACCCTTCTCGTCCACGTCGCACAGGCGGACGAACACATCGGCGTACGGCAGGCTGGAGCGGAAGAAGATCTCCGCGCTCACCTCGCCGATCACCTCCACGTCCTTGTCCAGGACGGGAGTCGTATAGGTCAGTACGTCCGGCCGGGCCTCGAGCTTGGAGTTGTCCACACGGCCGTACTTCTGGAGGGTCCACATGCGTACGCCGCCGACCGCGGGGGTGGGGTCGGCCGGGTCGTAGCGGTAGCCGTCCGCAGCCGACTCGGTGGGCAGGTCGGTGCCGAGGGCGCCGCCGGGCTGGAGGTGGAGGCGCTGCGGCGCGTATCCAGGGGGCGGCCAGTCGGGGAAGTCGCGCCACTTCTCCTCACCCATCACGAACAGACGCACGGGAGCGCGCTCCGGCGGCTGTTCGCCCCGCGCGAGGGCCAAACCGAACTGCAGCGCCTCGCGGGTGGCCAGCCCGTCCATCGCCGGCGCCCAGTGCGCCCAGGGGCCGATCGTGACCCGGTGCGGGGTGGACTGTCCGGTCTCCCGCAGGGTCTTGAAGTCGCGCAGCTGGTTCGGCAGGAACAGGTCGTACCAGCCGCCGACCAGGCTCGCCGGCACGGTAATGTCGGGGACCTTGTCGACGTGGTCGGCCGGCTGCCAGAACGGGGCGTCGCCGTCGTGGGCGAGAACGTTCTGGATGTAGTCGTTGCGGTGGCCCAGCAGGCCGACGTCGGACTGGTTCAGCGGCAGGGTGCGCATGGCGCGCAGGATCTCCCGCTCCTCGAACGCGTTGCGCACGTTGGCGAACCGGCGTTCCTGCCGTTCGACCTGGACCCCCCAGGTGAACGGGGTCTCCAGGGAGAAGCCTTCCTTGCGGTTGAACTGCATGGTGAAGGTGGCGTTGGACACCACCGGAACCATGGCCTTGACCTGGGGCGGCGCGGCGTCGGCCACCGACCACTGCGTGTAGCCGACGTAGCTGGCGCCGACCAGGACGATCGACTCACCGAACCAGGGCTGCTTGACCACCCAGTCCAGGGTGTCCAGACCGTCCTCGCGCTCGCACAGGAAGGGGTTGAACGGGCCGTCGGAGCCGAAGGTGGCGCGCGTGCTCACGATCACCGCCTGGAAGCCGCGCTCGACCAGCGGCTTGGCCGCTCCCAGGGCGAGCGTGCCCGCTCGGCCGTACGGAGTACGGATCAGTGCCACCGGCAGAGCGTCACCGCCGGACTTGGGACCCCAGCGATCGGCAAGGAGGACAGCCCCGTCCCGCAGAGGCACGCGTAGGTCGCGCTCGACAGTCAGGTCCCGGGTCTTCGGCGGAGGGAGTTTCTGGAGGTATTGGGTGAAGTGACTGTTGAGGTTCATGGGGGGAGACCTTGTCGTTCGAGGTGGTGCGCGGTGGTTCGGGTCGGGCGACTGTGGGGCGTGGAGCGAGGTGAGAGGGCAGGCGGAGGGCGAGACCCTCCGGAACGACGGGAGTCGACGGAATCCGTGTCGCCGATGAGGCAGATTGTCACGGTCACGCCCGATCCGCCTGCGTAGAACCGTCAGATCACACTTCGGGACGGACCGGGTTCATGTTGAGCCGGGGGAGCAGCGCGTGCCCGGCGTCCACCGGAATAGAGGCACCCGTGACGACAGAGGCGAGGTCGGAGTTGAGGTACGCCGCCGTGTTCGCACAGACCTCGGGATCGAGCATCCCGTGGGGCAGAGCGTTGTAGTAATAGCCCGCCGGGTCCACGTGGTCGAGGGTGCCCTCGCCCTCGTGACCGGCGAACATGTCGAGCATCGCCGGAAACTCGACCATGGCGGACCGGATCGCGCCGGGCTTGATGGCGTTACACCGGATGCCGTGCTTCGCGCCCTCGATGCCGACGCTCTTCATCAGGCCGAGCACACCGTGCTTGGTGGTCGTGTAGTGGGAGTGCAACTCCGCCGCGTCCACGCCGTTGGTCGAGGAGGTCATCACGATCGAACCGGAGCGCTGCTCGATCATGTGCGGCAGCACCGCCTTGACCGACCGCCACACACCGGTCAGGTTCACGTCGAGCATGTCCTGCCACTGCTGGTCGGTGAGCTCGTGCACCAGACCCAGGCTGACGATGCCGGCGTTGGCGATCAGGGCGTCGATCTTGCCGAACTCGGCGATGCCCCGGGCGACGGCGTCGTCGAGAGCCTGCTGAGAGCGCACGTCGGCGACCAGGCCGAGCGCACGCCGACCCTGCTTCTCGACCAGCCCGACCGTCTCGGCCAGGTCCTCCTTGGTGCCCAGCCCGTACGGCACCGTTGCGATGTCCGCGTCGATGTCCGTGACGATGACGTCCGCGCCCTCACGCGCCGACACCACGGCGTGCGCGCGCCCCTGAGCGCGTCCCGCGCCGGTGATCAGTACGACCTTGCCGTCCAGCAGACCCATGACAGTTCCCTTCGTCGTTGCGGTCGTTGTTCCGTGGTGGTCAGATCGGGGAGGTCAGCTCGCCGACGCGCGCCGTCAGCGCCGGGGCGACCTCGGTGCCCAGCAGTTCCAGGTGCCTGCGGAAGCCCTCGGGGTCGGCGTGACAGTCGTAGTTCTGGACGAGCAACGTGCCGTAGCCACCGCACCGCTCGTATTCGGCGGCCAGCTTGTCCACGACCGTCTCGGGGGAACCGACGATCCAGGCCCCGTGGATGAGGAACTCGGGAGTGATGTCCTCCGCCGAGAACCCCTCGGGCAACGACGCCAGGATCGCGTTCATGTGGTAGGGGATGACCCATTCCTCCAGCGGTCGGCGGATCCCCGTCGACAGGGCCAGCTCCAGGGCCTTCTCGTCGGTGTCGGCCACGATGACGTCGCGCAGCACCCGCCAGTCCCGGCGGTCTGCGACCAGCCCCGTGCTCGCTGCGCCCTCGGAGTAGACCTCCCAGTGCCCGGCCAGGAACTCGTCGTTGAACGCGATGCTGATCGGGATGTCGCCCCGGGTGCCGGCCTGCCGCAGTGTCGACGACCTCGGCGAGAACACGGGGACGGCCACGCGCGGGCCGCCCTCCTGGTAGGGCGTCCAGTGGTTCCCGAGCAGCAGCGGGTTGTCCATGGGGGGCACGTCGACGGAGAAGTACTTGCCCTCGATCTTCAGGCCCTCGCCCTTGTTCTTCCAGATGGCCCGGATCAGTTCCTGGCCCTCCTCCAGCATTTCGCGGTTCTGCGCGGCCAGGTCGGTGCCGAACAGCCGGGCGTCCGCCTCGTAGGCCCCGGCGCCGAAGCCGGCGATGAGCCGCCCGCGCGTGATGTGGTCCAGCGACATCAGCCGGTACGCGAGCGCCACGGGGTTGTGGTACGGCAGCAGGTTCGCGGCCGTCCCCAGCCGCAGCCGCGAGGTCTCCCGGGCGGCGGCGGCGACGTGCAGCTCGGGTGCGGGCCAGCGCTCCCAGCCCACGGCGAAGTGCTCGGCGAACCACGCCTCGGCGATCCCGTACTCCTCCGCCCAGCGAATGGTCTGCATGTCCCAGTCGAATCCGTCGGCCGGGCTGGTGTCGGGGAGCTGGTACGCGTAGAACATGCCGATGTCCATCGGGACCTCCTGATGTTTCTTCGGGATGGGGAAGGGCGTGGGGGGAAAGACCGCGGGTGGTCAGACCGCGGTGGCGTGGGGTACGGCGGGGGAGCCGACCTCGGCGAACACGTCGGCGAAGGCGGCGACGGTCTCGGAGACCTCCGCGGCGCCGTGTGCGGTGGACAGGAAGAGGCGTCCGCTGGGGAGCAGGTAGATGCCGCGGGCGAGCATCGCCGGGGCGACAAGGTCGTTCCACCAGCGCCAGTCGGCCGCGAAGTAGTCGTCGGGTCCTGTCATCGCGGACAGCCCGGGTGCGGCGAGGACGGTCGCGCCGAGATGGTGGACCGCGAGGGTGTGACCGGCGTCCGCTGCGGCGGCCCGTACGCCGTCCGCGAGGGCCTGGGCCGTCTCCCCGATCCGTGGGTACACCCCGTCCTCGCTCAGTACGTCCAGCGTGACCTCGACCGTCGCAGTGGACAGCGGGTTGCCGTTGAACGTGCCCGAGTGCATGACCCCCTGGGTCACCAGGTCGATCACGTCCGCCCGGCCCGCCACGGCCGCGGCTCCCAGGCCGCTGCCGATGGCCTTTCCGTACGCGGCGAGGTCGGGGGCGACGCCGAACCGGCCCGCCGCGCCGGCGAGTCCCAGCCGCAGGCCGGAGACGACCTCGTCGTAGACCAGCAGCGCGCCGTGCTCGTCGCACAGGCGCCGAAGGCCCTCCAGGTACCCCGGGGCGGGTGCCACGCATCCGGTGTTGGACGAGGTCGGGTCGACCAGTACCGCGGCGATCCGGCCCGGCTCGACGGTGAAGAGGGTCTCGGCGACGGACAGGTCGTTGTAGAGCGCGACCCGCAGGTCCTGCACGGAGGACGCGGGCTGCCCCTTCGAGTGGGGGACCGGGGCCCCGCCCTTGCCGTAGTCGCGGCAGCTGGCGAGGACGGTGTCGTGCCAGCCGTGGTACCCGCCGCCGATCTTGACGACGATGTCCCGGCCGGTGCGGGCACGGGCCAGCCGCAGCGAGATCTGGACGGCCTCGGTGCCGGTGTTGGTCCACAGCAGCCGGTCCGCCCAGCCGATCGCGGTCAGCAGTTTCTCGGCGGCCCGGATCTCGTGCCGGTTGCCGCCGCCGAAGAGCACTCCCCGCTCCAGCTGGGCCTGGATCACCTCGGTGACCCGGGGGTGGACGTGTCCGAGGAGGAGCGGACCCCAGCCGAGGGCGTAGTCGACGTAGCCGTTGCCCTCGATGTCGACCAGCCGCGCGCCGCGTCCGGACTCGAAGTAGATCTGGTGGGGCCGCGAGGAGCCGCGCACGCTGGAGGCGAGGCCACCGCCGATAGTCCGGCGCGCGCGTTCGAACTCCGCCTTCGAGGCGCTCCACTGCGATGCCATGCCTCTTCCTCTCGTACGCCGGTCCTCGTGTTCCCGACTGTGGCACCGCGCGACGAGCGCTCATCGGGCGCGAGTGCCAGGCCGTAGGAGGAGGGCGTCATGCCTGGAGACACGGGAAACGTGGCCGTCAGGTGAGCACGTCACGGCGACCCGATCGTGTGGCGCTCCGGTCCAATCGCGCGCCGCTCCTGGTACCCACACTTCCGCTTACCGGGTGTTGCCTCCCCCAGGGCCCATCCGTCCCGCGCGGCTCCCAGCTCCCCGCTCTCGAAAACGGAGAAAAGGCCATGGACGGAAGTACCTCCCGCAGTACCACGACACCAGAACGGTCCGCCGACACGGAATCAGCGGACGCTCCTCGCCTGGAGGGCAACCTCGGCACGGCGGGCCTGGTCCTCACAGCTCTCGCGTTCAACGCGCCGCTGGCGATGATGGCCGCGTTCATTCCCCTGATGATCGGCATGGGCATCGGAGCCGGCACACCCCTGGTCTATGCGGCCGTGGCGGGGCTGATGCTCCTCTTCGCCACCGGCGTGGTCACCATGGCGCGCCACATGGACAAGCCCGGTGCCTTCTACACCTACGTCACCGCCGGCATCGGCCGGGTGGCCGGGCTCGGCGCAGGCTTCGTCGCCCTGTTCTGCTACATCGTGATAGCGGCCGGGTCCTTCGTCCTCTCCGGCCTCATGACCAGCGAACTGGTCCACGCCCTGCACGGTCCCGGCGTGCCCTGGTGGGCCTGGTCGATCGTGTCCTGGTCGATCTGTTCGGCTCTGAGCCTGTTCAACATCGACATCTCGACGCGGGTGCTGGGCGTCTGTCTGGTGATCGAGGTCGTCATCGTGTCGGTGTGGGATGTCGCGGTCTTCGCCGACGGCGGGCCGCAGGGCCTCGGCCTCGACTTCACCGCGCAGCTCGGGACGGGGTCGATGGGCTTCGCGTTGCTGTGGGGCGTCGCCTGCCTGATGGGATTCGAGTCGATCCAGGTGTTCCGGGCCGAGACGCGGGACCCCGACCGCACCGTCCCGCGCGCCACCTATCTCACGGTCATCGTGCTCGCCGGGTTCTACATGGTCGGATCATGGGCCTATCTGGCCGCCTTCGGTACCGACGCGGCCGTCGCGACCGCGCTCAACCCGACGACCAGCTTCCTGGGCAGCCTTGAGCAGTACACGAGCGTCGTCATGCGTGACCTCGCGAACATCCTGCTCGTGAGCAGTGGCATCGCCGCCCTGCTCGCCATGCTGAACATCTCGTCCCGCTACGGCTTCTCCCTCGCCCGCGACCGAGTGCTGCCCGCCTCGCTGGCGCGCGTCCACCCTCGCCACCACGCACCGACCCGGGCCGCGGCGATGGTGTCGGGTGTGGTCTTCGTGCTGATGCTCGTGCCCGCGGTCCTGCGGCTGGACCCGGTGACGGTCTACGCCTCGATGATCGGCCTGGGGAACTGGGGGGTCCTGGGGCTCCTGGTGGCGACCTCGCTGTCGGTCGTCCTGTACTTCCGACGCAATCCGGGCCTTGTGAGCTCCCGGTGGAAGACGGTGGTCGCCCCACTGCTGGCCATGATCGGTCTGCTGGTCGTGTTCTACCAGGCCACCGTCAACCGGGACACCCTCATGGGGGGCAACATGACCGTCGCGACGGCCGCCATCGGTGTGGTCGTCGCGCTCGCGCTGGGCGGCCTGCTCTACGCCCGTTGGCTGCGGACACACCGGCCCGAGGTCTACGCACGGATCGGCGACCAGCACATCGGTGAAGGGCCGGCGCCGGTCCCGTCCACCGCGGGTGACACCGCGGATGTGCGGTAACACATCGGCTCGTGGTCCCAGCTGCTGCCCGGACGCCGGATCCCACCGGCGTCCGGGGCGTCTGCCCGTCAACCGCGCGACTGGCCGGCCTGACGGTAACTGACGGGCGTCATGCCGTGGACACGCTTGAAGTCGCTGATGAAGTGGCTGGCGTCGGAGTAGCCCCAGCGCACCGCGATGCTCTGGACCTTGTCGTCGGTCGCCATCAGGTCGCGCCAGGCGCGGTCCAGGCGCCGCCGCCGGACCAGCGAACCGAAGGTCTCCCCGGTCCCGGCGAAGAGACGGTGCAGCGATCGGACCGAGACGGCGTGGTGTTCGGCCGCGTCGGCCGGGGAGAGCTGGCCGAGGTGCAGACGCTCGTCGATCCATGTGCCGATGGCCCGTCGCATGGCCTCGCTCTCGATCCCGGTCGGGGTGGCGGACCGGAGCCTTGTCGCGACCAGCATCAGCTCCACGATGGAGTTGCGGGCCGCCGTGACCTCGGCCGGCGCCATCCGGTCGGCCTCCGCGGCGACAGCCAGGAGCAGGTCCCGGAGCATCCGGAGCGACGAGCACTCCTGGAGGGCGACCATTTCGCCCATGGTGAGGGGCAGTCCGTTCCGGAGGTGCAGAGCCGACTTCGGCACCAGGACCATCGTCTGCGCGATCGGGCTGAGGACCTCCGACTCCACGAGCCGGGCCGGGTCCCACACGCCGACGGGCGAGGTCTGGATGTGCTCGCTGCGGTCGTCGAACACGAACCGCTCCATGCTCTCCAGGTGGTTCACGCCGAACCCGATGTAGTCGTAGGCCGGGGAACCGGGCCGGTAGCGGACACCGAACGGCTCGGCCTCCATGTCGACCAGGGTCAGGTCCCCCAGCTGTCGCCAGCGGACCACACCGGCGAACGACTTCCCCTCTTCGGGAAGCCGGACGGAGTCGGCGATGCCACGGGAGACGCACACCTCGCGCCACGCCGCCGCCTGCTCCGCGTTGACGGGTCCGCGCACTTGAATGCTGGCCACGATTACCTCCAGCAGGAAACCGGAAAGAGGCCCGGCCCGCCCTGACAGCACACAACATGCCAGCCGGTCGGTTGGTTCGCAGCATATGCAGGCGGCGCAATGTCTGGCCACCCGTCGGCCGCTCGTTACTCATCATTGTCCCGCCGGAAACCGAACCGGTTTCCGGACTCCCGGAGGAGCGGGGGCGCGGCCGCGTCGCCGATGGCATCCGGACGAGACCGCTTGACGCCCTGGTCCAATGTTCCGCGATCGCTCCACAGGACAGTGAGGATGCCGACCTGCCGATTCGGTCTCCCCGGCACTCGGTACCGCATCCCCTGAAGGAGGAACCCGTGAAGAGTGTCCAGTTCGACCCGGCCGCTGTCGAAACGGTCACCTACCCGGTGGACCCGGCGCGGGTGACCCCCGGCACCGAGATCGTCGTCGGTCCCGTCTGGAACCGGGAGGACGGCTCCGAGGTCCGCGGGGTCTGGCAGATGGACCCCGGAGTGCTGGAGGGCGTCGAGGGCGACGAGATGTTCGTCATCGTGAGCGGTCGGGCCACGGCGGAGTTCGCGGACGGCAGGGTATGGCAGCTCGGTCCCGGTGACGTCGGCATCATGGTCCCCGGTGATGTCTGTCGCTGGACCACCCACGAGACGCTCCGGAAGGTGTTCGCCCGCCGGATCTGAGCCGACGCGGTGCCGGCCCGGCGAACCAACCCGGGCCGGCTCGTCGGCGAGCGGGGTGACAGAGGCGTCCTACCGCTTGGCGCGCTCACTCAATGAGCGACCGCGGCCGTGGCCGATAGTCGGAGCAGGCGGCGGATCCACACCGGGCCGATCAGGCCCGGCGACGGGCGGACCGTCGACGAGGCCGACGTGGCCCGCCCGGCTGCTCGATGTCCGGAACCCGGCAGACGGATGCCGTCGGCCCGGGCTCGACCCACGGGTCGCCGTGTCCGCGCTCACCGTGAAGTTCCTCGCCGCGCACCGCGCGGCCTCTGGCTCACTCCCGTCGGCGCGGACCGGCGGAGTCCTCGTGCCGTCCCTCAGGGGACGTTCTCAGCGGAAGGTGTCCACGAATGCGTCCGATCACCGAGCTTGCGGACCCGGCCGAACTGCGCCGTGTCTACGGCTGCTTCCCCAGCGGGGTCGCGGCGATCTGCGCGGTCGGCGACGACGGCGTCCCCGACGGGATGGCGGTCAGCTCCTTCACGTCGGTGTCCCTGGACCCACCCCTGGTGTCGGTCTGCATGCAGAACACGTCCACGACCTGGCCGCGGTTGCGCGGTGCCGCCCGGCTGGGCGTCAGCGTCCTCGCCGAGGGGCAGGATGCCGTGGCGCGCTCGCTCGCGGCGCGGGGCGGGGACCGCTTCGCCGGGGTGGAGTGGAGCGTGACCGAGGGAGGGGCCGTCCTCGTCGGCGGCGCGGCGGCCTGGCTCGACTGCGAGGTGGAGGGCGAGTACGCGGCCGGCGACCACACGGTCGTACTGCTGCGGGTCCGTTCGCTGTCCGGGGACCCCGAGCGGGCGCCGCTCGTCTTCCACGGAAGCCGGTTCCGGGCGCTGACCGCACCTGTCGGCTGAGGCCGGCGCCTCGAGTCTCACGGCGCGGTCGCGAGACCACCGGCCTCCGCAACAGCCACTGTCGGCAGGGACTGTTCCGCCCAGATGACCTTTCCCTCGCGACCGTGCCGGGTGCCCCAGCGTTCCGCCAGCTGGGCGACCAGGAGCAGACCACGCCCGCCTTCGTCGAAGACGCGCGCCCGGCGCAGGTGCGGGGCGGTGCCGCTGGTGTCGGAGATCTCGCACATCAGGGTGGACTGGAGGATCAGCCTCAGCCGGATGGGGTCCTTGCCGTAGCGGATCGCGTTCGTCACCAGCTCGCTGACCATCAGCTCGGTGGTGAAGATCAGCTCTTCCAGGCCCCAGGCGGTCAGTCTCTCGGATGTGTAGGCGCGGGCCGCGGAGACGACCGCCGGGTCGGAGGGCACGTCCAGCGTGGCGACGTGGTCCGGGTCGAGGGCCCGGGTCCGTGCCAGGAGAAGAGCGATGTCGTCGGAGGGGCGGTCGGGCAGCAGCGTGGCGAGCAGCCTGTCGCAGGTGTCTTCGAGCGATGCCGGTGCCTGGGCGAGGACACCGCGCAGCAGGATGAGCGCGGCGTCCACGTCGCGAGCGCGGCTCTCTACGAGGCCGTCGGTGTGCAGGGCCAGCAGGCTGCCCGGTGGCAGTTCGAACTGGACTGTCTCGAAGGGGAGCCCGCCCAGGCCCAGGGGCGGGCCGATCGGCACGGAGGGGAGGACGACCGTTCGGGAGATCGTGCCGTCGTCGCCGAGGACCGGGGGAGTGGCGACGGCGGGCGGCACGTGTCCGGCGCTGGCCACGGAGCACAGGCCGGAGACGGGGTCGTAGACGGCGTACAGGCACGTCGCGGTGAAGCCGTCCGTCGTGTCCTGCGCCTCCTCGCGCTGGAGGCGGATCACCACGTCGTCCAGGTGGGTGAGCAGCTCGTCGGGCATCAGGTCGATGTCGGCGAGAGTGCGGACCGCGGTGCGCAGCCGGCCCATGGTGGCCGCGGCGCCGAGGCCGCGTCCCACGACGTCGCCCACGACGAGGGCGACGCGGGCTCCGGAGAGCTGTATCACGTCGTACCAGTCACCGCCCGCACCGGTCCGTCCGCTGGGCAGGTAGCGGGAGGCCAACTCGACGGCGGACTGTTCCGGCATGTGCTGCGGCAGCAGGCTGCGCTGGAGCGTCAGTGCGACGGAGCGTTCGTGGGTGTAGCGACGGGCGTTGTCGATGGAGACGGCCGCTCTGGACGCGATCTCGTGGGCCAGCAGCAGATCGTCGTCGTCGAAGGGCTCCGCGTTGTTGCGGTGACGGAGGAACTGCGCGAGACCCAGGGTGCTCCCACGGGCCCATAGGGGCACCAACAGCACCGAGTGGACGCCGACGGATCGCAGAGCTCGCCTGTCGTCGGGAGACGGCGCGAGCCATGCCGGGATGTCGGGAGGTGTGATGGTGTGCCGCGAGGGCTGTCCGTCGGCCAGGGCGCGAGAGGGATCCGAGCCCTCCGGGTAGGTGTGCGCCTGACCCGCTTCGACCGGTGAGACCGGGCAGTCGTCCACCACGGAACTCCGGGCGATCCGCCGGAGTGCGAACGGACCGCTTTCGGGGAAGGCGCCGTCTTCGTGGAGTACGGAGTCGAGCAGGTCGACGGTGACGAGGTCGGCGAAGCGGCCCGTACCGAAGTCGGCCAGCTCCTGGGCGGTCAGGGTGGTGTCCAGGGTGGTTCCGATGCGCGTGCCGGCCTCACCGATCATGATCAGCCGCTGCTGGAGCCGGCGGTCCCGCACCTTCTGGTAGGCCGTGACGACCTGCTCCGAGGTGCGGTCGACGTACTGGAAACTCATCTCGGTCACCGCGGCGATCGTCGCGGTGACCAGCTCCTGGTCCCCGCTGAGACCGGCCGCCTCCTCGTAGAGCAGCTGAAGCATGCCGGCGTGGCTGAGCCGGTAGAGGCGCAGGAGATCCCTGAGGGGCACGCCGTGCTCGGCCACCAGTCGAGCGAACTCGATGGACCCGGGGGGCGTCTGCACTTCCGCCACGTCCACCCGGTGTTCGAGAACGGCCAGCATGGCGGCGACCTCTTCGTGCGCGGAGTGCTTGGCCAGAGCGGCGAGGTCCTCGTACTGCCACATGCCGGGAAAGTCGTCGCGCAGAACCCCCCTCAACAGCTCGGCCAGCTCATCCGCCCGGGGGCCCAGCCCTCGGGCGAGATCACGGATGAAGGCATCGGTGTCGGGCCCCACACCTCAGAATCTACGTGTGAATCAGCAGGCAGGCACCTGCTGACCCCTGGCATCCTCGACCCGCTCTCGTCGATCGACTTTGTCGACAGACCAAGTCGATATCATCTACCTATGGCTCACGTCTCAGCGGCTGAACGCCGCCCCCAGCTGATCAAAGCGGCGATCGACCTCATGGCCCGGGAGGGCGTCGCGGCGGGAAGCACGCGTGCCATCGCCGCCGAGCTCGGCGTGGCCCAGGCGACGGTGCACTACATGTTCGGTACCAAGGACGGCCTGTACCGCGCCGTGCTGAAGCAGCTCACGGACGACCTCCTCGCGCAGCTCGAACTGGCGGCGCCGGAGGACGGGGGCTTCGCGGAGACGATCGCCGCGCTGGCCGCGGCCCTGTGGCGCACCGTGCGGGACGAGCCCGCGAACTACCAGTTGCTGAACGAGTTGAGCATGTTCGCTCTTCGCACACCCGGCCTGAGCGAGGTCCTGGGGGACCAGTACCGCGATCTGATCGACGTGACGACGAATCTCGTGGCCCGGACCGCGGAGCGAACCGGTCAGGTCCTCACCCACCCGCCGGAGACCGTCGCGCGGTTCTTCCTGGCCGGTTTCGACGGGCTCTCCCTCCAGCGCCTCGCACTGCGGGACGAGGACGCCGAGATCGCGTGCCTGCGGGCCCTGGTCTCCTCCACCGTGGCCCTGGCCGACGGCCGGCTGGACCTCGTGACCGTCCCGATCGACTGACCCCGCCCGGCCCGTGCCGAAGCCGAAGGGGCGACGGGCCGGTGGAGTGGGGGATCCCGGCCCGTCGCCCCTTCGGGGGCTGCCGCCGTGCTCAGCCGGCCCAGACGTCCTCGACGTAGTGGCCGGACTCGACGAGGGCGGCCAGCCATGCGGTGGCCTCTTCGTCCCCCGTGCCGGTGTGTTCGCGGTGGACGGCCATGAATGCCTCCCGCACCGCGGGCGCCATGCGGCGACTGTCTCCGCAGACGTAGACGCGTCCGCCGGCTTCCAGTACGGCCCAGACCTCGTCGCTCTCCCTGGCGATCCGGTCCTGGACGAAGCGGACGCCGTCCTCGGGGGCGTACATGAAGGTGGGCCGCAGGCTGGCGGCCCCGGTGGCCTGCGCCGCCTCCAGCTCCTCGCGGTGGAGGTAGTCGACGTCGGGGTGGTCGCAGCCGAAGTAGCACAGCAGCGTTCCGGTGGAACCGGTGTGCGCGCGGTCGAGGACCGCGCCACGGAAGGGCGCGAGGCCGGTGCCCGCGCTGACCAGGATGACCGGTACGGCCTCGTCCTCGGGCAGGCGGAAGGCCTCGCGGCAGGGAAGTACCCGGGCCTGCACGGTGTCGCCCGCCCGGACGGTTCCCAGATAGTGCGAGGCGACGCCGCGGAACGTGCCCTCCCCACCGCGGTGCGGCGCGGCGAGCAGCGACACCATGAGGTCGACCTCGCCCGGTGCCGCTTGGGCGGGCGAGGAGACGGAGTAGTGGCGGGGACGCAGGACCGGCATCAGCTCCAGGAAGCTCTCGAACGGCAGCTCACAGGCGCGGTAGCGCTCCAGGAGGTCGAGGACGCTCGGTCCTGCGGCGGTCACTCGGTCACGGAAGGCCTCGGCGTCCGCTTCGGTGAGCTCGGCCAGGGGGCGGCGCTCGGGCGGGCAGCCGGTGTGCTCGGCGAGCACCGCGACCTGCTCCTGGGTGGCGGAGTCCTGCAGATCCACGAAGTCGGTGAGCAGGTGGCGCAGGGTCAGCGGCCTGTCGACGGGCAGGACGTTGCGGGTGCGTCGCCGGGCGCGCAGCCGGACGGTGCGGTCCAGGTCGAGGCCGAACCGGTCGGCGACGCGCTGGACCAGCTCCTCGGAGTTGCGTGGAAGCACGGCCAGGTGATCCCCGGTGCGATAGGCGACCCCCTCCGGCAGCCGAAGCCTGAGGAAGCGCTTGGATCGGCCCAACGGGTGGTCCAGGTCGGCCAGTTCGTAGGCGTCGAGCACCTCCATGGGCTGGACGCCGTGCCGCGCGGCGAGTTCACCGATGGCCGAGTCCGTCGCGTCCTGCAGCTCGTACAGTCCCTCGTCGGCCTCCGGGTCGGCCTGCGGCACGGCCCCCTCGGTGTCCGCCGGGGCCCCGTACCGGTCGAGCAGGGTGTCCCAGAGATCGGCGGTCCACCGGTCCACCGCGCCGGCGAAGTCACCGGACGCGTCCGCGATGCCGCGCGCCAGCAGGGGTGTGGCACCGGCACCTGTCAGCCGGTCGTCGATGAGGGTGGGGATGCGCTGGTAGGTGGCGGCCCAGTTGCGGTCGCCTATGCCGAGTACGGCGTACTGGACGCCGTCGAGCGAGCCGGGCTCCAGCTCTTCCACCCAGGTGACGAACTCCGCGGCGTCGTCGGTGGGTTTGCCGTTGTAGGAGGCGGCCACGATCACGACGGGGCCGTGGGCGTCCTTGAGCCGGCCCACGGCGTCGTCGAGGGGAGCGACGGACGTCGTGAAGCCGCGGTCGTCACCCTCCGCGGCCAGGTCCTGGGCGATGCCCTTGCCGGTCGAGAGGTTGGAGCCGTGCAGGAAGGTCAGTGCGGTGGCGGTGCCCCGCCGGGCCGTGGGCCGTTCCTGGTGCGTGGGCGCGCCGCTCGTGGCGACGGCGGGCAGGCGCCGCTCGGCGCTGCCGCGCCGCGCCAGCTGGAGGAAGAAGTCGTCGGCCTTGATGGTGATGGTCTGCTTGATCTTCAGCTGGTAGTCGGTGTGGTCGATCAGCCGGTAGCGGTGGACCAACAGGCCCAGCAGCAGGGTGGCCTCGTGCAGCGCGAACTGCCTTCCGATGCAGGCCCGTTCACCGTTGCCGAACGGTTTGAACAGGTGGACGGGGCGCTCCTGCTCCCGCTCGGGCGTGAACCGGTCCGGGTCGAACAGCTCCACGTTCTCGCCCCAGGCGGCGTCGCGGTGCAGCCCCGGCGTGAGCACCATGAGCGAATCGCCCTTGCGTACGGCGTACTTGCCGCCGATGACAGTGTCCTCCAGCGGCTCGACGGCGTAGGCGGGCGCCGTGGGCCACAGCCGCAGGCTCTCGTTGAGGACCTGGCGGATGTACGTCAGCTTGCCGATGTCCGCGTACTCGGGGTCGGGCTCGTCGGTGTCCCCCCACAGGGAGTCCACCTCCGCCTGGGCGTGGGCCAGCACCTCGGGGTGCTTGGTGAGGTAGTACATGGCGAACGACAGCGCGCCGCTGGTGGTCTCGTGCCCGGCGATGAGGAACGTGATCACCTGGTGCCGGATGTTCATGTCGTCGAGCGGCTCACCGGTCGCCGCGTCCCGGGTGTGCAGCATCCGCCCGAGCAGGTCGTCCGTGCTGGTGTCGCCGGAGGCCCGGCGCTGCCGGATCACCTCGTCGACCAGGTCGGCCATCAGCTCGGAGTCCTTGCGGAACCGGTCGGCCTGCTTCCACTTGAACACCTCCGTGCCCGGGAGCGATTCGTTCTTCTCCTGGACGGTGGCGAGCGAACGGGTCATGGCCTCGATGAAGGGGTGCAGTTCGTCGCGGGTGAACGACTCGAAGTCGTAGCCGAACCCGCACAGCCCGATCGTGTCGAAGGTCAGCCGGGTGGCGTCGCCCGGTATGTCGACGGGGCGCAGCCCGGCTGCGGCGTCCCACTTGGCGATCAGGCTCCGGGCCACGCGCAGCATCGTCGAGTGGTAGCCGCGCATCGCGCCGAGCGAGAACGCGGGCATCAGGATGTCGTGCGCCTTCTGCCAGTTCGGTTCGTGGTTGAAGGCGGTGAACAGCCCGTCGCCGGCGACTCGGCGGATCTCGACCAGTTCCCCGTGCACGTTCTTGCGGAAGCGGGTCTCGTCCGCCAGCTCGGTCACCAGATCCAGACCGGCGATCATCACGATCTCGGACCCGAAGACGCGGAGCCGGTACAGGGGGCCCAGCTCCTTGAACTCCTTCACGAGGTGGAGCAGGCCGTCGGGGCCCTTGGGCACGCCGAAGGCGTGGCCGATGTAGGGCAGGGCCGGGCGCTCGGGGATCGCCTCGGTGGCCTGAACGGTCGGATGCGTCATGCGGGGGCCTTCCTTCCGGGTCTGGCAGTCGCCTGCCATTCACCGTACAGTCGACATTGTCGAGTGACAAAGTCTCTTGGCTGTGTCGAATGACATGATTGACTGACGCAACCGTGGGCTTCGGAACGGCGTCGGACGTGGCTCCGTGTCGCGGGCGCGCGCACGGCCGTGGTCCGGGCCGGCGGCGGCAGGCGCGTCCTCGGCCTCAGGCGCCGGGTCCGACCGCCGCTGCCGCGCGTGCCCCGCCGCCCCGCTGCCGGCCCCATCGATCCCGCCCCATGCTGAGGAGGAACACCCGATGGCCACGCCGTACTCGTCATCCCTCGCGGACCCCTTCTGGACCCCCGATCCGGAGACCGCCGAGCGCAGCCGCATCGCGGACTTCGCCCGTTGGGCGGCCGGGGCGCCAGGGTGTCGCCGTCGACGCGGACTACGCCTCCCTGCACCGTTGGCCGGTCACCGACCTGGAGGGGTTCTGGGGCGCGGTCTGGGAGTACTTCGACATCGAGGAGGACGCCCGTACGAGCGGGTGCTGGTGGAGGAGCGGATGCCCGGGGCCCAGTGGTTCCCCGGCGCCACGCTCAACTGCACCGACCACGCCCTGGGCAAGCTCACCGACGACGCCCCAGTGATCGTCGCCCTCGATGAGACGGGCTCCGGATACGAGGTCACCGGGCGGCAGCTGCGAGCCCGGGCCGCCTCGGTCGCCGCGACGCTGCGCGATCTGGGGGCGGGGCAGGGTGACCTGGTCGTGGGCCATCTGCCCAACACCCCGCACGCGATCATCGCGTTCCTCGCCGCCGCGAGCCTCGGCGCCGTCTGGTCGGTGTGCGGCCAGGACTACGCCCCAGGGCCGCCGCCGAGCGCTTCGCCCAGCTCGAACCGACCGTGCTGATCGCGGCCGACGGCTACCTCTTCAACGGCACCGCGCACGATCGCTGCGAGGTCGTCCTCGAACTGGCGCGTGCCCTGCCCGGTCTGAAGGCCACGGTCCTTGTGGACCACCTAGTAGGAATCCGTTAGGTCCATCTCGCTCTCGGCCTTGAGTGCGACCCGCTGGGGAGGGGTTGGTGGCAGGTGGTGCAGATGCCGGCCCAGCACCTCAGGACGTCCTGGAGGACGTCGGGGACCTGGTAGAGGGTGAGACCGATTCGGACACTTTTGGGGCCAGGCGCTGTTCGGTGAGGAAGGCGTGGGGGGCAGTCACGAGGGTGACGTGATGGAGCCGGCCCGGCCAGGAATGCCCCTCGAAGTGGTCCAGGCCCAGGCGGTGCTTGGGCTCGCGGTAGTCGAGCTCGCCCTCCTGCTGCTCGCCGGAGGCCTGCTGGCGGAGGTCGGTCCGCCAAGTACCTCCTGCTCACCCACCGAGGCGTCGCAGGCACAGTGGAATACGCCAACCTGCTGGAGCAATACCGGCAGCTCGGCAGTCACGGCCCCGACGACCTCATGGTTCGCAACGAGCCCTACATCCAGTACCTGACGCAGATCGAAGCCCTGTCCACGGCATACCACGCCAGGGACTTCGTGGGGCTGACCAGCCTGTTGGCCCAGGGAAAAAGACACATCACCCAGCGGCGTTCTGGACCTCATGGCCTACAGTCCTCTCCTGGCCGTGCCCGGAAACGAGAACGTCGTCGCTGTGATCGACGACTCCGCCTGGACCATGCACAGCAACGGCAAGATGCCGGGCCAGTCAGGCCCCCCACCGGGTGGTCTCGCTGGTTACCCGTGAGGCGGCCGATGAGCTGGTCCCGCCGTGCAGCGGAGTTTTGGGAGTAGCGGCCCGTCCTACGGCACGAGGCGGCCTCGCCCCCCAACGGCCGCCGAGCCCGAGACGCAGGCCACGCCAGCCACCGCGCCGTACGAGCAGTCCGTAGCCGGCCGAGTCGCGAATCTGCCTCGGCACCCCTGGGGGGTCATCCGACGCGGGAACCAACCTGACCTGTCAGACAACTACCTGCCCGTTGGATTCGAAGGGGGATATGCGGCCGTCCGCTCATGCGCTCTTGGCGAATTTTCCCTTCCAGGCGACGTCGAGTGCCTGCAGAAACGCTTCGACCGGCTGGGCGCCGGAGACGGCGTACTGGCCGTCGAAGACGAAGAACGGCACGCCGGTGATGCCGAGTTGCCCGGCGTGCCGCACATCGGCATCGACCTCGGCGTCGAACGCGCCGGTGTCGAGTGCTTCACGGGCGGCACTACGGTCAAGGCCGATCTCCGCGGCGAGGCCGGCGAGAGCGTCGTGATCGCCGACGTTGAGGCCGTCGGTGAAGTAGGCGCGGAACAGCCGCTGGACCATGTCGTGCTGACGGCCCTGGCTCTCGGCGAAGTAGATCAGCCGGTGGGCAGCGCGGGTGTTGATCGCGATCGCGGAGTCGAGCCGGAAGTCCAGCCCGATCTGGGCCGCGCGGGCCGAGACCTGAGCGTTCATCGCTTTGGCCTGCGCCTTGGGGAAACCGCGCTCCTTCGACAGGATTTCGTTCAGGTCGACGCCGCGGTCGGTCGGCAGATGCGGCATCAACTGGTAACTGTGGTAGCGGATCTCGACGTCGGAGCCGTGGGGAAACTTCTCCAGGGCCTGCGCGAGCAGGGTGTCGCCGATGTAGCAGAACGGACACATGATGTCGCTCCACACATCTATGACGAGCCGGTCCTCCGAGTGTGCGTACGCGCTCATCAGGAACACACCCCGTCCACCGTGCACACGCCCACGGTGTCGTCCGCCGCGAGCGTCACGAATGCGGGACGTACCTCGGTCGCTCCGGCCCGGTCGTCCTGATCAGGAATGTGCTGAGCGACCGTGTCATCCGCCTGCACGGAGACGGTCTTCTGACTTGATGTCATGTTCGACGTACCTCTTCCCAGTGAGTGTTATGCAGCAGCCTGCGGTGTCAGCGTCTCGGGGTGGAACTGCTCGACGCGGTCGCGATTGACGTACATGTCCCAGTAGTGCGCGGCGAGTTCGTCCGGGTCGACGACCGGGAACTGGGCACTGTCGGCCGCCTCGGCATCGACCTGGGCCGCCGCGGCCTCGGCCATTTCGCTGCGGGTGATGGAGGCCCCGATGGTCAGCGTGCCGGCGTAGACCCCCGTACCGGCCAGCTCGGCGTTGAGGGAATACAGGTAGTTACGGGCAGCCGACATCACCGGGCCCACGCCGCTGAGGTGTGGGAACGGCTGCGCCGCCGAGTAGCCGTGGGTCAGCAGGAAGGCTCCGTCGCCGCGCTCGGTCCACTCCGGCAGTACGGCCTGGACCACCTCGACCGGGGTGAGCAGCAGAAGCGGGAGCAGACCCTCCAGCGTCACCGCGTTCACCTGGGCGGCCGGGGTGAAGCCCTGGTCGCCGCTGATCGGCCCGTACTCGACGACATCGATCCGGCCGAAGCGGTCGCGGATCGCCTCGATGAGGGCAGGCACCTCGGCGGACTTGGACAGATCGGCGGAGAACGCGACCGCCTCGATGCCCTCACCGGCCAGCTCCTCGACAAGGGTGTCCAGGCGGTCCTTGCGCCGGGCCACCAAGGCGACCCGGAAACCCTCCCGCCCGAAACGGCGGGCCACAGATGCGCCGAGACCTGTGCCGGCACCGAAGACGGCGATCACCTTGGACATGGGACTGCTCCTTGTTCTGGGAGTAATCTTGACCCTAGGGTCAACTTAGTCACGACGGTAACATGCATCTTGACCCCGTGGTCAAGTTGGTGCTGTCGGGGGAGTGCGACCATGGAGGCCTCAACGCCAGGACCAGGAGGGACGACCGGATGCGAGCCGACGCACGACGCAACGCGGAGAAACTGCGGACAGCCGCCACAGAGCTCTTCCAGGAGCGCGGTCTCCAGGTGCCCCTCAAGGACATCGCCCGTCGGGCCGGCGTGAGCCATGGCACCCTCTACAACCTCTTCGGCACCCGCGAGGCGCTCATCGACGAGGTCGTGACCGACCTGGCCGCGAGTCGCCTCGACGAGGTCGCCGAGCGCGCCCTGGCCTTCGAGGACGCCTGGGAGGGGTTCGCGTACTACATCGAGAAGCTCTGCGAACTGCAGGCTGTAGATCCCGTGGTCGCCGGCGTGGTCAGTGGGCGCTATCCGGATGCCGAGCGCCTGATGGCCGTGTGCGGCCGGACACAGGACGCCGCTACGCGGATCATCGAGCGCGCCCAGTGCGCCGGCACCCTCCGGCCGGACTTCACCGGCGAGGACCTCCTGTTCGTCCTCGGCACCAACGCCCTCCTCGCCCACGCGGCCGCGGACGTCGCGCCCGACGCCTGGCGGCGCGGTGTCGCCTTCCTGCTCGACGGATTGCGCACACAAGCCGCACAAGGGCCGCTGCCCGTCGGTCCACTGACCCGGCAGCAGATGTACGACGTGATGGGCAGGCTCGCCGGTACGCCGTAGCCGGTGCGGACGCGGCAGGCAGCGGCTGTCAGCCGACTCACACACGGCGGACGAGGAGCGTGGCGCGGAGTCAGTCCGCGCCGCAACCGGCCGAGCTACTCGCCACCTCGCGGCCGCCGCCGACAGCAGCCCTCTCAGGCCGCCGACGGAAGGGCCCTTGAAGATGACGACATTGCAGCGGGTGCTCTCCTCCCACAGCCGCCTCAGCGGGGCGTACTCGGGCGAGTCGAACCACTCCTTCGCCCGCTCGAGCGAGGGGAACTCCAGCAGCGCCACCCACCCGGGCTTCCAGTCACCCTCACCCACCGTCGCGTTCCCGCCGATGATCCTTGGTCCCGTCGGCCAGCGTCGGGTTGTGCTGGATGTAGTCGGGCCGCGCGAAGCGGTCGATGACGGAAAGGTTCCCGCGGACGCGCCCTGGCCGAAGAAGGTCACCACCAGCGCCTCGTAAGCGCTGGCCCCGTACGATGCCGAAGGCTTCCCGGTGGTGGACCGGGTCGGCGAGCTGGTGGTCACCCGGCCGATGCCGTCCATGCCGCTCTACTTCTGGAACGATCCCGAGGGCAGCCGCTACCGCGAGGCGTACTTCTCGGCGTACCCCGGCGTGTGGCGGCACGGCGACTGGATCACCCTTACCGGCCACGGCGCGGTCATCGTGCGCGGCCGCTCCGACTCCACCCTCAACCGCCTCGGCGTACGTCTCGGCAGCGCCGACATCCACGACGTCGTCGAACGCCTCCCCGAGATCACCGAGGCCCTGGTCATCGGAGCGGAGGAATCCGATGGCGGCTACTGGATGCCGCTGTTCGTGGTTCCCACGCCCGGGGTGACACTGGACGACGCCCTCCGCGACCGCATTCGCGACGCCGTCCGGACCGGTGCCTCGCCCCGCCATGTCCCCGACGAGATCCTCGTCGTCCCGGCGATCCCGCACACCCGCACCGGCAAGAACTCGAGGTCCCGGTCAAGCGGCTCCTCCAGGGAGCCCGGCCGCACAGGTCGTCGACCCTGCCACGGTGGATGCCCCGCCCTCATCGAGTACTACGCGGGCCTGGGCGCCGAGCGCCGACACCGCAGGGGCTCCGGGCCGGGCCGCTCCCCGGGCGATGGGGCAGAAGGCGCCTGACGCCACGGGTCCGTACCGACCGCCCCCCCGCCGGATCGTTCCTGGACGCGCCCCGGAGAGCGGCGCTGTCGCCCACAGGGACGCGGCCCACCTCTCGGCGTGGGGAGAGCCGCGGCTCGGAGGTTGGCATCCCCCGCCCATCGGCTGGCACTCGCTCCCAATGTCGGGATCGTCCGGCCGCATAGCGTCGACGGGACAGACCAAGCACGGCACCGGGTGCCGTCATGCAGTGGGCGCGCCGCGGACAGCGCGTCCCGGGCAATCAGGGAGTTCTCCATGACCGACCTTGCGCAGGCCGCGGTTCCCGCTTCGGCCGGCTCCGCCACCGAGGACGAGCAGTCCGTCGTACAGGACCTCGTCGACCAGGATCTGCTGGTCGAGGAAGTGTCCATCGACGGCATGTGCGGCGTGTACTGAGCCGGCCCGTGATGTCCGCCCCCCACACCCCCGCCACCGCAGGTTTCGCGCTGGACGGCGCCTGGACGCTGGACCCGCAGGTCGCCGTGCGGCCTGAACCGTTCGGCGCCCTGCTGTACCACTTCGGCACCCGGCGGCTGTCGTTCGTCAAGGACCGCACCCTGCTGGCCGTGATCCGGGCCCTGGCCGACCAGCCCAGCGCCCGTGCCGCCTGCCACGTCGCAGACGTGCCGGAGGCGGACATGCCCCGGTACCGGACCGCGCTGGCCACCCTGGCTGCCTCCCGCATGATCACCCCGCGAGACGAGTTGCCGCGGGGCGACGCACCTCGAACCAAGGAAGCACCGTGACCAGCGCTCCCGTAGCCCCTGACCGGCAGGCCGGCCCGGGCCGTCTCGTGGACCACTTCCAGTACGGCCTGGACGCACCGATCTGTCTGACCTGGGAGCTGACCTACGCCTGCAACCTCGCGTGTGTGCACTGCCTGTCCAGCTCCGGACGGCGCGACCCGCGCGAGCTGACCACCGCCGAGTGCAAGGCGGTGATCGACGAGCTGGAGCGGATGCAGGTCTTCTACGTCAACATCGGCGGCGGAGAGCCCACCATCCGCCCCGACTTCTTCGAGCTGGTCGACTACGCCACCGCGCACCGCGTAGGGGTGAAGTTCTCAACCAACGGCGTCAGGCTCACGCCCGAAGTGGCGAGCCGGCTGGCCGCCAACAGCTACGTGGACGTGCAGATCTCGCTCGACGGCGCGACGGCCGAGGTCAACGACGCCGTCCGCGGCGCCGGCTCCTACGCCACCGCGATCCGCGCGATGGAGAATCTCGCCGCGGTCGGCTTCGGCGGCTTCAAGATCTCGGTGGTGGTGACCCGGCACAACGCCGGCCAGCTCGACGCGTTCAAGGAGATCGCAGACTGGTACGGCGCCCAACTGCGGCTGACCCGACTGCGTCCCTCCGGGCGCGGCGCGGACGTATGGCACGAGTTGCACCCGACCGCCGAGCAACAGCGCGATCTCTACCACTGGCTGGTCGACCACGGTGAGGAAGTCCTCACCGGGGACTCCTTCTTCCACCTGTCCGCCTACGGGGAAGCGCTGCCGGGACTGAACCTGTGCGGGGCCGGCCGGGTGGTGTGCCTGATCGATCCGGTCGGGGACGTGTACGCCTGCCCGTTCGCCATCCACGACACCTTCATGGCCGGGAACGTACGGGCCGAGGGCGGCTTCACGGGAGTCTGGCGCGAGTCGCCGCTCTTCGCCGACCTGCGCCGGCCGCAGACGGGCGGGGCGTGCACCGCGTGCCCGGCCTTCGACGCCTGCCGGGGCGGCTGCATGGCCGCGAAGTTCTTCATCGGGCTGCCGCTGGACGGACCGGACCCCGAATGCGTGCAGGGGCACGGCGCCGCGGCACTGTCCTCGGTCGACCAGGCCGGTGCGCCCCGCCCCAGCGGAGACCACTCACATCGAGGACCGGTGCGGCAGGCGCCGGTGCCGCTCGGCATACCGACGCTGCGCCGCCCCGAGCGTGACTGCGACGAAAGCCCCCTCGCGGGGCTGGAACTCTGAGGGAGGCCCCGTGGGCAACAACGGATGGTTCGAGACGGTGGCCGAAGCCCAGCGACGGGCCGAGAAGCGGCTCCCCAAGTCGGTCTACAGCGCCCTGCTGGCCGGCTCCGAACGCGGGGTGTCCTACCGCGACAACACCGACGCCTTCGCCGAACTGGGCTTCGTGCCCCATGTGGCGGACCTGCCGGCCAAGCGTGACCTGACGACCACGGTGCTGGGACAGTCGGTTTCCCTGCCGGTGCTCATCTCCCCGACCGGGGTCCAGGCGGTGCACCCCGACGGCGAGCTGGCGGTGGCGCGCGCGGCGGCGGCCCGGGGCACGGCGATGGGGCTCAGTTCCTTCGCCAGCAAGGCAGTTGAGGACGTCGTCGCGGCCAACCCGCAGATGTTCTTCCAGATGTACTGGATGGGCAGCAAGGACTTCATGCTGGCGCAGCTGGACCGGGCCCGCACCGCCGGGGCGAAGGGGCTGATCGTCACCCTGGACTGGTCCTTCTCCCACGGCCGGGACTGGGGCAGCCCGTGGATCCCCGAGCGGCTGAACCTCAGGGCGATGGCCCGGTTCGCGCCCGAGGGAATCTCGCGTCCGGGCTGGCTGTGGGACTTCGCCAAGTCCCGGCGCCTGCCGGACCTGACCACGCCCAACCTCCAGCAGCCCGGCGAGGACGCGCCCACGTTCTTCGGCGCCTACGGACAGTGGATGCAGACCCCGCCCGCCACCTGGCAGGACGTCGCCTGGCTGCGGGAGCAGTGGGGCGGGCCGTTCCTGCTCAAGGGGATCAGCCGGGTGGACGACGCCCAACGGGCCGTGGACGCGGGCGTCACCGCCATCTCGGTGTCCAACCACGGCGGCAACAACCTGGACGGCACCCCGGCCCCCATCCGTACCCTGCCAGCCATCGCCGAGGCCGTGGGGGAGCAGATTGAGGTGCTGCTCGACGGGGGTGTGCGGCGCGGCAGTGACGTGGTCAAGGCTCTGGCGCTCGGCGCGAGGGCCGTGCTGATCGGGCGCGCGTACCTGTGGGGGCTGGCGGCGGGCGGCCAGGCCGGTGTGGAGAACGTGCTGGACATCCTGCGCGGCGGCATCGACTCGGCGCTGCTCGGGCTGGGTCGCTCCTCCGTCGAGGAGCTGACACCCGACGACGTCGTCGTCCCTGCAGGCTTCGCCAGGGGCCCGGGCGCCGGTACCCGCACGCCGTCCCCGATCGGCTGATCATGTCGCCGCACACCGGAGGGGGCGCAGCCGGGCGTGATCTGGCGCGCACCGTCTGGCCGACGGTTCCCTCCGGAGCGCTGGTCCTGGTGCCCCTCGGATCGACGGAACAGCACGGGCCACATCTGCCGTTCCACACGGACAGCGCCATTGCGTCCGTCGTCGCGCGGCGGACGGCGGACGCGCTGCCTGCGGGGCCGCAGGGGCCGCCGCTGGTGGCGCCCACGCTGCCGTACGGTGCCAGCGGCGAGCACGCGGGCTTCCCCGGAACCGTTTCCATCGGCCATGAGGCACTGCACGCGGTGCTGGTGGAGACGGTGCGGTCGCTGGCGCTGTGGGCGGGGCGGGTGGTCTTCGTCAACGGCCACGGCGGCAATGTCGCGACCCTGGGCACCACGGTCGCCCAACTGCGCGCCGAGGGCCACGACGTCGCCTGGACCTGCTGCGACGTGCCGGGAGGCGACGCGCACGCCGGTCGCACGGAGACCTCGGTGATGCTGCACGTGGCCCCCGCCGAGGTGCGGATCGACGCGGCCGTCGCCGGTGAGACCCGGCCGCTGGCCGCCGTCATGCCGGAGCTCATCGCCCATGGCGTCCGCGCGGTCTCGCCTTCGGGCGTGCTCGGCGACCCGACCGGAGCCTCGGCCGGGGAAGGGGCCGGGATCGTGGCCGCGATGGTGTCCACGACGGTCCGCAGGATCACCCGGGGCCACGTCGACGGCCGGGGCCGCCTGGTCGATCCCGTCGGTCGCGTCGATCCCGTCAACCCCGTCGATCCCGTACGCCCCTCGGCGGAACCGAGAGGCGCCCGGACCTACGGGGCGGAGGTGGAGCACTGATGCCGCTGCCCCAGGGCTTCACGGTCACACTCGACCGGCGCACCCAGCTCATCGACGGCGGCGGAGCCCTCCTCGGCGGGTTCCCGACGCGATTGCTGCGGCTCACCGCACGCGCCCGACCGCTCCTCACCGGGCGGGAGGTGCGCGTGACCGGTCCGGCGAGCGGGTTGCTGGCGGAACGGCTGCTCGACGCCGGCCTGGTCAATCCTGTCGTGTCCTCCCTCCCGGAACCGCCCGACGCCCGGTACACGTTCGTCGTGCCGGTCCGCGACCGCCCCCGCGAACTCGACCGCCTCCTCACCAGCATCGGGACAGGCCGGCCGGTCATCGTCGTGGACGACGCGTCACAGCGCCCGGGAGCCGTCCGGGCCGTCGCCCTCAGACACGGGGCCAGGTTCGTCCCGCTCGCCGTCAACGTCGGACCGGGCGGAGCCCGCAACGCGGGGCTCCGGCTCGTCACCACGCCCTACGTGGTCTTCGTCGACTCCGACGTGGTCCTGACCCCCGACACGGTCCCCACCCTGCTCAGGCACTTCACCGACCCGAAGGTCGCCCTGGCCGTACCCCGCGTCACGGCCGTGTCGACCACCGCCTCCGTGAACTGGCTCGGCCGCTACGAGAGCGCCCGCTCCTCGCTCGACCTGGGCGCCCACCCGGCCGCCGTACGCCCCGGCACCCCTGTCTCCTGGGCGCCGACGGCCTGTGCCGTGGCACGGGTGGAAGCCCTGCGGGACGGGTTCGACGAGCGGATGCGGGTCGGCGAGGACGTCGACCTGTGCTGGCGGCTGATCGAGAACGGCTGGCGGCTGCGCTACGAGCCTGCCGTGGAGGCCGCTCACGAACACCGGGTCCGCGTTCACGACTGGTTCCTGCGCAAGGCGGTGTACGGAACGGGCGCGCACCCGCTGGCCGAGCGCCACCCCGAGTTCATCGCCCCGGCCGTACTCGCTCCCTGGAGCACCGCGCTGCTCCTCGCCCTGGTCGCCCAGCGGCGCTGGTCGCTGCCCGTCGCCGGGGCCGTCTGCGGGATCACCGCCGTCAGGATCGCCCGCAAGCTTTCCGGCACCGAGGACCCGCACCGGCTGGCGCTGCGGCTCACCGCCCACGGCACGGTCGCGGCCCTGTCGCAGGCCTCCGCCCTGGTGACCCGGCACTGGTGGCCGCTCACCGCACTCGGCTGCGTCGCGTCGCGCCGTGTCCGCAGGGTGGCGGCGGTCGCCGCGCTGACCGACATTGCGCTCGAATACCGTCGCGACCGCGCCCCTCTGGACCCGATCCGCTACGGCATCGCCCGACGCCTGGACGACCTCGCCTACGGGGCCGGAGTGTGGCTCTCCGCCCTCAAGGGCCGCTCCACCGCTGCCCTGCGTCCGCGTATCGTCCGGACCTCCGACCAGCGGAAGCCGGCTCGATGAGCCGGTCCGACGTGATCGTGGTCGGTGCGGGGGGCTCGGGTGCGGCACTGGCCGCGCGGCTGAGCGAGGACGCCGACCGCAGGGTGCTGCTGCTGGAGGCCGGACCGCTTCCACCCGACCCTTCCCGGTTTCCCGCGGAACTGCTCGACGCCCGCCTCGTCCCCGGCGCCCAGCCCGGTCACCCGGCGGTCCGGACCTACCCTGCCCGCCTGACCCGTCGCCGCCCCTACACGGTGGTCCGCGGCCAGTACCTCGGCGGCTCGACGACCGTCAACGGCGGCTACTTCATCCGCGCCCGGCGCGAGGACTTCGACCGCTGGGCGGCGGCCGGCAATCCCGCCTGGGCCTACGAACGGGTCCTGCCGTTTCTCCGCGCGCTGGAGACCGACCTCGACTTCGGGCCGGGCGAGTCGCACGGCGCCGACGGTCCGATGCTCGTCCGCCGTGGCGAACTCAGGCATCAGGCGGCGGTGGCCTTCGCCGCCGCGGCACGGGAGTTGGGGTTCCCCGAGGAGCCGGACAAGAACGCCCAGGGCACACCGGGTTTCGGCCCGGTGCCGTCGAACGCCGTCGACGGTCTGCGACTCAACACCGGGATCGGTTACCTGCGTTCTGCCCTCGACCGCCCGAACCTGAAGGTGCTGGGCGACTGCCGGGTGCTGAGGGTGGTCATCACCGAGGGCCGTGCCACCGGAGTCCTCGTCGAGCGGGGTGGGCGGCGCAGCGTGGTGGAGGCGGGCGAAGTCGTGCTCTGTGCCGGGGCGTTCTCCACCCCGCACCTGCTGCTCCTGTCAGGGGTGGGACCGCGCGCGGATCTCGAACGCCTGGGCCTGCCCGTGGTGAAGGACGCCCCCGCCGTCGGTGCCCGCCTCAGCGACCATCCCCAGGTGGTACTGGAATGGGCCCCGAGCCAGGACCTGCCCGACCCCACCGACTCCTGGCTCGGCGGCTGCCTCCACCTGTCCTCCTCCGACGGCGCCCACCCCGGTGACCTGGAAGTCCTCCAGTCCCTGGCCCCGATGGCGGCCCTGGTCGGCGGAACCGTGACCGCCCCGGGCGCCCCCCTGGCCTTCCTGGTGTCAGCCCAGACCCCTCGGCGTACGGGCGGATTGCGCCTGGGCTCGGCCGACTCCGCGACGCCCCCGCGCATCCACTACGGCTATCTACGGGCACCCGAGGACCGGCGCCGACTGCGTGAAGTCGTCCGCGCCACGGCGTCGTTGATCGCCACCCGCGCCTTCGGCGAGGTGTCCCGCGGCCTCCTCGGCCCCGACTCCGGGGCGCTCGCCGACGACCGTGCCCTCGACGCGTGGATCTCGGCGCGCCTCGGGACCGCCCAGCACACCTGCGGCACGGCCCCGATGGGACCGGCCGACGACCCCGCCACCGCCGTCGACCAGTACGGCCGGGTCCATGGCATCGCCGGGATCCGCGTCGCCGACACGTCGATCCTCCCGGAGGCCCCCCTGCGCGGCCCCGCGGCCACTGCCGTACTCATCGGCGAGCTCATCGCTCACGCCATGCGTCACGACCTGCGCTGAGCCGCGCTTCTCCGCTCTGTCTGTACGTGAGTTCCCCCGTCGCTCCTCAGGCCAGGGCAGGCGGCCAAGAGGTCCCGGAGCGCGGTGGTCGCCGCGTCGACGACCGCCGTCGGCGCACCTTCGAAGAGGGCGTGGTGTGCGGCGGCGTTCGCGAGGACCGCGCGCTCGGCCAGCGCGACACCGTCCGGTGTCAGCCGAAGCCAGGTGCTGCGGGCATCGGCGGGGTCGCTCTCCCGCTCGACGAGACGGCGGGCCACCAGACGGTGGGTGACGTTGGTGGTGCCGCCGGTGGAGAGCATCAGGGAGCGGGCGAGCTGGAGACGGGATGCCGACGCCCTCGCCGCCGCCGGGCTCACCGGCGCACAGGTTTTCGCCCGGCCCGTACGGGAGACCACCGCGCCGCTCGCCGAGCAGGCCGCCGCCGGTGCCCTCGCCATCGACGTACACATCGTGCTGCCGCTGGAGCGGGCCGCCGAGGGGCTCGTCGTCATCGCTGCGGGAAAGGCCCGCGGAAAGATCGTCATCACCATCGGCGACTGAGGCGAAATCCCGCAGCAACAACAAAACCCTTGGAAACAGGAGGAGTTGTGTCATGACTGGACGCCTGACAGGAAAGACCGCCGTAGTGACCGGTGGCAGTGCCGGAATCGGGCGGGTGATCGCGCAGAAGCTGTCCGCCGAGGGCGCCGACATCGCGGTTCTCGACGTCAACCCGGCGGACGAGACGCGGGCGCTCGTCGAAGAGAACGGCCGCCGGTTCTTCGCCGTGGAGGGCGACGTCTCCGACGAGTCCTCGGTGAACGCCTTCGCCGCGCAGGTCCACGCGGAGTTCGGCACCGTCGACATCGTCGTCAACAACGCGGCCATCGCCATGCTGCGCGACTTCGAGAACACGTCGTTCGAGCAGTGGACGAACCTCTTCTCCATCAACGTGAACGGCGCGTTCCTGGTGACGAAGGCCTTCCTGGAGGACGTCAAGGCCTCGGCGGCCGGTCGCGTGATCAACATGTCGTCATCGAGCTACTGGGAGGCTCCGCCGAGGTTCCTCGCGTACGTATCCGCGAAGGGTGCCATCAACGGCTTCACCCACGCGCTGGCGACCGACCTCGCGCGGTACGACGTCACGGTCAACGCGCTCGCTCCGAGCGTCGTGCGTACCCCCACCACACTCCGCGAGCTCAACGACGAATTCTTCGCGCACCACGCGCAGTTGCAGAACCTGAAGCGGGAGCAGACGCCCGAGGACGTGGCCAACCTGGTCGCGTTCCTCGCCTCCGACGAGGCCGCCTTCATCACCGGTCAGGTCATTCTCGTCGACGGCGGGCTGATTCGCCGCTGACCCGGGTCACGGGGAATCCAGGACGTCTGTCCTCATCCGCGAACCATCCGCGAAAGCATCCCAAATCACTGTCATTGCTGTTCAGAGGCGCTTTCCGCCCTCCTCGACCACTGGTCTGACGGCCCTCGTCGTGGAGGTGCATGGCTGATATTCAGCCGGTTCCAGACGTGCTTCCGTGGTATGGACCATCGATGTTCGGTGGGTGGGGCGCAGGGTTCGCCTACTCGTGTAATGGCGCGCTGACCAGTACTTGAGCCCCTCGCGCCCCATCCGCCCCAGCGGCACCCCTGACGGGAAACAGCCGAATCGGTTGCCCGGCGGACCTGTTGAACAGCTGTGATTTTCCGTCAGGCCTGACAGGGTGACCACAAAGGGCTCACAGTTTCTCCACTATGTTGACTCAGTCGAAGCGGAACGGCTGGCCCCTGAGGGAGATGCCGGCGTCCCGCGAAGGAGTCACGTTCGCTCCCAGGGAGCCGTACTCCGTCCCGCGCAAGGAGTATGTCCGCTCCCAGAGAGCCGTGCTCCCCCCTGCCCCGAGAGGGAACCTCACCGCATGAAGCGGACCACACGCACTGCCGCACTGACGGCGGGCGCGCTCATCGCCGCGCTCGGCCTGCCCGCCGGTACGGCATACGCTGACGACATCCCGCCCCGAGTGGACCTGCGGGTCCTCGTCGTGAGCGACGGGGGACCGGCGACCGATGCCATCACGGCGGAACTCGACACCGTCGGCACGCCGTACACCGAGATAGAACTCGGCGTGGCCGGCAGACAGATCATCAATGCGACCTTCCTCGCGGACACCGTGGCCGGCCGGCCACGCGCCAAGTTCCAGGCCGTCGTGCTGCCCAACGACAACCCGTTCGCGGCCGGTTCGGCGGAGATGGCGGCGCTCGCGGCCTACGAGCGGACGTACGGGATCCCCCAGGTCGACGCGTACACCTACGCGCGCCCGGAGGCGGGACTGCAGGACGCCGTCCAGAGCGGCTACGCCGGTACCGTCGACGGCGTACAGGCGGCGGTGACCACCGCCGGCAAGGCGGGCCCCTTCGGCTACCTCGACGGGCCGGTCCCCTTCTCGAACAACGACCCGGCGGTGAGCGAGAGTTACGCGTACCTGTCGACCCCCGCGGCGGGCGCCGACTTCACGTCGTACGTGGACGCCCCGATCCCCGGTAAGGCGACGCGGGGCTCGCTGGTGGGCGAGTACCGGCACGACGGACGGCGTGAGCTGGTCGTCACCTTCGTCTACAACCAGAACCAGCAGCAGTTCCGGCTGCTGGCCCGCGGCATCGTGGAGTGGATGACCGGCGGGGTCCACCTCGGCGCCTCCCGCAACTACTTCGCCGTGCACGTGGACGACGTGTTCGCGTCCGACGACCGCTGGAACAGCACCCTCAACTGCACGCCCGGCGACGTCGACTGCACCGACCCGAACGCCACCTCGGACCCGATCCGCATGAACGCCGTGGACGTCACCTTCGCCACCGACTGGCAGACCCGCCAGGGCATCACCCTGGACCTGGCCTACAACGCGGTCGGCACCGTCGACCAGCGCGCCGACAACAACGGCGTGGACCTCCTGGCCGACGCGCTCCTCGCCAAGAAGAGCCAGTTCCGCTGGATCAACCACACCTACACCCACGCCTTCCTGGGCTGTGTGCAGAACATCACCGTGGTCCCGTGGAAGTGCGACACCAACACCAACGGCACCACCAAGTGGGTCAGTACGGCCGACATCTCCACCGAGATCGCCCAGAACCGCACCTGGGGCCAGACCGCCGGACTCCCGCTGAACAACAAGGAGTTGGTCACCGGCGAGCACTCCGGCATGAAGGTGCTGCCGCAGCAGCCGGTCGACAACCCCAACCTGGCCCTCGCCCTCTCCCTGAACGGCATCACCTGGCTCGGCTCGGACAACTCCCGTGAGCCCGCCCAGCGTCTGCTCGGCCCGGCCACGACGGTGCCCCGCTACCCGATGAACGTCTTCTACAACGCGGGCCGCGCGGCCGAGCAGGTCGACGAGTACAACTGGATCTACACCAAGCGTTCCCAGGGCGGCAGCGGCATCTGCGAGGACAACCCGGCCACCAGCACCTGCCTGCCGGCGCCGCTGAACACGGCCACCGGCTACACCGGCCACATCGTGCCGCAGGAGACCCGCGCCGCGCTCGGGCACGTGCTCTCGGGCGACCCTAAGCCGCACTTCATCCACCAGTCGAACCTCACCGAGGACCGCCTCGCCTACCCGGTCCTCAACGGCGTCCTCGACGGCTACCGCGCCCTGTTCGCGGACAACACCCCCGTGGTGAACCCGCGGATGGAGGACATCGGCATCGAACTCCAGCGCAGGGCCGCCTGGCAGAAGGCGCTCCAGGCCGGCCAGGTGACCGCCTACCGCATCGGCAACGCGGTCACCGTCCAGGCACCGTTCGGGCTGGCCGTCAGCGGCTCCGCGCCGATCGGGACCACCTTGCTCGGCGCCGCCTTCGGAACGGCGTACGCGGGCCGGCTCTCCGGCTGGAACATCTCCAACGGCCTCCCGGTCACGCTCACTCTCCCGGCCTCCGCCACGGCCGCGGCCGCAACCGGCTCCGGGAGCCGCACGGCGACGAAGCCCGCCCCGGACACCAGCGTCCCCGCGGGCGTCACCGAGCAGGCGACGGACACCACGTCCGACTGAACGGCGCACCGACCCACGCACAGGACCGAACGGTGCGCCCCTCCACCGGGGGCGCACCGGACGGGAACGACCCCCACACCTCGGCCGTGGAGCCCATTGATGCACGTTCCCTACGACGCGAGACGCCCCAGAGGGGCCCACGTCACCCTGCTCACCGAAGGCACCTACCCACACAGTCACGGCGGCGTGAGCGTCTGGTGCGACCAGCTCGTCCAGGGCATGCCCGACTTCGACTTCAACGTCATCGCCGTCACCGGCACCGGACGCGAACCGATCGTCTGGGGGCTGCCCGCGCATGTCTCGCGGGTCCGGTCCGTCCCCATGTGGGGCGACCCGCCCGAGGGCCGCGCGCCCCGGGGCCGCGCCCGCGCCCGACTGAGCGACGCCTACGAGGAGTTCCTCACCGCCCTGCTCGACCCGCGCGCCGAGGCTCGTTTCGCGCACGCCCTGTATGTGCTGGCCCGGGCGGCGGCGGGCAGGACGCTCAGTCCCTTCCTGCGCGGCGACCAGGCGATCGCGATCCTCTCCGCGGTGTGGAACCGGCCAGGACTGGCCGTGCGCGAGGCCGCCCCGAGCCTGCACGACGCGCTCACCGCGACCGCCCTTCTGGAACACGCCCTGCGCCCGCTGGCCGTACCGCTCCCGCGCACCGGTGTCGCGCACGCGGTCAGCGGGGGTCTCGCCGTCCTGCCGGGCCTCGCGGCACTCGATCAGCACGGTGTACCCCTGCTGTTGACCGAGCACGGCGTCTATCTGCGCGAGCGCTACCTGGGCTACCGCATCGCGCCCTACCGCTGGCCGGTGAAGGCGGTCGTGCTCGGCTTCTTCCGGCTGTTGGCACAGGAGAGCTATCGCCGGGCCGCCCTGATCACCCCCGGCAACCGGTACAACCGGCTGTGGGAGGAACAGGGCGGCGCGGCGCCGGAGTCGATCCGCACGGTGTACAACGGCGTGGACCCGACGGCCTTTCCCCCCGCCGGACCCGAGCCGCACGGGCTCACCCTCAGCTGGGCGGGCCGGGTCGACCCGATCAAGGACCTGGAGACCCTGATCCGCGCCTTCGCACTGGTACGGGCTGAACTCCCGCACACCCGGCTGCGGTTGTTCGGCGGTACACCGCGCGGCGGCGAGGCCTACCGGGAGCGCTGCGAGGCTCTGGCCGCCGAACTCGGGCACGCCGACGCCGTCACCTTCGAGGGGCGCGTCGACGACATCCGGGACGCCTACGCGGCAGGCAATGTGGTGATGCTGTCCAGCATCAGTGAGGGCTTCCCGTTCACCCTCATCGAGGCCATGTCCTGCGGGCGGGCGACCGTCTCCACCGACGTGGGCGGAGTGCGGGAGGCGGTCGGCGACACCGGATTCGTGGTGCCACCGCGCGATCCCGCGTCGATGGCCGCGGCGGCGCTGGAACTGCTGGGCGACCCGGCGCGGCGCCGGGCGATGGGCGAGGCGGCGCGGCTGCGGGTGATCGAGCAGTTCACGCTGCGCCAGACCGTCGACACCTTCCGCGCGATCTATCTCGAACTGCCTGCGCTGGAGCGGGAGTTCGAACGCATACCGGTCCTGGCGGAGCCCGTCGTCGCGGTCGCCGGATGAGCGGGCCGATATTCCTGGAGCCCAGCGGTTCCGAGCAGGACACACTGATGCTGCGGCTTTCCGACATCCAGCCGCCACGCCGTCGGCCGCGCTGGGCCGCCGACGACTCCACGCTCACCATCCGGCTGCCGTGGCTCGGTCCCGACGAGGAGGCGGTGAGCCGGCTCGCCGCCGAACTCGCCGACCGGATCGGGCCCGCCGTCCACCCCTACGAGGTGGCCGCGGTCCTGGAGGTGGAGGGCCTGTCCGCGTCGATGATCAGGGAGCGATACGGCCACCCCACCCTGTTCTCGCTGGCCGCCGCGCTGTTCGACCTGGTGCCGCGGACGTTCCCGGAACCGGCCCCGGCGGCCGACCCGTGGCGTCCCGACACCGCGCGCTGTCTGCTGAGGGGGGTGCTGTTCGCCCTGCCGGGCCTCGCGTACCTGCTCACCGCGCCGCTCTGGAACGCCGGGGAGCACGCCCCCGCGCTGATCGCGGCGGGACTGGTCTCCTGGGCCTGGGGTCAGGCACTCGGTCACCGCGCCCACCTGCGGATGGCGACCGGTCGGCGGGAAGGGGGCCGTACCCTGCTGGCCGGCGCGCCCATGGGGGCCGTACTGGCCACCGCGGTGGCCGCACCGCTCGCCGACGGCATGCCGGTGCTCCTGGCGGCGGCCGCGCAGTCGCTGTATCTGGCGGCGGCCGGGGTGTTGCTGGTACTGGCCCGTGAGCGGCTGCTGCTCGCCGCGCTCTCCCCGCTGGTCGCCGGGGCCGTCGTGCTGCCCTGGTGGGAGCCGGGCGACCCCGCGAGGGCCGGGCTGCCGGCGCTGGCCCTGCTGGGGACGCTCGCCGCGACCGCTCGGGCGCTCAGTGGCCCCCTCGCCGCGCCTGCGGTGTCCGGCGCGGTCCGGCCGCCCGCGCTACGGTCTCTTCCGTACGGCCTGTTCGGGCTGGCGGCCGGGGTGCTGGTGCTGCTGGAGGCGCGCGAGGAGCCGTACGCGGTGATCGTGCTGACCGTCAGCATGGGGCCCGCGGAGTGGCTGCTGTACCGCTACCGAGGGCTGTCGGTGGCCGCGCTGCGCGCCGTCGCGACACCGGCGGGGTTCCTGCTGCACTCGGCCGGCGTCCTCGGGCTCTGTCTGGTCGGCTACCTGCTGCTGCTGTGGCCGGCGGCCCTGCTCACCGGTGTCGGACCCGCCGCGCTGCTGTCGCTCGGGGCGGCCCTGTGGACGGCCCTGCTGCTCCAGGCGTTCGGGGTGGCCTGGCCGTCGGCGGTCGTCTGTCTCACCGCGGCGGGCGGTGCCGGGGTGCTGACGCTCCTCGACCTGCCGCCGGGCCCGGCCGACGCGCTCGCCCTGTGCTGCGGCGCCGCCGCGCTGTATCTGTCGGCGTGCGCGCTGTGGCTGCTCGGCCGTCCCGCGCCACACGCGTAGGCGGCCTGCCCCACACGTGTTCGCCGTTCCACTCCCCACACATCAACTCATTGGAAGGAACATCGAGTTGACCTCCGCACTGCTCGCTGCCGTCACCGGAGCCGAGGGCTTCATCGGCTCCCACCTGACCGAGGCGCTGGTCGCCTCCGGGCACCGGGTCCGGGCCATGGCCCAGTACAACTCCTTCTCCTCCTACGGCTGGCTGGAGACCCTGCACCCGGACGTCCTGGCCCAGGTGGAGATCGTCCTCGGCGACGTCCGCGACCCCGGCTCCGTCCGCGGGCTCCTCGACGGCGCCGACACCGCCTACCACCTGGCCGCCCTCATCGCGATCCCGTACTCCTACCAGGCACCCCACAGCTATGTGGACACCAACGTCACCGGCACCCTCAACGTCCTGGAGGCCGTCCGCGCCCTGGGCACACCCCGCCTGGTGCACACCTCCACCAGCGAGACGTACGGCACCGCGCAGACCGTGCCGATCACCGAGGACCATCCGATCAACACCCAGTCCCCGTACGCCGCTTCGAAGGCGGGCGGGGACCGACTGGCCGACAGCTACTTCGCCAGCTTCGACACCCCAGTGGTGACGCTGCGGCCGTTCAACACCTTCGGGCCACGTCAGTCGATGCGGGCGGTGATTCCCACGGTCATCGGCCAGGTCGCGGCGGGGGAGCGGACCATCACCCTGGGCGATCTGCGCCCCACCCGGGACTTCACCTTCGTCAAGGACACCGCGCAGGCCTTCCTGGCCGTGGGCACTGCGCCCGCCGCTCAGGTGGTAGGCCGAACCTTCAACGCCGGTACCGGCGGCGAGATCTCGGTCGGTGACCTGGTCGCGCTGATCGGCAAGGTGATGGACACCGCGCTCGACGTGCGTGAGGACGAGGCGCGCATCCGGCCCGCGGGCTCCGAGGTGATGCGGCTGGTCGCGGACGCGAGCCGGCTCACCGCCACCACCGGCTGGCAGCCCGCGCACACCCTGGAGGAAGGGCTCGCGCACACCGTGGAGTTCTTCCGCGACCCGGCCAACCTGGCCCGGTACAAGACCGGCATCTACAACACCTGAACCGTCGGGCACTGTCCTCACGAACCTCACGAAGGAGGAGTCCCATGCATGCAGTGATCCTGGCGGGAGGCAAGGGTGTCCGGCTGCGGCCCTACACCACGGCGCTGCCCAAGCCGCTCGTCCCCATCGGCGACCAGCACGCCATCCTGGAGATCGTGCTGCGTCAGCTGGCCACGGCCGGCTTCACCCACGTCACCATCGCCATCGGCCACCTCGGCGAGATCATCCGCGCCTACGTCGGCGACGGAGCCCAGTGGGGCATGGACATCGACTACGCCACCGAGGAGAGCCCCCTCGGCACCATGGGCCCGCTGCTCACGCTGCGCGAGAAGCTGCCCGAGACGTTCCTGGTGATGAACGGCGACGTCCTGACCGACCTCGACTACGCGGACATGCTGCGCACGCACGAGGAGTCGGGGGCGCCGCTGACCATCGCGACGTACGCCCGCAAGGTGAACGTCGACTTCGGGGTGCTGACCACCGACCTGTCGAAGGTGGTCGCCTTCACCGAGAAGCCGAGCATCGACTACCGCGTCTCCATGGGCGTCTACGGTGTGTCCCGCGACACCCTGGACGGTTACACCCCCGGACTGCCCCTGGGCTTCGACGAACTGGTCCTGGACCTGATAAGGGATCAGAACCAGCCGCACGCCTATGACTTCGCGGGCTACTGGCTCGACATCGGGCGCCCCGACGACTACGACCGGGCCAACGCCGAGTTCACCTCCCGCAAGACCCATCTCCTCAAGGGAGCCTGAGCAAAACATGCGCATTCTCGTCCTGGGTTCCACCGGCTATCTCGGAGCTCATGTCGCCGAACGGCTGCGCGCCCTGCCGGGTGCGCGGGTCCTCGGCGCCGGCCGTTCCCCCGGCGCGGACCACGGCGTCGACCTCGCCTTCGTCCGTCCGGAGGAGCTGGCCAAGACCCTGGTGTCGGCCGAGCCCGACGCGGTGGTCAACTGCGCCGGCGCGACCGGCGGCGACGCCGTGACCCTCGCCGAGGTCAACACCCGCGGCCCGGCGGTGCTGTGCGCCGCGCTGCGGGAGGCGGCCCCGGAGGCCCGGCTGGTGCATCTGGGCTCGGCCGCCGAGTACGGGCCGGGCGAGCCGGGGATCCCGGTGACGGAGTCCGCGGCGACCCGCCCGGTCGGCCCGTACGGTGCGACCAAGCTGGCGGGCACGGCCGTGGTGGCCTCGTCCGGGCTGGACTCGGTGGTGCTGCGGGTGGGCAATCCGGTGGGCCCCGGGACGCCGCCCGCCGGGCTGCCGGGCCGGCTGACCGCGCTGCTGCGGGACGCCGGCCGCGGCTTCGACGCGGTGCTGCGGGTCGGCGACCTGTCCGCCCACCGTGACTTCGTGGACGTACGCGATGTGGCGCGGGCGGTCGAGCTCGCGGTCACCGCGCCCGAACCGCTGCCACCGGTGCTGAACGTCGGCTCCGGCCGGGCCGTCCCGGTGCGCGAACTGGCACACGGCTTGGCGGCGAAGGCCGGTTTCCGGGGCCGAATGGAGGAGAACGCGGGGAGTGGAGGCTCGACCCGCTCCGGCGAGGTGTCCTGGCAGTGCTCCGCGATCGGTGCCGCAGAGGAAGCCCTGGGCTGGCGCCCCCTGCACACCCTCGACGAGGCGCTGGCCGCGCTGTGGGAAAGCGACGGCTCACCGTGAACCTGCTGGTTCCGCTGTATGTGCATCCGGCCGAGGACCCGGGTGCCTGGCACCGGCTGATCCAGGCGGCCGGGCGCACGTACGGCGTGGTCCTCAACCCCGCGAACGGGCCCGGCGAGCGCCCCGACCCCGCGTTCACCGCGGCGGCCGGGACGCTCAGGGAGGCCGGCGCGCGGCTCCTCGGCTACGTCGACACCGACTACGGGGTGCGCGCACAGGCCGAGGTCGCCGACGACATGCGTCGGCACCAGGAGTGGTACGCGGCCGACGGCTGCTTCCTCGACCGGGTGACGGCGACACCGCACGCGCTGCCCGCCTGCCGGCGACTGGTGCGGACGCTGCGCAAACTGGGCGCCCGGACGGTGGTTCTCAACCCCGGGATGCATCCGGCACCCGGCTACGCCAAGCTGGCCGACCTGACCGTCACGTTCGAGGGCCACTGGTCGACGTATGTGTCGGTGTTCAGCCGCCCGTCGTGGGCCGTGCGTCTTCCGCCCGACCGGCTGTGCCACCTCGTGTACGGCGTCCCCGAGGCGCTGGTGCCGCTCGCGGTGCGCACCGCGAACGAGCGGGGCGCCGGTGTCAGCGGCCCGGTGACCGGTGAACTACCCAATCCGTGGGCCGAGTTGACGCCCGCGCTGACCGGAACGGACCGATGAGGTACTCGGCACGAGTGATCCTGGTGGCGCTGGCCCTGGCGTTGGCGGGCTGTTCCGGCACGGAGCCGGAGGGAGACCGCTGGCAGCCCCGCCCCGGGCTGGCCTGGCAGTGGCAGCTCGACTCCAGGGTGGACCCGTCGGTGGACGTGCCCGTCTACGACATCGACGGCTTCGAGAACACGGCGGCGGACGTGGCCCGGCTGCACCGCGACGGCCGCAAGGTCATCTGTTACATCAACGCCGGCGCGTGGGAGGACTTCCGGCCCGACCAGGACGCCTTCCCCAAGTCGGTGCTGGGCGAGGAGAACGGCTGGGCGGGCGAACTCTGGCTGGACATCCGGGAGCTCTCCGTGCTGCGGCCGATCATGGAGCGGCGCTTCGACATGTGCCGTGACAAGGGCTTCGACGCGGTGGAGCCGGACCTGGTGGAGGGTTACAACAACGACACCGGTTTCCCGCTCACCGCCGCCGACCAGCTCCGCTACAACCGTATGATCGCGTCGATCGCGCACGAGCGCGGGCTGTCCGTGGGTCTGAAGAACGACCTGCCGCAGATTCCCCAGCTCGTGTCCGACTTCGACTTCGCGGTCAACGAGGAGTGCGCCCAGTACGACGAGTGCGCGCGGCTCAGCCCGTTCGTCGAGGCCGGCAAGGCGGTGTTCCATGTCGAGTACGCCGTACCGACGGGCCGTTTCTGCGCCGAGTCGCGGCGGCTGAAGCTGTCGTCGATGCAGAAGCGACTGGAGCTCGGGGTGTGGCGCAAGCCGTGCTGAAGTGGGAACACCCACGGCGGTGACTGACACGCCGGCCCCCGAGAGGGAGCCGGCGAAGCCTCGGCGGGCAGGCGAACGCCTCGTCGGCGGTCCTGGTCCTGGTCCTGGACGCCACCGTGTGGATCAGGGCCCGGATGGACCACGTCACATGCCTTGCAGGCCGGGGAACAGCGCGCGGGCGCGGTCGGGATCCGGTGAGACGAAGACACCGTCCGCTGCCACCAGGACGGTGGAGAGATCCTCTGCGGTGGTGATGGTGCCGGACACGGGCGTGGATCAACTTATGAGACGAGCGGACCTGCGCGGATACCGGCTCCGGCGTAGACAGCAAAGAACTTCGTCTCGCCCGACTCGAATCGGGGCGAAGCCGTTGGGCAGACCGAAGCGGGGTTCGCCGAGGGCACATAGGCAGAGCCGATCGCCCGAGAAGCGAGTACGGGCGTGCAGTCAGCGGTGGTTGTCCAGCACGTAGCCCTGGCCCGGTGTGAGAGTCAGCCGACGCTGGCAGCCTGCGATCACTCGCTGCAGCGTGGGCAGGTAGGGCTGGGCGATGGGGCTCCAGCAGGCCAAGCCGTCCTGCCGGAGCCGGATCGACACGCGATTGTCGGCGTGCACGGTGAAGACCTGGGAGGCGTGCCCGGCCCCGGCTCCGAAGTACGCGGTGCGCGGCTTGGCCGGCGTCACGGCCGCCTCTCGGCCGTGATGGGAGAGGCCGGCGCGTATGTCGCGGCCGTCGGCCAGGAGGATGTCTCCGCCGACGGCAGCGGTCCGCAGGCATACGAGGAGCAAGAGACGCGGGGGAGCGGGGACGCCGGCGCGTTCGCTGTGCGCCTTGAGTTCTCCGTTGCCCAGTCCGGCGAATCCCGCGCGGTGGGCGTGCGCGCCGGTGTCCCGGATGGCGGTGAGCCCGTCAGGAGCGCTGTGGGGGTGTGCGGGGTGACGACCATCAGCCGTGAGGCGAAGGCCAGGACCGACTCCCGGGACGTGAGGCCGTCGATCGTGATCAAGCCGGATTCGCGAAGCTGCGCGGCGATCGCGTCGACGGAATACGCCGCGCGGACGTCGACGTAGTGGGACGCGAAGAACGGAGTGGACGGTGTGACGACATCACGCATCGCCGAACTCCTTCGATCGGGGCCAGTGCGGTCAGAGTGGGGAGGAGCTGCGGGCGCGGTAGAGCGACAGATTGTCGACTCGGTCGATTCGCCCAGCTCGAAGGCACGTTGCGAGGAGCGTGCTACGTTCCGAAGACACTGGTCGCCCACCGCACGACGAGGATCGCGATGACCTACACGCCGCCTCTGTGGCCCGTTTCCGTGAAGGGCGTCGCCGTCGACGCGCAGGACCGTGTGCTCCTGCTGAAGAACGAGCGAGACGAATGGGAACTGCAGGCAGCGCGTCAGCCAATGCGAAGCACACGAGGGCTGAACCGTCGGTTTGGTCCGTGACTGGTCCGGAAGCACTGGTCAGGAGGGGTACGGCAGTGGGAGCAACTGGTAGTTGGCACGCAAGCCGGTCTCGGTCCAGAGTAGGTTGAGCGGAAGGTGCCTGACGGGTGAAAGCCCAGGTCAGGCACCGTTTGTCGTGTGTTTAGAAGAAGCCCAGCTTCTTCGGCGAATAGCTCACCAGCAGATTCTTCGTCTGCTGGTGGTACACGCCTGACCTCGCTTCTGACCTGCGTTAAAGGGATGGAATCGTCTGCTGCGAAGCCGAGTTGGTCCGCGCCTGGTCCGGATCTTGGTGAGTACTCCGTGGTGCAAGCGAGTGGGCCTCGCGGTACCACATGGCACATGTCGTAGAAGCCGTCTCTGGGCGTCCAGCTGGTCCAGGACGGGCGCGTAAGTCCAGGTCGGAGCCCTGTGACACGCAAGCGTCCATGGGGCTCGTGACACGGACGTCACAGAAGATGCGCAGCGGATCCCCTGTGTGCAGCGACGGTATTGGAGGAGCGTCTTGCCGTCGGTATTGGGCGAACGACTGCCTGGCTGGACGCTGTGCGCTTGAGTGTTCTGATGGTGCGTAGGGTGCTCAGAAATCGGAGCCCAGCAGGGCGAGAGGACGACGTTCGAGCTGCGCGAAGCGGACCTTTTCGCGCAGCCAGGCCGCAACATCACCTTGCTGTTCGAGCAGGAGAACGAGTTCCCGGAGTTCGCCCAGGACGATCACTCGCTGGTTCAGTGCGCGTTCGCTCTCTTCGATGGCCGGCCCGGTGAAGCCAGATGCAGAAATGAATAGGGCGCGGACTTCCGAGCGCCCGTACACCCGTACCAGGTGGCGGCTCATCGCGTTGATCTCGACAGGCTCACCCCACCACTTGATCTCTACGAGGTACGCGGATCCGTCGACTTCGAGGGCGCCGTCGATCTGTTCAACGGGATGCCCCTCCTCGCTGCGCAGCGTGAAGGATTCCCTGATCAAGATGCCTTCGGTTGCGAACAGGTCGTTGAGCACACCTTCCAGGGCGGTGCCTCGCTTTCTCGGGTCGTCTTCGTTGAACAGATCGTTGAGTCGGTCTCGGAGTGCTTGAAACCTTGTCTTCCGTCGAGCAAGGCGCTCAAGCTCGCTTGTGCGTGCTTTGATGCGAGCTGCTCGCTCTTCATCATGCGCCTGGCTCATCCGCGTGAATGAGTCCTTGACGTTCACGAGTCGTCGCACGCTTGCTTGTAGCCCCTGGGCCGGGAGACGGTCGTCCGGCCACAGTGTGGAGAAGTCCTCGAATTCGATCGCTCGTTTGAGGATCTCCCTGCGAACGCCCAAGCCTGCATCGCCCTGTTCATTGATCCGGCTGAGCACGGCACGAACGATCTTGTACTTGCTGACTGCTGACTTGTCCGCGGCGAGCTGGTGTCGGTGGGGCGCGAGCAGGTCTTCGCTGACGCCAGCGCCCCGCAAGAATCCAAGGACTCCTTCTTTGCTCCGGTTGAGCCGGGGCACCAGTTCGATCAGCAGGTCCAAAAGCTCAGGCGGCCAGTGGTAGGCGTCGTTGTGGGCCACTCGTCATCTGCACCTTCCGCGCGGGAGCCGCTCTCCGGGGTGCTTCGATCTGGACGATGTCCGAACGGCGCAACCCTATGAACCTGATTGTGCAGCGGCTGCCGCTGCTTGAGACCGGGTTTCGCGGGATGCGCTGCATGAGGCTGGTGCGGAGATCTCGATGGCGCCTCTCGGTACGCTGGAAGACTGGGGCCTGCGGTTCGTCGCCGTCGGGATGTCGGTGGTCGCGGTCCTGGCGGGCGCCGCCTTGGTCGGCCTCCCGGAGGCCGCACTCGGTGCCCTGCTGCCTGTGTTGGCCATCGGGGCTGCAATCGTCTTGAACCGAGGTAAGGCACCCACTCCCGGACAGCTGACCGACCTGATCACCCCCGGTAGAGGAGGAGGCACTCAACCGCACTTCTTCGGCCCGTCTCTGGTCGGCTGTCGGGAGGCCACGTCGGTGAGCCGTAGGAAGGCCGGCGCCGCGTACGTGTCACCACCATGCGGCAGTGACTTCATCGGAGACCTGCCCGTCAGTTCCTTCATCCACCCTGACGGCCTGCCCGTCACACCTCCACAATCAAGGTGTTGCGACGACCGGTTGAATCCGCCGAGGTGCCGGCAGGGGCCTCAGCGTTCCTCAACGGCGAGGTCCGATCCTCGATTAGACCCTTCGTGGCCGACGACGGTCACGTCACGCAGGTCGAGGAGCCGCACGAGCTCCGCGAGGTCCTGGGCGACGGTGACGCCGTCGTAGCCGGCGGCCGGCTTGCCCGAATAGCCGAAGCCGCGCAGATCGGGTGCGACGACGGTGTATCCGGAGAGCCCGGACATGACGTGGCGCCACTCGTACCAGGTCTGTGGCCACCCGTGCAGCAGCAGTACGGCGGGACCGGAGCCGCCGATCACGTAGTGCAGGCGAAGGCCGTTGACGTTCGCGGTCCGGTGCTCGAAACCGGTGGGCGTGCCCACGTCAGGCACCGAAGATGGCGACGGCAGCGGCCTGCCACGCGGGATCGCTGACGTCGATCAGTGTCGGGTTGCCGTCGCACCACTGGAAGGTGTGCTTGAGCCGCGAGATCTTCCAGTCGTCGTCGGTGCGCCGGAAACTGTTCTCGTACCAGCCGTACTGCGTGTAGTGGTCGTCCCCGTTGCGGTTGGACATCCGGTGACGGGACACGTGGTAGAAGATGCCGTCCGCCTCGTCGCCTCGGACGTCGATGGAGAAGTTCGAGTACTGGTGCATCACGACCAGCCGTCCGAGGCATGCGGCGGCGAACTCGGCCCAGACCGACGGCGTCGTCGTCGCCGCGGGTCGGCCCGTCAGGTCGTAGAAGTCCACCTCGAACGGGTCCGCCAGCGTGTCGGCGTACAGCTTCCAGTCGTGCAGGTCGAGCCCGCGGCCGAAGCGCAGCATCACGTCGGAGATCTGCTGCCTGTCCCAGAGGTTCTGCACGATCACGTCGGTGTTCGGCGGCGTTGACAAGCCCATCGTCGACTCCTTTGTCCGAGGCGCACGCGATGCAGTCGCACCGTGCTCTCGCGATGTGGGGCGAACGTAATGTGTATGCAGTTTGAGTGTCAATGCGTTTGACGCATGCTCGTGAATGAAGTGATGCGCAAAGGCTGACACCCTCGACCGGACATGTGGACGGCCGTCTTGGGTGATCGCGATCGCAGTGTTGTGAGGGGGTCACTCGGTGGCGGGGCGGCTTCTCCGTGCTGGTCTTAGTGCTGCCCTTCCCGGGTGGGCCCCTTGTCGGCAGGTAAAGGGTCCGCCTCTGTCGGGGGTCCCGGCCCGTGGGCATGGCTTGGATGGGTTGATCTCAGCTTCGCCAATAACTGCATACAGTTGAGTCTTGTGGTTCTGTGTCGACACCATCTCCACGCGACAAGTTGCCCGGCGAGGACTGACTCACCTGGATGGCAGGCAGCGTGGTGTCGCCCAGGGGTCCGTGCCTGCCCACCTCCAGATCGCTGGTCCTGGAGTGATCCAATCGCCCCGAAGATCACTTCACGGGAGTTCTTGCGGGGACGGAGTGGGCTTGGGCGTCATCCGTGGTCAGCCGTTCGGAACGGCGTCAAGGGCCCGTCACCCCGACCCCTTCACGATCTTCAGCAGGTTCCGCCACCCGTCTTCCACGCGCTCCTGCGGCATGCGGCGTCCATGGACGAGGTGGTTGAGGAGGGCCGTGTCGAGGTAGGCCATCAGTGATTCGGCGAGCAGTTCCACGTCGCCCTCGGCGCCCGCTTCCCGCAGCAGGGCCACGATGTGGGTGCGGCGGACGCGGACGGCCGGGGCGGAGAAGCGGCGCTCGGGCGGTGGGGCCGCCGCCAGGCCCAGTTCGCGGTGGGCCAGCAGATATCCGATCGTGGCCACGCCGAAGGCCTCGAGCCGCTCGATCGCGGGCGCGCCGGGGCCCAGCGGCGGCGGGCCGGTCAGGAAGGACGCCTGGTAGGCCTGCTCGGCATGGTCGAGCAGCGCCATCAGCAGCCTGGACCGGTCGCCGAAGTGCCGGAAGACGGTGCCCTTGCCCACCGAGGCGGCACGCGCGACCGCGTCCATGGTGAGGTGCCGGACGCCGTCCTCGGCGGCGAGCCGGGCCGCCGCTTCCAGCAGGCGCGCACGGTTGCGTACGGCGTCGGCGCGCATCGGCCGGTCGGTCGTCCGGGCCGGCTGCCCGTCCGACAGGGCCGCTTGCGGCAGCGTCAGCCGCCTCGACTCAGGCGCGTCGTGTCCGGGCGGTGCGGCTGGAGTCATGGCCCTTCCTCGGCGTAGCGGTTCGACGAAGGGAGACGGCCGCCCACGTGCCGCGATCCCGGTTCCTGACGCCGTGCGTCACGCGGGCCGCAGCGCGGCCAGTTGCTGTGCGAACGGCACGACGGCGGTGTCGTCGGTCACTTGCGCGGCAGACCCCGCGCGCCCACGCATCAGCCCCGCCAGTTCGCCGCCCGCGCGTGTGATCCGGTTGGGCAGCGTGTCGGTCAGGGGATCGCCGTTGCCGCCCCAGTCCTCGGAGGCCGCGTACACGGTGGTCGGTACGACGACCGCGCGCAGGTAGGCGAAGAGCGGACGCAGCGCGTGCTCCAGGGCGAGGGAGTGCCGTGCCGTCCCGCCGGTCGCCGCGGCCAGCACGGCCTTGCCGGTGAGGGCGTCGTTGTCGACGACGTCGAAGAACGACTTGAAAAGCCCGCTGTACGACGCGGTGAAGACCGGAGTGACGGCGATCAGACCGTCCGCCGAGGAGACCGCCTCCACGGCGTCCGCCAGGGCGGGCGAGGGGAAGCCGGTGACGAAGTTGTTGGCGATGTCGACGGCCAGGTCGCGCAGTTCGACGACCCGTGTCTCGACATCGCTCCCGGCGTCGGCCAACTGCTGCCGGACCGCCTCGGCGAGACGGTCGGCCAGCAGCCGGGTGGACGAGGGGACGCTCAGTCCGGCCGAGACGACCGTGAGGCGGAGCGGCCGGGCGGTGTTCGCGGTCACTTGGCCACCTCCTCGGAGCGCGCGGCGAGCAGCGAGGCGTGCGTGGGAGCCTCCGCGACACCGGCGGGGCGTACGGAAGCGAACTCCTTGCGCAGGGCGGGAAGCACCTCCTCGCCGAGCAGGTCGAGCTGTTCGAGGACGGTCTTCAGCGGCAGTCCGGCCATGTCGATGTTGAACAACTGGCGCTGGTAGTCGCCGAAGTGCTCGCGGAAGGACAGCGTCTTGTCGATGATCTGCTGCGGGCTGCCGACGGTGAGCGAGGTCTGCGCCATGTACTGCTCCATCGACGGACCGCCGCCGTAGACGGGGGAGTTGTCGAAGTAGGGGCGGTACTCGCGGACGGCGTCCTGGGAGTTCTTGCGGACGAAGACATGGCCGCCCGCTCCGACGACGGCCTGCTCCTGGGTACCGTGACCGTAGTGGGCGTAGCGCTCGCGGTAGACGTTGATCAGCTTCGTGAAGTGGCTCATGGGCCCGAAGAGGTTGTTCACGAAGAAGCCGTCACCGTAGTAGGCGGCCTGCTCGGCGATCTCGGGGCTGCGGACGGAGCCGTGCCAGACGAAGGGCGGGATGCCGTCCAGGGGGCGCGGGGTCGAGGTGAAGCCCTGGAGAGGGGTGCGGAAGCGGCCCTCCCAGTCGACGACGTCCTCGCGCCACAGCTGGTGCAGCAGCGCGTAGTTCTCGATGGCCAGCGGGATCCCGTGGCGGATGTCCTTGCCGAACCAGGGATAGACGGGGCCGGTGTTGCCGCGGCCCATCATCAGGTCCACGCGTCCGTCGGCGAGGTGCTGGAGCACCGCGTAGTCCTCGGCGATCTTCACCGGGTCGTTGGTGGTGATCAGCGTGGTCGACGTCGACAGGATGAGCCGGTCGGTGCGGGCGGCGATATGGCTGAGCAGGGTGGTCGGTGAGGAGGAGACGAACGGCGGGTTGTGGTGCTCACCGGTCGCGAAGACGTCGAAGCCGACCTCTTCGGCCTTGACCGCGGTGGCGACCATCGCCTTGAGCCGTTCGTGCTCGGTGCGGGTCCGGCCCGTGGCGGGGTCGGCGGTGACGTCACCGATGCTGAAGATGCCGAACTGCATGGAGCCCTCCCGGGCGAGAGAAGTGCTGGTGGCGCCGGGCGGGGTGCGGGTCTGGCTGCGGCTCCGCACTCCGCCCGGCCGTCCTGGCGGGTTGGTTCAGCTCTGCGGGAGGAGTTCCATGACGATGTTGATGATCTTGCCGCCGTTTTCGGTGGTCCAGTTGTGGGCGAGTTCGGCGAGGAGCTGGTTGGTGGAGGTGATGGTGGCGCCGGCCTTGTCCATGCGGCGGATGGCGATGTCGTCGGCGATCTTGGCGGGGGAGCCTCCGGCGTCGGCGACGACCTGGACGGGGTGACCCGCCTCGAGGGCGGTGAGGGTGGGGAAGACGGTGCAGACGTCGTTGGTGACGCCGGCGATGATCAGGTTCGTGCGGCCGGTGGCCTTGACGGC
>NZ_JBSFWB010000044.1:0-64838 GCF_053592635.1 Streptomyces sp. NPDC002623 | reverse complement strand
AGATCGCCCACCGGGTTGCCCCTGTTCAGGGTGAGCGATGATGGAGTGGTCCCGCCTCTGATTTCTCCCCTGGCTCCGGCCGGGGTTTCCCCGGATGCTCACGCCGTAGATGCCGCCGCCCATGAAGGCGCCGGCCGACACCTGGTTGATGATCCGCCCTCCGCCGCGCTCGACCATCGACGCCTTGACCGCACCCGCGCAGACGATGGCGCCCAGCACGTTCACCCGCATGACGCGGTCGAACCAGTCCGTGGGCAGGTCCAAGAGGTCCACCTGGGGGATGTCGGCCATCAACGCCGCGTTGTTGACGAGGATGTCGATGCCGCCGAAGGCGCCGACTGCCTGCTCGGCCATGGCGGCGGCCGAGCCGCGGTCGGTGATGTCGACCCGCACGCCGAGCGCGCGCAGACCGTCGGAGGTGAGGGCCTTCGCCGCGCGTTCGGCGCCGTCGCCGTCGAGGTCGGCCAGGACGACCCGGGCACCTGCTTCGCCCAGGGCACGGGCGTAGACCTGGCCGATGGCTCCGGCGCCGCCGGTGACGACGGCGACCTTGCCGTCCAGACTCATGCGGTCGAGTGTGCTGCTCATGGAGTGTCCTTGATCAGTCGGGTCAGGTAGTGGTCGACATCGGCTCCGAGTTCGCGCAGCTCGGTGGCGGCCTGCTGTGCGGTGAGAATGAGGAAACGGTTCGCGCTGACGCTGTCGGCGACGAGCTCACCGACGGACTCGGCGCTCACCACGGGGAACGCGGGTCCCTGTGGCGGTGCCGGTTCCCCGTAGAAGGTGATCTGTTCGACGATGTTGGTGGCCACGCCTGCCGGGCACAGACAGGAGACGCCTATACCGCGCGGCCTCAGGTACAACGCGAGCGCCTCGGACAGGCCGACGACCGCGTGCTTCGTCGCCGTGTACGGCAGACGGTCGAATCCGTAGGGCAGCAGGCCTGCCGTGGAAGCGGTGTTGACCACGTGTCCCGAGCCCTGTTCGAGGAGCAGGGGCAGGAACACCAGGTTGCTGCGGACCACACTCAGCAGGTTGACGTCGATCACGTGTTGCCATGCCTCGAGAGGGATGTCCTCGACGGGACCGACCGCCAGGATCCCGACGCTGTTCATTACCAGGTCGACGCGGCCGAACCGGTCGAGAGTCAGATCGCGGACGGCTCGAAGGTCGTCGACGTCGGTGACGTCGCACGTGGCGGCGACACTCCCGCCGCCCGGTCCGGGTAGTTCGGCGAGTTCGCCGGCGACGGCCTGGGCGCGCTCGGCGTCGCGGTCGGTGACCACGACCCGGGTGCCGCGACGGGCGAAGGCGTGCGCGGTGGCCCGCCCGATCCCGCTGCCGGCGCCGGTGACGACCGCGACGGCGTCGTGTAAGTCGATGCTCATCGAACGCGCGCTCCTCTGAGGGGAGTTGGCGGATGATTCCTAGGGACGGGAGGGCGCCGGTTCGTGACGGGCGCCCTCCCCGAGCACGGAGAGTGTCGCCCCGGAGACCGGGGCCTGGAGGAATCCGACGAGTCCGTCGAGGAGATCCCCCAGGTGAACGGCGAAGGGCAGCACGTGCTCGGCGCGGGCTCGGCGCTGTTCACGCTCGGCCCCGGCGTGCACGCTGAAGGCCGTCACCCGGTCGATGCGGTGGCCGCGCAGCGGTTCGGGGATGTGCGGCAGCAGCGCCCTCACCTGCTCATGGAAGCGGCGGGTGGGCGCCTGCAACTCCGTGGAGAGACGGCCGAAGACGTCCCGGCGCCCGTGCTGCTGCAACTTCGCGACGAAACTCAGGTAGTGGCTGCCCTCGCGCTCCCCCTGTTCGAGCACCGGGACAAGATGGCACTCCACCCACGACCGGACATCATCGGGCCCCCGCTCGGCGACGAGTGCGTTGCGCCGTTCGTTCAGGTCCACCAAGCGGTACTCGAAGATCGCCTGGACCAGATTCTCCTTCGAGCCGAAGTGGTACTGCACCGCCGTGTTGTTGCCGTTTCCGGCGGCCGCGCTGATCTGTCGCAGGGAGGCCCCGTCGAGGCCGCGCTCGGCGAACAGGCGCTCTGCGGCCAGGACGATCTGCATCTTCACCGACGGAGCCACCACGACACCACACCCCTTGGAGAGGATCGATGCGCAAGAAAGAGAACGTCATTTCCGTGTGATGGGAATCGAAGCACGGTGTCGCGCTGAAGTCAATTGCCTTAAACAGCTAAGGAGTGCTCCATGCGTGCGGGCCGTGGGGTTGAGCGCGGCTGAGGGAAATCCGATGATGGCGAGGTGAGGACACAGAACGGCGAGTCGGTTCTGGCGAGGGTCGTACGGATCTTCGAGGCGTTCACGCCGGAGGAGCCGGTCCTGACCGTCTCGGAGATCTCCCGCCGTACGGGGCTGCACGTGGCGACCGCGTCGCGGCTGGTGGCCGAGCTGGTCTCGTACGGGTTCCTGACCCGCGAGGCCGACCGCCGGGTCCGGATCGGGATGCGCATGTGGGAGCTGGCCACCCGGGCCTCGCCCACCCTGTCGCTGCGCGACGCGGCCATGCCGTTCATGGAGGGCGTCCACGACGTCGTGGGCCACCATGTGCAGCTCGGTGTGCTGGACGGCGACGAGGTGCTGTTCCTGGAGCGGCTGACGGCACCGGGCGCGGTCATCAACTACACCCGCATCGCGGGCCGCCTTCCGTTGCACGCCTCCTCCAGCGGCCTGGTCCTGCTTGCCCACGGGCCCGCCGATCTGCGCAGGCGGGTGCTTGACGAGCCTCTGCACCGCTACACCCCGAACACTCCCGACACTGCCGCGCGGCTGCGGGCCGTGCTGGCCGAGGTGCGTCGGCAGGGATACGCGTACTGCCCGGGGTATGTGCACCTGGACGCCCTGGGGATCGCGGCGCCGGTGCGCGACGCGCGTGGTGAGGTGGTGGCCGCGCTGGCGGTGATCGTCCCCAATGAGGCCGGGGCCACGTCCGTCGTGCCGGTGGTGCGGACCGCGGCACGCGGGATCTCGCGTGCGCTGGGAGCCCCGGATGCCTCGGGGCAGTCGCGGGATCCGGGTGACTCGCGTGACGGCAGTGCAACGGCCGTATGACGAGCAGCGGAAGTTCGTCTCTCACTGATTGAGAATGCCGTCGCGAGCGTCCGTCGTCGCCGCGCATCCTGCCTGCAACCCAACGACGGGAGGCGACAACGTGGTCGGAACCAGTGTGGTTGCGGATGCCGGGGCAGGCGTCGGCGCAGGACGGTCGACGCCGGCGAGCGCGGCGACTCTGACGGTCTCCGCGAAGGAAGACATCGCCGAGGGCGTCGTGTCACTCACCCTCGCCCATCCGGACGGTGCCCGGCTGCCGGACTGGACGCCGGGTTCCCACATCGACGTGGTGCTGCCGGACGGGACGACCCGGCAGTACTCCCTGTGCGGCGACCGATGGGACGCGCACACCTACCGGATCGCCGTGCTGAGGGAGCCCGCGGGCCGGGGCGGATCCGCGCATGTGCACGACCGGCTGCGCCCGGGGGACCGCGTGGGGGTCGGCGGCCCGCGCAACCACTTTCCCCTCGTGCCGTCGGAGAAGTACCTCTTCATCGCGGGAGGCATCGGCATCACTCCGCTGCTGCCCATGGTGCGCCAGGCCGAACTGCTCGGAGCGGACTGGCAGTTGCTGTACGGCGGCCGGACCCGGGCGTCGATGGCCTTTCGCGAGGAGCTGACAGAGGCCTACGGCGAGCGGGTGCATGTCGTCCCGCAGGACGAGCTCGGGATGCTGGACCTCGAGGCATGGCTCGGCAGCACGAGCCCCGACACCAAGGTGTACTGCTGCGGGCCCGCCCCGCTGCTCGCCGCCGTCGAGGCGGCATGCGCCGCCCGGCCGCCGTACGCCCTGCGGGTCGAGCGGTTCACCTCGGCCGCGCAGTCCGCGCCGGTGCGGGAAGCGCCCTTCGAGGTCGAGCTGCGGCGCACCGGACGCACCGTCACCGTCACCCCGGAGGTCTCGGTGCTGGAGGCGGTGCGCCGCGTCGGCGCCGACGTGCTGTCCTCCTGCGAGCAGGGCACCTGCGGAACCTGCCTGACACCGGTGCTGGAGGGACAGCCGGACCACCGGGACTCGGTACTGGCCGACCACGAACGGGCGGCGAACGACTGCATGTTCCTGTGCGTGTCCCGCTCCTGCGGTGACCGTCTCGTCCTCGATCTCTGACACCGATCTCCGCCCCTTCGCTTTCTCTCCCAAGGAGCCGTGATGACCGAGGCACTGGAGCGTGCCGTCGTGCCGCCCGTCAGTGACGCCGACCCGTTCGCCCACGAGGTCCTGCTGGACCCCGAACCGCTGCACCAGGCCCTGCGCGAGGCCGGTCCGGTCGTGTACCTGTCGCGCTACGACGTCCACGCGCTGGCCCGCTACGAGCAGGTGCACGCCGCGCTGGTGGACTGGCAGCGCTTCGAGTCGGGCTCGGGCGTGGGCCTGGCCAACTTCCGGCACGAGAAGCCGTGGCGTCCGCCGAGTCTGCTGCTGGAGGCCGACCCGCCCCGGCACGACGCCCCACGCCGGATCCTGCGCGAGATCCTGGCCCCGCCCGCCCTGCGCCGCCTGCACACGACGTGGGCCGCGGTGGCAGAGGAACTCGTCGACGAAGTCCTCGACCAGGGACCCGAGTTCGACGCGTTCGCGGCGCTGGCGGAGGCGTTTTCGCTGCGGGCCTTCCCGGACGCTGTGGGCCTCGGACCGGACGGCCGGGAGAACCTTCTGCCCTACGGCAACATGGCCTTCAACGCCTTCGGCCCGCGCAACGACCTCGTCGCGGCAGACGCGCACCGGGTGGCCGAACTGTCGGCATGGGTGAACGCGCAGTGCACCCGGGAGGCACTGAGCGGGGACGGCTTCGGCGCCCAGATCTGGGCCGCCGCAGACCGCGGCGATCTGACCCACGAGCAGGCGCCGTTGGTGGTGCGTTCGCTGCTCACGGCCGGCGTCGACACCACGGTGCACGGCCTGGCAGCCTGCCTGTACGCCTTCGCCACCCACCCCGAGGAGTGGCAACGGCTGCGCGAGCGGCCGGAGTTGGCACGTGCAGCGTTCGACGAGGCGGTCCGCTGGCAGTCGCCGGTGCAGACGTTCTTCCGTACCGCGACCACCGACGTCACCATCGCCGGCACATTGATCCCCAGGGGCACGAAGATCCTCATGCTGCTCGGTGCGGCCAACCGGGACCCGGAGCGCTGGCACGACCCCGACCGCTTCGACCTCACCCGTGATCCCTCCGGCCACGTCGGCTTCGGTATGGGCCTGCACCAGTGCATCGGCCAGCACGTGGCCCGTCTGGAGGCCGAGGCGCTGCTGACCGCCCTGGCCCGCCGCGTCGAGCGGATCGAACTCACCGGCACACCGCACCGCCACCCCAACAACACCCTGCGTGCGTGGGTGTCCCTGCCCATACGGGTACGGACGACGGCCGGCTGACCAGCCGTCGACATCACTCGGTCGCAGTCATCTCCGTGGAAAGTGAGGGAAACCAGCAATGTCCCAGCAGGTACGAGGCGTCATCGCGCGGGCGAAGGGCGAGCCGGTCGGCATCGAGACGATCGTGATCCCCGACCCGGGGCCGGGGGAGGCGGTGGTGCGGATCCAGGCGTGCGGGGTCTGTCACACCGACCTCCACTACCGTGAGGGCGGCATCAACGACGAGTTCCCGTTCCTGCTCGGCCATGAGGCGGCCGGCGTCGTGGAGTCGGTCGGCGAAGGTGTGACCGACGTCGGGCCCGGCGACTTTGTGATCCTCAACTGGCGTGCTGTCTGCGGGAATTGCCGGGCCTGTCGGCGCGGACGGCCTTGGTACTGCTTCAACACCCACAACGCCGAGCAGAAGATGACTCTCACCGACGGCACCGAACTGTCCCCTGCCCTGGGCATCGGAGCCTTCGCCGAGAAGACCCTGGTCGCGGCCGGGCAGTGCACGAAGGTCGACCCGGCCGCGTCACCGGCCGCCGCGGGGCTGCTGGGCTGCGGCGTGATGGCCGGCATCGGCGCCGCGATCAACACCGGCAACGTCGGCCGCGGCGACTCGGTCGCCGTCATCGGCTGCGGCGGTGTCGGCGACGCGGCCATCGCCGGGGCCCACCTGGCAGGCGCGGCGAAGATCATCGCCGTGGACATCGACGACCGCAAGCTGGAGACGGCCCGCAGCCTGGGCGCCACACACACGGTCAACTCGCGCGAGACCGACCCGGTCGAGGCGATCCGCGAGCTGACCGGTGGCCACGGCGCCGACGTCGTCATCGAGGCGGTCGGCCGCCCGGAGACGTACAAGCAGGCTTTCTACGCCCGCGACCTGGCCGGGACGGTCGTCCTCGTCGGCGTGCCCACGCCCGAGATGAAGCTCGAGCTGCCGCTGCTGGACGTCTTCGGCCGCGGGGGCGCGTTGAAGTCGTCCTGGTACGGCGACTGCCTGCCCTCCCGGGACTTCCCCCTGCTGATCGACCTGTACCTCCAGGGCCGTCTGGACCTCGACGCGTTCGTCAGCGAGACGATCGCCCTGGACGGCGTCGAGGACGCCTTCGCCCGGATGCACAAGGGCGACGTCCTCCGCTCCGTGGTCGTCCTGTGATGGTCGCCCGCATAGAGCACCTGGTCACGTCCGGCACCTTCAGCCTGGACGGCGGCACCTGGGACGTCGAGAACAACGTGTGGATCGTTGGCGACGACGAAGAGGTGATCGTCATCGACGCCGCTCACGACGCCGAAGCCATCGGGGCAGCCGTCGGCGATCGGCGGCTGAGGGCCATCGTGTGCACCCATGGCCACGACGACCACATAGACGCCGCTCCCGCGCTCGCCGACGCGACCGGTGCGCCGGTCCTGATCCATCTCGACGACCGGTTGCTGTGGAAACACACCCACCCGGACAGGAACCCGGACGGCTACCTCTCCGACATGCGCCGGATCAGCGTGGCCGGGATCGAACTGACCGTGCTGCACACTCCCGGGCATACGCCCGGGGCGATCTCGCTGCACGCGCCGTCACTGCGCACGGTCTTCACCGGCGACACCCTGTTCGCCGGCGGACCGGGGGCCACTGGGCGGTCGTACTCCGACTTCCCGACGATCGTCCGTTCCATCCGTGATCGCCTGCTCGTTCTACCGCCCGGGACGGTGGTCCGCACCGGCCACGGAGAGTCGACCACCATCGGTGCCGAGGCCCCGCATCTCGACGAGTGGGTCGACCGGGGGTACTGAGACCGGTGCGGTGCTGATCTTTGCCCCGAACGCCCGACGAAGGCTCCAGCCGTGCCGGCTGGAGCCTTCCACCGCCTGGAGCCTTCCACCGCCTGGGCGTCGGCATTGTCGGCAGGAGTTCGCCTACGGCCGCCAGTCCCGTTATCGCGATCAGCTCATATCCGCGACCTGATCGACAGCACCCTCATGAGATCTGCGCCCGAGGTGCGTCAGCACCCAGGACCCCAAGTACTACCGCCGTCGGGAAGTCCGGTGACGGCTCGGCTGAGAAGTTCGCGCACGATGTCGCGCTCCTGGCTGTCGAGCGCGCCGAGAAGCTCATCCTCGGCTTGAAGGACCTTGTTCTGAAGCTCGGTCCAGGTTTGCGTGCCGAGGGCCGTGGCGACGATCTTGCGCTGACGTCGGTCGGCAGGGTTCCGGGAGCGGGGGTGTGGTGCTGCGGTGAAGTGCCACATCCGGTCGGAGGCGTGCGTGCGGTCCCCTGGGGCGGCCGCGCTTGTAGGAAATCAATCAGCGGGCATAGGACCGTCGTCCGGCGGGAACTCCTGCTCGGCCGGGATACGGCGCCGCAGAGCCAGGTATTCCGTCGGGGTGCGGCCGGTGAAGTCCTTGAACTCCTTGCCGAAGTGGGCCTGGTCGAAGTAGCCCGCCCTGAGAGCGAGTTCCGACCAGTCGACCGGACGCAGGGCGTCCACAGACAGGATCAGCCGTGCGAAGCGGTAGATCCGAGCCACCTTCTTCGGGGTGACCCCGACATGAGACTTGAACTGTGTCGCCAGGTGGTTGCCGCTCACCCCGGCGGCATCGCTCAGCGCGGCGACCGGCACCGCGCCGTAGGACGCTTCAAGCCACCCGCCTGTGTGCTGGACGAGGTCGAGACCGCGCGACGGCGCATCGACAAGCCGCGACCTCAGTTCCTCCTCCAGGACCCGCAGCGTCTCAGTGGCCGAAGCGGCATCGCCGACCTGGTTGCGAATCCGGTCCACGGACCGCTGCCAAACGGAGTCGACGGGCACCCATCGGTCCCGCAGCTCGGTCGCCGGCATGTCGACGAACGGCGACATGCCCCAGGGCTTGAAGTGCACCCCGACGAGCCGTACCCGTGCGGGATACTCATAGCGGAAACGCCTGGTCCACAGCCCCACGAACCAGCCATCGGTCAACAACGCCGGTGGCACCGAAGGGTCGGAATCCCACAGGCGGACCGGTCCGCCCAGGTTGATGAGCAGGTGCGTCGACGGCATCGGAGGGACGGCTATCCGGCGGTGGCTCGGCACCCCGGTCAGGCAGTAGATGTCGTCGATGAACCGGTCGAGCGGCGGCGCAGGCACCCGGCCGACGTACTCCATGGACCCAGTATCGCCGCCGCGGGTTCAGCCCGCCACGTGTCTCGTTCTTGATGGTGTCGCGGTAGCGCGGGCGCCGGCTGGGTTGTGGCGGAGGAGGCGGAGGAGGCGGAGGAGGCGGAGGGAGCGGAGGAGGCGGGCGACGGCGCGTTCGACAACCCTGCCAGGACACGTTCCTGGTCGGAGAACCGCACCGCTCAGTGCCGACGGTCCCAGAACGGGGTGTCCCAGCGTTGTTCCCGGCGGTACTGCGCGGCCCTTGTCTCCAGGTACTCGGCGTGAACGGTCCTCATACGGCGGGCGTAGGCCGTCATGGCATTGGCGTCACCGGCCCGGGCGGCCAGGATCGCCCGCGCCCCGACCAGGCCGGTGGCCAGTGCGGTGACGATCCCCCGGGCGGCCAGCGGGTCGGTGGCGGTGGCGGCGTCTCCCACCGCTGCCCAGCCCGGGCCGGCCGCGGGAGTGGCGCAGGACGAGCCGGCGGCGAACACCCGCAGCCGCCGCGGCGGTCGCTCCCAGCCGGCGATCCGTTCCCGGACATGACCGGCCTCCTGCGCCTGGGTCCACCACACGCCCGGGTCGAGCAGGCGTACGCCGGCGAGGAGATCGGCATCGGTCATCGCCATGAGGATCCGCTCACCACCGGGCAGCGGGGCGGTGTACCACCAGCCCCAGCGCGTGGCCTGCACCAGCGACGTGCGGTCCAGGTGGGCCGCCTGCTTCCGCGGCGGGCCCAACAGGCCGGCGACCGCGATGAGGCGGTCGGAGCGGGTGCGTGCCGCGCCGACGCGACGAGCCAGCCGAGCGGCTCGGCCCGTGGCGTCCACCAGATACCCGGCCTCCAGCACACCGCCCTCGCCAGTGGTGATCTGCCAGTGGTCCCGATGCCGACGGGCGTCGCGGACATGTCCGGCGAGCCAGAGGGCACCACTGGCGCGGGTCGCTTCCAGAAGGGCGGCGTCGAACCGGGTGCGGTCCAGATGCCAGCCCTCACCGTACGGACCGAGCTGGTGGTCCACCGCGGTGAGCGCATCCTGGCCCCAGGCGGCCTGGTTGCCGTAGCAGGGAGTGTGCCCAGCGTCGGCGAGCCCGTCGAGCACCCCCAGTCGTTCGAGAAGCGGGCGGGCGGTGGGAGCGAGACTCTCTCCCACCCGCCAGTCGGGGACGCTCGCCGGGGAGACGAGGACGACGCTCGCCCCTGCCCGGACGAGGGGCAGCGAGACTGCACACCCGGCGGGGCCTGCGCCGGCGACGAGAACGTCGAAGCGCCGGCTCCTCCCACAGCCGCTCGGCCCGCCGCTGTCCAACGTGCGGCTCCTGCCTCTGCCCGGCCTACCCGGTCCCGTGGTCGGTCCGTTCCGTCTCGACCAGGATCACGTCGCCGTTCGGCAAGGTCCGGGCGACGATGAACCCGAGCGTGCTCCACTTCTCGACCATCTCGTTCATACCCTTTTCGGCGTTGTCGCCGTCGCCGACACCGCGGTCCCACTCCTGGAACGCCCCGGCCGCCGCGTCCTGTACCAGCCCGTCGTGCGCCGGCTCGGGAAGGACTTCATCGGGACGGGAGGCCGGCCACCAGTGGTCCATGCACATGTAGAAGTCGGCCTGCCAGGGCAGGGCCATGTACTTGGTGACATCTCCGGCGACCAGATCTTCGCGCAGCCGGAAGGGCGCTGCCCAAGTGGACTGCCGATCAGCGATGTACGTCATCTCGATGCCCGGGAAGAATCCGCCGCCGCTCGCCGTCTCCAGCGCGGCCCGCACCAGGGCGTGGGGCTGGTCGGCCGGTGCGAGAGCCTCGAACGGGAGCGGGGCGGGCACGCCCGTCCAGTCGGCCAGGAAGTCGCCGGCGGCCCAGCGCTGCATCCGCGCGTACTGGCCGGGCAACAGCGCCAGCCACGTCCGTGGCTTGTTGGGCTGAGCGTCCCCGTCGTCGCCGGACAGGACGGGCATGAACCCCGCGTTCGCCTGGCTGGTGTCGTCCACCAGTCCGGGCTTGCGCAACCTCTTGAAGACGTTCTGACGCGCAGTGGCGTTGTCCGGGGCGTTCGAGGACAGCCGGGCGAGACGGCTCGGGCTGAGGAAGTTGCGGCGAGGGTCGCCGTGCATCACTCGCGCTGTCTTGTTGACCCATGCGAACCAGACCGGGCGGGCGAGCAGCGGGTAGATGTCGCGGGTGAAGGAGACCTCCGGCGGCGTGGGCAGTCCGCCCGATGCGCGGGCGACCTCCAGGACGACGTCGTACAGGGTGACCAGACTCGGTACGACGGCGGCGTAATCGGGCGGGCCCGCCACGACCCAGGCCGAGGTCACCGGGACCTGGCGCCCGTCCGGGCCCAGGCTCACGGTTGCGCTGACCGGGCCGTCGGAGACGTCGTCGAACCAGTCGTCATTGTTGGCGTAGTGGCGGAGCGGATTGCCGGGCTGGACCGAAGCGGACGTGCCGAAGCCGCCGAGGACGAGCAGCCGACCGGCCTCGTCGGTGCGCAGTTCGCCCAGCGGTACCGGGGTGTCCAGGAAGGTCCCGGTGTCGAACCTGGCATCCGTGCCGTCCTGGGACGGACCGGTCACACTGCGCGGCCCCGGCCGGATGACCAACCGCGCCCGAGCGGCGGCATCAGCGGGATCGATGTGCTGGTTACGGCGGTCGGAGTCGGCGGTGGACTCATGGAAGCGCCCGGCGAAGTCGAACCACTCAGCCTTGGCATTGGCCAGTTCGGCCGTCCAGACGATCTGCGCCTCGGCCGAGGTGAGCTCGCCCAGGACGGTGCCTGCCCGGTCATAGGCGTACACACGGAACCGGGCGGCCTGACGCTTGATCCGCCCGTCGGCGTCCTTGAAACCGCCGGACGGACTCGACGGGATCCCGGGGGTCTCCGGGCCGATGAAGAAGCCGTCGGGGCTGTTGCCCACCCGGGCGATGCCGATCGTGGGATGGATCTCGCAGCGTGCGACGTCATCGAGATTCATGTCAGCTCCCGGTGAGGGTGAGAGGTTCGGGATCGAAAGGCCCGTGATGCTTCTCCGGCTCAGCCGGGCGCGGAGCACATGACGACGGCCCGGAACGGCTCTCCTTCAGTCGGCCGGGGCTGGTGTACACCGCTCGTCCTCACGAGGTGCGGCAACGCTGAGAGTTCGCTCGCCACCCGCTCGAGCCCGGCGGTACGACCCGGCCGTGGAGGACGCATCCATCGTCCCCCCGATCCTGGGTGGTCGCAATCCGGTGGCAAGCCGCTGCAAGCCGGTGCCGGCACGTGTTCGGAGGCAATGTCCGGGGGAGGAGCGGCAACTGGTCGCTTCAGGTGAACCACGTTGCGCGCCTGGCCCGCCGCGGCGGGCCGACCTGCTCTTCTGGGCGGGTATGCCGCGCCGAACGGCGACTGACGAGGAGGAAACATGCGCGTGACCAACCTCGGCAACGAATCCGCTCAGTACACCGCCGCCATCGAAGAACTGCGCCGGGCGGAGGCCGAGATGATGCGCCAGCGCGAGCACGTCGCCGAGCTGACGCGACGCCTGCCCGAGGGCCCCGTCGTCGAGGAGTATCTGTTCCACGAGGGGCCGGCCGACCTGGCAGCCGGGGACGATCCGGTGCGCGAGGTCCGGCTCAGCGAGCTGTTCTCCGGCCCTGACCGGCCGCTGATGCTCTACCACTTCATGTACGGCAAGGAGCAGGACCGGCCCTGTGCCTCGTGCACGATGTCGATCGACGGCTTCCAATCGGTCGCCGACCAGCTGGCCGACACCCTCGACTTCGCCGTCGTGGCCGCCGCCGAACTGCCCGCCCTGCGCGCGTACGCCAGGGAACGGGACTGGACGGGACTGCGGCTGCTCAGCGCGGCACCCAGCCGCTTCAAGTACGACTTGGGCAGCGAGGACACCGCCGGTGGCCAGGACGCCACCTTGTCGGTGTTCACCCGCGACGAAGGCGGCGCGGTCCGCCACCACTACAGCACCCGTGTGCGGATGGCCGACGGCGACGGTCAGCAGGCCTCCGACCTGCTCAGCCCCGTCTGGCACCTGCTCGACCTCACCCCGCAAGGCCGTGGCGACTGGTATCCCCGGCCCTCCTGGTGACGGTCGGAAGGAGGGTGCCGCTGTGTCAGTGAGGGGTCAGTTCGCCGACTTCGAAATACAGCTCCGTGCCGGCCTCGAGCTCGACCGTGACATGCCTGCCGTTGACCGCGGCGACGGCAGCCGCTCGTTCGCGTTCCCTGAGTTTCCCGCCGGGCTCGTCCGGACGGCCTGTCACGGTGACCTCGATGCCATGGCGCAGCTGGTCGTCGGACACCGCCAGGCCCTGTACGTCGGCCGTCATCAGGTGATCGAACTCCTGACGGCTCGTGGGCTGGAACGGGCCGGTGATCCAATGCGCCAGGAACCGCTCGGGCCCCTTGCCGAACAGGAGGTACGTCAACTCCTCCGGCTGTTGGTCGGCCGCGGTGAACGTGTGGTGGTTGACCACGTTGGCGACCTCCACCACGACATCGGTGGCGATCTCGACAGGCGTCTCGGGGTGGGCTTCCGGCTGTTCGAAGTGGTTGCGGAACAGACTCCCGGTGAACGACGTGCGGGCGGGCGGTTCGCCGTTCTCACCGGGATAGAGGTCGGAAAGCGTGAATACCTCGGGGGCGAGGGTGTAGAGCCGGGCCTCCGGGTGCGCCTTGCGGTCGTCGCGATACGCGCGGTGGGCAGCTCCGAAGGCAGCCTGCCCGATGAGCTGCACGTTGTGCGGATCCACAGCCATCGGAAGGTGGGAGAGGAAGGGGGTGTCGTTGCCCATCACCGCCATGCCGTGGAAGGCAGGGGCGTCGGGTTCCGGGTGTCCGCCGGGGTGGTGCATGTGGCTACCGTGCTCGTCCATGGCTCTCCACCTGTTCGCTCGGAACCGCCGGGGGCTGCTGCGGATGGCGGCGGTCTGTGGATGAGAGCGCGGTCAGGGATCCCATATGCGGGCACGACCGGCCCCGTGTGCGCGAGGAGCGTGCTGGCGCGCCTGAGCCCCTGTGTCAAGGATGTGACCGTCCGGGGCGTGACGCATCCTGGGAGGCCGGCCCGGTGCCGGGCCGGGAATCCACCCGTTCAACGAGCGCCTGGGGGCTACAAGCCGCTCTGAAAGAGGGGATCTTGAGCGTCGCGCAGGTCCGACGAGATCTCAGAAGTCGGGTCGCCGGCGGGTGATGCGCCGCCGGCACGCGTGGGGCCTTGCCGAACCTCCGTAGCCGTCTGTACCACTTGCGGATCAGGCGCATCAGGCAGGCGTTGATGCGCTTGAGGAGACGATGCAGCGCCGAGCGCATGGCGGCGCAGCAGCAAGCAGCAGCAAACAGCAGCAAGAGCCGCACCTCATCGGCACATCGAAGCCCTCGCCCGTGCACGGTTGCCGTGATCATCGGGCGGGGGCGCTTGTGGATGTTCGGCCTTGTGGATGTTCGGCTTGGCCATTGCGTGGCCCACCACCGCGCTGTGGCTCGGCGGACACCTCATACAGGGCATCGCCGAGGTGGCCAAGGAGACAGAAGCCCGGCCGGAATTCTAGGCCTGAGTGAAGGACTTGGTCTGAAGGATCTCGTCCATCGAGTACTCGCGCCAGTGCTTCAGGAGTTGGTGGAAGGCGACCGCACTGTGAGGGTAGGCGGCAGGGCCGTTCGGCCGACCGCGTCCTTCGCGGTTGTAGTAGCCAGGTGTGCACTCGGCGTGGAACCACTCGTGGTCGGGGGCGTCCTGGGCCAGGATGGCGATCCAGGCGTCCTCGGCCGTGCGGGACGGTTCGACCAGGGCGTTCTTGGCTTCGGCGGCCGAGACGAGGGCGGCGGCGTGAACGGCCTGTTCGTCCAGGATGTGTGTGTAGTTGACGCTGCTGGCGTTGTGCAGGGATCCCATCTGGATCAGGTTCGGGAAGCCGTTGCTGGTGAAGCCGTGCAGGGTGCGCGGACCCTGTTGTGCCCACGCGTCCAGCAGTCGGGTTCCGCCCCTGCCGTGGACGGGGAGGTTGCCTGAGTAGATACCGGAGATCCCGGCGGAGAATCCCGTGGCGAAGATCAGGCAGTCGAGCTCGTACGTGGTGTCGCCGACCACGGCGCCGTGCGGGGTCACGCGTTCGATGCCATGGGTGTCGGCGGTGTCGACCAGGGTGACGTTGGCTCGGTTGAACGCCGGGTAGTACCGGTCGGAGAAGGCGGGGCGCTTGCAGGCGTACCGGTACCAGGGTTTGAGCTTCCGCGCCGTGTCCGGGTCGGTGACGGTCTGCTCGACGCGGGCGCGGAGCTCATTCATCTTGGCGGCGTCGGCGAACTCGTAGGCGGCTTCGAAGACCTCCCGCTCGCCCGGGCGGCGGAAGCTGGTCAGGAGTTTCTCCAAGAGGCCTGCCGACATGGTCCATTGGTCGGTCACGAGATCCCGTTCGGCTGTCTCGCCGGAGACGATGCGGAGGTAGTTCTCGCGTCGTTCGCGTGCCCAGCCGTCGTGGTCGGCGCCGACGTCCCGGGCGGTGGTGCGGCGGTTGGCGCGCACGTCCACGGTGGAGGGGGTGCGCTGGAAGACGTAGACGTGGCCGGCGTCCTCGGCCAGCATCGGAATGACCTGGACGCCGGTGGCGCCGGTGCCGACGATGCCCACCCGTTTCCGTGCGAGGCCGGTCATGCCGCCGTCCGGCGTGCCGCCTGTGTAGGCGTAGTCCCACCGCGAGGTGTGGAAGGTGTGACCCTCGAAGTCCTCGATGCCCGGTATCCCGGGGAGTTTCGGCTCGGACAGCGTGCCGGTGGCGGTGACGACGTACGTGGCCCGGAACACATCGCCCCGGTCGGTGGCCACGATCCACGTCCCTAGCTCCTCGTCCCAGGTCAGCGAGGTGACCGAGGTGGAGAACAGGGCATCTGCGTAGAGGTCGAACTTCCGCGCGACCCGCACCGCGTGGCGGCGGATCTCCTCGCCGGGAGCGTACTTCCACTCCGGCACGTATCCGGTCTCGTCGAGCATCGGCAGGTACACGTGCGACTCGATGTCGCAGTGGACGCCCGGGTACCGGTTCCAGTACCAGGTGCCCCCTAAGTCGCCGCCCTTCTCGACGATCCGGACGCGCTGCACGCCCTGCTGGCGCAACCGCGCCCCGGCGAGGATGCCGCCGAAGCCACCGCCGACCACTGCGACGTCGACGGTGTCACGCAGCGGATCGCGCCCGGCCACCTCTTCCACATAGGGATCAGCGGCGTAGTAGCCGAACTCCGCGTCGGCGGACCGGTATTGGCGGGCGCCGTCGGGCCGGACACGCCGCTCACGTTCGCGGCGGTACCGCTGCCTCAGCGCAGCGAGCTCAGCGGTGGCGGGTATTTGAGGGGGTGTCATGGGGGACCTCAATTCCTGTCGGTCTGCTGCTCTGCGGGCCACCCGTGCTGTCGTGGGCGGCCGTCCGCTACCGTAGCAACAACCGGACAACAGTGTCCGGTTGAGGGGTGGGAGCACCGCGTGATCCGGACAGAGCGCGTCCGCACCGATAGCGCGCGTGCGCGAACCTCTCGGGACGGCGGGCCCTATACACAGCGACAGGAAGGCTGATCCCCATGCGACGACTCCCGATCCGGTCCCTTGCCTTACTCGCCGCGCTCGGCACCCTGGCCGTTGCCGGATGCGGCACGGACACAGGTGACCCCGGTGACAAGGCATCCGCCTCCGGCGCGGGCAGGATCATCCGAGCCCAACAGCTCATGCAGCTGACGAAGGTGCACGAAGAGACTGGAATGACCCTGCTGGAGGGCCCGACCTTCGACGAGGACGGCAAGCTGCTCGTCGTCGACGTCACCGCACCCGCGGGCAAGCCGAAGGTGATGCGTGTCGACGTCGAGAGGAAGACATCGCGATCGGTCCACACCGACGACCGAGGGGCCTACACCTCAGCGCAGTTCAGCCCGTACGACGGACGTCTCTACCTGACCGACTACGTGCACGGCGAGATCATGAGCCTGGCCGCGGACGGCAGCGATCCCCAGACCTTCTTCTCCGGCGAGGTCGACGGCGCGCAGATGAACGCCGACGACATCGCCTTCGACAAGGAGGGCAACCTGTACGTCAGCGACTCGCGAGCCCCGTCCGGGGACGAGGCGCAGGGCCGCGTGGTCCGGATCGACCGTGACGGCGGGAAGGCAGCCGTTCTGGCCGAGGAACTGGCCGCGACGAACGGCATCTCGTTCGACGTGGACTACCGCGGGCTGTGGATCAGCGAGCTCACCCAGAACCGGATCTCCTACCTTCGACTCGACGGAGACGGAAAGGTGACTTCCCGGCACACCGCCATCCGCGTCGACGGTGGGATCGCCCAGACCGACTCGATCGCCGTGGACGCGGACGGCAACCTCTACCAGGCACTGCACGGCCGGCCCGCGATGGTGGTGTACGACAAGTACGGTGAGCGCCTGGCGACGGTCGAGGTTCCCGGCCGCGCCACAGGGCTCGAGTCAGCGACGAACGTGGCGATCACGCCCGGCGGGACCAGGGCCTACATGACCGTCAGCGGGCCCGCCGGAGGGTACCTGTACACCTTCGACGCGCTGGCGGAAGGCGTCCGGCAGTCCAACGGCGGCTGACGCCACCCCTGCGCTCACCCCTCGAAGGGCCGCACCGGTCCCACCTCGATGCCGAGCAGCCGCCAGGCCGTCAGCGCCCGGCGCTCCCGCTCCTCGCGGCTGTGGCCGGTGGCGGCACCGGAGACCATGGCGACGGCGAGCATCAGGTCGTCTGCCGCCTCCAGCCGATGACCGCGCGGCAGGTGCCCCCGCAGAGCCCGCTCGACTCGCTCGGACAGTGCCAACGCGTGCGTGCGGGTGCCGGAGCCATCGCCTTCCCCATCGCCTTCCCCATCGGCGAGCAAGAGGCCGATGAAGGCGGCCGATTCTGTTTGATGCCACGTCAGCACACCCAGAACCGCGGGGAGACACGCGTCTTGAGCCGAGGCCGCCTCTTCGATCTGACGCACGTTCTCCTCCAGAACCGCGGCGGAGACAGCGGCCCGGTCGGGAAAATGACGGTACAGAACGCCTTGCCCCACCCCCGCCCGACGCGCGATCGCCGAGAGCGGGACATCCAGGCCGTGCTCCGCGTAGATCTCCCGGGCGGCGGCGACCAGAGCGGCCCGGTTGCGGGCGGCAGCCTTCGGCCCCTGGTTGGGGGGCCGCCGCTCGTCCGGCGTGAGGTGCTGCGTCATCCCGGAAGGGTACCCGGGCTGCTCGGGACCCTCTATCGGTCAGTTTCTGTCTCTTTAGTCGGTCTCCGCTCGATGGCGTTGCCGGGTGTCGGGCTTCGGCTGGGCTGGCCGCCGCCGTTCGGCCAGCGAGGTGACGTTCGACCGTAGAGGCTGTGCAGGGACGACAGGAGCCGCGACCTCGTCGGCTTCGGCGGCCTTCCGTGCCCTCCAGGGCCGACGGCGCCGCAGTCAGGGCTCCGGCCCTGAGCGCGGAGGCGAGCCCGGCGGCCAGGTCTTCGTGGAGGACGTGGCGGCCCATCAAGTGGACCTCGATCAGGGCCCGGGTGTCATCCCGCTCGCCGAGGGCAGCCTTCGCCACCTCCCCGAGACGTCCTGGACGGGCGTGAACTTTCCTGCGGAATGGGCCTGTTCGAGGGCGGCGGCCCCGGGAAACGCGCCGCCGAATAGCGGTTGGGGTTGTCCACAACATCGTGCAGGCGGTGGTGGCCTCGCCATCGACTTCGCTGTGGCTGTGGCCGTGGCCCTGGTCTTCGGGTTCGCCATGACCCACTACTACGACCGCAAGGGACTCCACCGCCCGGTCGCCGAGGAAGCCTGAATGGCGCGTACGCCGCTGCTTTCGCCGTTGACGGGGGTGGCTACACGGTCTTCAGGGGCTCCTTGAAGGACTTGCGGAACACCGGCCCGGCGAGGGGAATGATGGGCGACAGTATCTTCGCCTTGAGTGAGCTGGGATGCCGTTCGAGTCTGACGTCGATGCGGGTGCCGTCGTCCGTGGGCGTCAACTGGAAGTTCCACCCACCTGACCCGAAGGGCGTCGAGTCGTGCGTGGTGACGGTGACCCTGTTCTGTGACGGATCCCATTCATAGCGTGCGCGCTCCCACGACTTGTCATTCCCTTCGGTGACCTCAGCCCAGGTCTCGCCCCTTTCGTGGACCTGGAAGTGCTCGGCGTCGATGGAAGGCCACTCTTCGACTCGCGAGGGGCTGAAGTTGGTCAGTACCCCCATCACTTCGGAGGGGCTCATCGAGGAGTTCACATGGAAATGCAGGGATGGCATGATCTGCTCCTTGTTTCAAGAAGGCCGAACTGTCAGGGCCCATCTCTCAGCATGCGCCCCGGACTGCTCCTGCGCACCGGCATGTCCTCGTTCCAGCGAGTGCTCTCCCGCCGAGTGCGGACGGGCGTGTGTCATGGGATTACGTGCCGTAAAGAGCCCGAGAGTGCCGCACGAGAATGCGGTGAGTGCAGAACCCCGGAAGCCACTCCGAGCCTCCCAACCCTCACCGCCGCCTACCACCATGCCACCGGCCCGAACCATGCCCAACAGGGAGTAGTGGCGCGTATTCGAGGGGTGGCAGCACAGCACCATAACCGCGCCTCCTGCACCTTCGGGCCGGTATCGCCCCGGACTGGAACTGCCTCTTTTGCGGGTGTTAGATGGGAAACGTCACGAACGTGGAGACGTGCCGTAACGACGTGCAGCCACCAGGCCGCGATTGCCTGGTTCAGGGGAAGATCCGGTGCGTGACGAGCTGGCGCCGACCGCTGCGCGCTCTGGGCCAAGTCCATGTCTGAGCCTTTGCGTGAGGAGTACTGTCATGAGTTCTGCCAGCCCAGTCATCCTCGAGCCTGCGGCACGGGATGTTGCTGAGGGGTTCTCGAAGCCGCCGTTCTTGTACGAGATGGCGCCGGCCGATGCGCGGAAAATCCTCGAAGACGCGCAGTCTGCCCCGGTCAGCAAGCTTCCGGTCGACGAAGAGTGGATCACGGTTCCCGCCCAAGTGGGAGACGTCCGGGTACGCATCATCAAGCCGCAGGGCACTACTGGCATGCTGCCGGTCATTGTGTACATGCACGGCGGAGGCTGGATCCTCGGCGACGCCGCAACCCACGACCGGCTCGTGCGCGAGCTCGCCGTCGGCGCCGGCGCAGCGCTCGCATTCGTGGAGTACCCGAACTCGCCGGAAGCCCACTACCCGACCGCGATCGAGCAGGGCTACGCCACCGCCCAGTGGATCACCCGACACGGGGCATCCAAGGGCCTGGACGCCAGCCGAATGGCGGTGGCCGGCGACTCGGTGGGCGGCAATATGGCGGCCGCGCTGGCGCTGATGGCCAAGGAACGCGGCGACGTCACCTTCCTGCAGCAGTCGATGTACTACCCGGTCACCGACGCGGCGATGAACACCGCGTCGTACGAGCAGTTCGCCACCGGCTACTACCTCACCCGCAAGGCCATGGAGTGGTTCTGGGACGCCTATACGGTCGACCCCGCACAGCGCGCCGAGATCACGGCCTCGCCGAATCAGGCCAGCACGGAGCAGGTCACAGGTCTGCCGCCCGCCTATCTGTGCGTTGACGAGGCCGATGTGCTACGCGATGAGGGAGAAGCCTACGCGGCCAAGCTCCGCTCAGCGGGCGTCCCCGTGACAACCGTGCGCTACGACGGCACCATTCACGACTTCATGCTGCTCAACTCGCTCAGCGAGACCCGAGCCACGCGAGCCGCCATCGGCCAGGCCACCGCCTTCCTGCGGGCCGGGCTCGGAACGGGCTGAGACACCCGCAGACGAAACCGCTCAACCAGTGCGCGGCTGCTCGGTACTCACGATGTGCCTTCCTTTCCTATGGTGCGATGGCGACCCGGTCCGGGTCGCGTGCGGGTGCGGGTGCGGGTGCCGGTGGGGCGGTGGCCGGGCTGCGCACGATGCACCAGCGGGTGAGCGGCCGGACGAGAACGTGGACCCGGACGACGGCGGCCTGGCGGCCGGTCCCGCCTTGGAGCTCATGCTCGGTGACCGGTGAGTACCGCCGGGAGGGTACGCACGGCATCGTCCGCACCGGGTGCGGGAGGGAACCCCACCGGATGCGCACCACGGGTGCGGGGGAGTGCCGTTCACCGCGCACCCGACACGGCTCTGCGCGGCCATCGTCGACCGGCTCACCTTCAACGCCACCCTCATCGAGACCAAATGTGTCGGGCAGCGCGAACGCAGGCCCGCATAATCCATGAGTCGTTTCGTCGGCGCGAGGGATAGCCTCGTGCGGGTGACGAACGAGGACGTGTTGCAGGATCACGCTCACCGGCAGGTCGTGCGCATCGGCGACACCGTCCGCCGCCCTGTCCAGCCCTGGACCGATACGGTTCACACGCTGCTGCACCATCTTGAAGCAGTGGGCTTCCCCTACGCTCCCCGAGTCTTGGGGATCGATGAAGAAGGCCGCGAGGTGCTCAGCTACATCGAGGGCGAGTCGGGGCCGCTGGGATGGGCCAAGGTCGTGGACGACGACGGCCTGACCGCCTTCGCCCGGCTGCTGCGCGATTTCCACGACGCAACCACAGGCTTCACCCTGCCTAGCGAGGCCGCCTGGGCGGTCGGCGCGGAGGCGCCCACCGACGCCGAGGTGGTCTGCCATGGCGACTTCGGTCCGTGGAACGTGGTCTGGCAGGGACAGCAGCCGGTGGGCCTCATCGACTTCGACTTCGCCCGCCCGGCAGCGCGTCTGCACGACATCGCTTACGCCTTGCAGTACGTCGCACCGTTCCGGGACGACGCCGAGTGCACGCGCTGGCTGCACTATCCGCAGCCTCCCGACCGTCACCGGCGCCTGGAACGGTTCTGCAGGGCCTACGGACTCTCCTCCACCGACGCCGTCGTCGACGCCGTCCTCCGCGAGCAGCAGGAAAACGCCGAACGAGTACGCCAACTGGCCGTTGCCGGGCACGAACCCCAGGCGACCTGGGCCGCCGAAGGCTACCTGCAGGATCTCGGAGACAAGCTGGCATGGAGCCAAGCCCACCGCCACCTGTTCGAATGACGCCTCAGCCTTCCACTGACCCACCCACACAGAGCAGCCGAACGCATCGAGACCGCCATCACGTGGTCCCAACACCCGCGAAATGGCGCCAACTGGAGTCGCCTCGGTGGGGCCGAAAACGGACGCCATGTGATCGGCGGTCTTGTCGCGTAAAAGGTCGTGGACCTGTCGCGTTGTGCCGTCGGTTTCCCACTTCGCGTAGTAGTCGTAGACGGTCCTGTAGGGCGGGAAGTCGTGCGGCAGGTACTTCCACGGGATGCCGGTGCGGTTGACGTGGAGGATCGCGTTGACGATCTCTCGCAGGTCGGGTGCCCGGTCCGCTGTGCCGGGGGCGGTCCGTCTCGCCCGCCAGGCGGTGAAGACCGGTTCGATCAAGGCCCAGCGGGTGTCCGACACATCACTGCGGTACGGACGACGAACACGGGCACCAGCACGGACACGACACTCCTCATCCAACGATCACCAACTACGTCAGTCACAAAAACATCCCAGATCACCAACTATCTGAATCAGATGCTCTCTTAGCCACGTGAGATCTCGGCTACGTCGACCGCCTCGGAGCCTTCGCGACGCATCCGCTCAGTCCCCCAGGCGCTGAGCGGCCCGAGCGCTTGATTGAGCGTGCGCCCGTGACCGGTCAGGGAGTACTCGACCCGCGGCGGCACCACGGCATAGACCTCCCGGTGCACGAGACCGTCCTCCTCCAGCTCACGCAGGTGCTGCGTCAGCATCTTCTCGCTCACTCCAGGCAGACCGCGACGGAGCTCAGCGAAGCGGCGTACACGATGGGCGTCGAGTTCCCAGAGGATCAGTCCCTTCCACTTGCCGCTCACCACGTCGAGCGCAGCGTCGATTCCGCAGATGTAAGGCCCACGTCTCGGTGCCTTGGCCATTACTGATCCCCTTACGAAAAGGTAAGTACCGCAGAAAATAGTGGGTACTTCCGAGAGTAGTGGCGCTCTCCGAGCATGGAGGGGTGAACGAACAACAGAACCGCACCAGCAGGCAAGACAGCGCTGTCACCATGATCGGACTTGGCCCGATGGGCCAGGCGATGACCCGTACCCTCCTCACCGCCGGCCACCCGGTCACCGTCTGGAACCGCACCGCCAGTCGGGCCGACGGCGTCGTCGCCGACGGAGCAACGCTCGCGGCGACACCTGGCGAGGCGGTCGAAGCGAGTGACCTCGTGATCCTCAGCCTCACCGACTACCAGGCGATGTATGACATCCTCGACAGCGCCACCGCATCACTCGCCGGCCGGACGCTGGTCAACCTGAGCTCTGACACCCCCGACCGCACGCGCAAGGCAGCATCCTGGGCAGCGGGCCACGACGCCGCCTTCCTCGGCGGCGGTGTCATGGTCCCGGCGCCGATGGTCGGCACGGAGGCGGCCCATGTCTACTACAGCGGCCCCGACGAGGTGATGGAGAACCATCGGGCGGCGTTGGCACTGCTCGGCACACCGAAGTATCTGGGCGAGGATCCGGGCCTCGCCCAGATGATGTACCAAGCCCAACTCGCGGTGTTCCTCACCACCCTGTCGGGACTGATGCACGCCACCGCGATGCTGGGTACCGCAGGAATGAAGGCCGAGGAAGTGCTGCCGGAGTTGCTCTCCTCCGCCGACTCGATCGGCGACATCCTGAGGGCTGGTGAAGAGAACCCAGGTGCCGCGCTCGATGCCGGAGAGCATCCCGGAGACCTCAGCACGGTCACCATGATGGGCGCGACGTCCGACCACATCGTCGAAACCAGCACGTCGCTCGGCCTCGACCTCGCGCTTCCCCTGGCCGTGCAGGCCCACTACCGGCGCGCGATCGAGAACGGACACGGCAGCGACAACTGGACTCGCATCATTGACAGCATCCGAAAGCTGCGCTGACCAGACTCGAGACCGGCAACACACTCCCTGCCGCGAATCCGCCTACTTACCTGGCTTTGTCCACGAGAACGTTTCTCGCGGACAAAGCCACGGTGGAGGTGATCTCGCCTGGCGACTCCTCACCGAGCAGCGCGGCGAGGTCCGCGCTGAAGCAGGCCACGATCATGGTCACGGTGCACAGCGGGAACGCGCTCGACCCGCGTCAGGCGGGCCCCAGGGGTTCGGTGTGTTCACCTGAGGCGTCCAGCGTGGCGCGCGCCTGGCGTTCCACGAAGATCGGCACGAAGTCACGGATCCTCGCACCACGCAGCCGTTCCTCGGCCGCCCGCACTGCAGCACCCACCGCCGCCGGCTCCATCCCCTTATAGCGAGCTTTCAATCGCTCCAGGACCTGATTGATGGCCTTGCTCTCGGTGACGGCATTGTCATTTTCCGAATTCGCAGCGTCCATGACTGCTGCTCCCGCCGCATTTGCCTCTCACCTGAATACGACTTTGCCTCCAGTCTGACCATCGCCCGGTTCCTCGGCAATCGGCCGTCTCCGCAATCGCGCCGACAGAGACTTGCTCAGCTGGCGCGGCGAGGCATCAGGTGATCGCGTCCTCGGCTTGTCTCAACAGTTCCGTCGCGTCGCGGACGCACCCGTGCCCGGGGCCGTACAGCTCTGTGAGGGCCGTAATGGTGGCACGGGCCTCCTGAGCCGCTTCCTCATAACGTGCCAGGCCCAGCAGGGCCTCCGCTGTGGGCACCCCAGCCGTGGACGCCTCCGCGGGATCGAACGCCGGAGTGGCGGTGAAGGCCGCGCGGGCGCTCCTCACACAGTCGAGGGCTTCGGTATGACGGCCCTGCGCATTGAGCGCGTAGGCAAGATCCTGTTCGAGGCAGAAACGAAGGTCGTCGCTGTCCGCCTGTCGGGCCAGCATGGAGGTCAAGGCTTTGCGGGCCACCGACTCCCCTTCCTCCGGACGCCCTTGGCGCGTGAGCGCGTACGAGAGTCCGTTCGCCGCGCTCCACCGCAGGAGGAAGCCCATGGCCGCGGGTACGTGAACGCTCCGCTCGCTAACCGCCCGCGTCTCGGCTTCGGCCTCCTCGAAGCGACGCAGGTGGCACAACTGCAACGCCCGGTCGAGGCGCGCGCGGAGCACCAGGGGATGGAGTGAATCCAGTTCTGCGGAAAGGGCGTTGCCGAATTCTTCGAATTCCCGGGCCGCCTCCTCGTGGTGCCCCTGACAGTACATACTGGCAGCGTGCAACCGCCACACGTTGGTGGTGAATCGGTCGAGCGGTGGGCTGCTCCGCCCCTTGAGGAGGCGGCGAAATCCCGGTTCCGCCTCGGCGGCGCGGTGGACCAGCAGCAACCCGACACTCAGTTCGCACAGCGCCAGTCGCGTCACGGCGTGCTCGGCACCAAAGCGGCGCTCAGCCTCGCCGAGGCACTCGCGCAGTTCCGCCTCCACCTCGGGCAAGCGTCGTTCCTTCACCAAAGGCGTGACCCGCATGATCCGCTCCTTGACAGCCGCTTCCGCCTCCAGGTCCTCCCTGCGCCTGCGCCTGCCATCGAAGATCCCCACCCTGGCCTCCCCGTCCAGCCGAATCGAAGCGATCCTGCCACACAGCCTCCCCGGCCAACCCACTTGGACGTCCACGTAACGCTGAGAAACGATTTTGGGGGTGGCGTGGATGAAATTGCGGGCCCAGTCCGCAATCACCTTCACCTCCGTCGCCCGCGAGGTAGACGTGTCTCGTTCGCTTGTCTATGCCCGGGCCTCCGTGAACGCATCGACCAGGCACGCGCCCGCCGAGCCGCCCAAGGCCATGAGGACCCGCAGAGCGGGAGGTCGGTCTCCGCCGCCAGCGAGCAGACCGCCCTCCCGCTCGCGCGCCTTCGAGCGGCAGCGCGTCGTCGTTGAGGCAGCGGCGCAACTGTTCGCCTTACTCGTCCTCGTCGAGGAAGCGCGACGGTAGCGCCTTCGGCCTCGGGGCGGGCGGGTGGTCAGCCGTCGCTCGTTGCCGCAGGTCAGTTCGGCAAGCGGCACACGGAGGGTCCGAACTTGCGGGTTCTTGCAGGAGGCGCACGGGGGCGCGGGGCCCGATCGGCGAGTGCCCCTTGGCGCGGTGCGCGCGCCAGGTGTCGCTGCCATCCGGACCCGATCAGCGCACGTACCTTCCCTGTTGGCAGGACCGCGCAAGCCATCGGTCGTGCGACAGCGATGCCGGCGCGGGTGCCAGGAGTACCCGGGTGCCAGAACCGCCACTGCGTCGCGGTGCCACCCGGCCGAAGGCGGTCTCTGCGGTGACTCATCCGACTGACAAGGCAAGGCGGCAGTACATGGCTATGCGCAGTGGCGAACCGAGGGTCGACGTCAGCCCCGATCCGTGGAAGGACGCGGAGGGCGCAGGGGAGTCGCAGGGCAGCGCGCCGGAACCACTCCGGCAGGGAGTGCTGTTCACGCCCGCACTGCGGGCGGACACGGCCCGCAGGGTGAACAAGCCGAATACGGTGTGGCAGCTGACCGGAGCGTGGGAGTACGAGGGGGAGACGGCCACCGGCACCGCCGCCGTCTACTACGGCCTCGCCCCCGACGGCACGCCCCACGAGGGCCTGGTCAACCCGATGATCTTCGCGGACGGGTTCAACTACGGCGAGAGCGAACTCGGCGATCTCTACGCCCACCTCGACGCGCCCTACAACGCCGACGGCAAGCGGCTGCTCAGTCAGCTGCTCGCCGCCGGCGTGGACGTCATCCTGCTGGGCTTCAAGGAGCGCCACACCCACATCCAGGCCAACGCCGCCGTCGCGGTCAGCGCCATCCGCAAGGCCATCGCCGACCGGCAGGAGGGCGGCGCCCCCCTGATCGTGGGCGGCGTCAGCATGGGCGGACTCATCACCCGATACGCGCTGGCCTGGATGGAGAACGAGGGCGAGGACCACGAGAGCCGCATCTACCTGTCCTACGACTCCCCGCACAACGGCGCCTGGATCCCGGTCGCACTGCAGCAGCTGGCGTACTTCTTCGAGTCCGTCCCAGACCCCTCCGGCAAGCCGAAGCAGGCCGAGCTGATCAGGAGCGCCGCCGCCCAGCAGCTCCTGTGGGCCTGGGTGCCGAACGCCAAGGACTCCGGCACCGTCGCGACCTGGAGCGAGAAGCGTGGCCGGTTCCTCCAGGACCTGAAGGACATCGGATGGTTCCCGTCCAAGCCGGGCCTGCGCAGGATCGGCGTAGCCAACGGCACCGGCGACGGCACCAAGGGCCCGCTGCTGCCCGACGAGCTGGTCTTCGACTGGACGGCCCCGAAAATCGCCCGCGCGGTACTGCGCACCCAGCCGGCCTTCGGCCAGCTCCAGGAAGTCGTACGGATGTCGGCCCTGTTCCTCGGCTACCGTACGAGCCGAACCAGCGAGATCCCCCCACTCGACGGCGCGCCCGGCGGCACCCTCGCCTCCTACGGCATGCTCGCCGACGCGCTCGGCGCCACGATCGACGAGCGCCACCGCTCCGGCTGCTTCGTGCCCTCGGTCAGCGCCGTCGCCCTCAAGTACGACCCCGTCGCCTGGGACGTCGACCTCACCACCCACCTCAACGACCTCCCGCCCGGCCGTAGCGAGCTGGACGCCTTCCACTGCGACGACACCAATTCCGAGCACAGCCTGGTGACCGAGAGCCTCGCCGAGTGGATCCTCGCCGAACTCATCGGCTGACCCCGCTCAAGCACCGCAACCTGAACCTGCTCGGCCGCTACAGCTTCACCGCCTCCGCCCCGGCCGCCAGCGCCCTACGGCCCCTGCCCGGCCCGGACGCCGTCGGACTCGACAACGAGGAGCAGTGAGCGGGCAGTCGCCCCCCCGGCGGCGCGAAGCGCGGAGCCCCAGACCGCACGGTCTGGGGCTCCTTGCTCTGACCGGCGCTGCGGGTCAAGCGCCTGTCCCCGCCGGAGTAGCCCTCTCCGGCCACGCTGTGCAGGACGAAGTGAGTGGCTTACTGGCCCTAACAAAGCCTCTGGACGTGCCGATGGGTGATCAGGCAGACGGCAAGTCCGAGGAAGGCCTCGTGGATGTCGTCGCGTCGTTCTGATCGGATCCGTAAGCGGCGGAAGCCGTGCGGCCAGGAAATCGTCCGCTCGACAACCCAACGGAAGGTGCCGAGTCCCGTCCCGTGCGGCTGGCCACGCTCGGCGATCGCGGGCCGGATCCCGCGCTGCCGCAAGAGCCGTCGGTACTGTCGTGATCGTAGCCGCGGTCCGCGAAGAGCATGTCGGGCCGCCGCCGCGGTCGGCCGACGACTCCTGCCACTGCCGGGATCTTGTCCGACAGGGGCAGCAGCTGGGTGACGTCGTTGCGGTTTCCGCCGGTCAGCGACACCGCCGGCGGGATGCCCCGGCCGTCGGTGATGATGTGGTGTCTGCTGCCCGGGCGTCCGCGGTCGACCGGGCTGGGTCCGCTTTTGGGCCCCTGCGCGCGGCCCGGACGTGGGAGGAGTCGATCACCGTCCGCGACCAGTCCAGCTGGTCCTTCGAGCGCAGCTTGTTCAGCAGCAGCCGGTGCAGTCGGTCCCAGACGCCGGCCTCGTTCCAGGCCGCCAGGCGGCGCCAGCACGTCATGCCCGAGCCGAAGCCCAGCTCCTGCGGGAGGTACTCCCACTGGATGCCGGTGTGCAGGACGAACAAGATCCCGCACAAGGCCTGACGGTCGGGCACACGCGGCCGCCCCTCGACCTGCTTCGGAGGCGGCTCGGGCAGCAACGGCTCGATGAGCGACCACAGTTCATCCGACACGACCCACGGCCGCGACTGACGCTTCCCCATGCCCACACCAACGAGCGATCAAGCAGACAGTCACATGATCTACCAGCTTTTGTTAGAGCCAGTTAGGCACTTGCTGGGACGGTGTTGCCGACCTGGGACTTGGTCTCGGACGGTTTCCCGGCGCAGCGGTGGTGGCCCGGGAAGCCCTGGGTCGCTGGCGTTCTCCACGACCGTCAGCGGCCGGTACTCGCAGTCGTCGACGAGGAGACTCTCGGTGGGGCGTACGAGGTGGTGGTGGGCGCCGCCCTGGGCGGTGATGGTGCCGATCGGGTCGTCGAGGGAGGACGCGGTGCCGTGGTTTCGCAGCGTGACGATGAACGGCTGGGAGCGCCGTACGTCTTGATGTCGGCTGCGACCCGGGCGCGGGTGGCTTCCCGTACGCCTTGTTGCGGTCCTGGCAGCCGTCGCCGAATCGGTGCCCGCGCGCCCTTGTTGACGACGCTGCCGATGCCGCAGGCCACGCCCGGAGCGGAGGCGCGGCCCGTGTGGACCCGCTCCACCGAGTGCGTCGGATGGCCGTGCCGCGTGGGGTCCGCTTTAGCGACCGCATGCAGCGCCGCCGCGAATCCGAAGCCTCCCGAGCCCTGGCACTGCGGCAGGCCCGTGCCGAGCGAGCGGCAGGCAGGACAAGCCCGCCGCGGGACAACTCGAGGAGGCAGCGGGCGCGATGGAGCTGGAGCACGCGGCCTGAGCAGAAGCTCCGGGCTGTTGTTACTGAATTTGAACTCGTGATGTCGGCCCAGGGTCTCGCCGTGCTGCCAGGACGGCTGCTCTACGATCCTGTGCTTGCCAGGCGTGAGGCGACGAGCGCCACGAAGTGCTGGAGAACGGCGAACGGCAGCGTCTGCGTTGCGTCGAAGTAGACCTCTGCCGGCTTCTCCTCCTCGGGCGCGTAGACAAGCACCGTCACAGCTGTCGGCCCTGGAGCAGGTGAAGCAGGCATAGAAGAGGCTCGGCCCGGAACCATGCGGGCCTCGCTGAGCTCGAAATGTGTCATCCGGCCCTCGCCCGCACCCGTCTCGGTGGTGAGGGCGCAGAACAGATCACCGTCGTAGTCCCAGGTCAGCAAAGACATGGCGGTGATGCTGCCATACCTGGTGCCGCCAGCGGTCGGGCGTTTGCATCACCGCATCCGTCAGGGCCCGGATCCATGCTCAGACCGGTGCTGGCGAGACAGCCATCGACGACATCAGGGCGGTACTGGATCTGCTTGAGCCGGCGTTTCACTGCCTGGGTGATCTGGCCGAGGTCAGCCGCCGCGAGGTTGCCGATGTCGCGCTTGACCAGCGACCAGACGCCCTCCTGAGGGTTGAGGTCCGGGGCGTAGGTCGGTAACGGAAACGCGGTGAGCCATGCGGTGTTGGCCTCGAAGAACTCCCGTAGTGGCGCGACCAGGTGCATGCGCAGGTTGTCCCACACCAGGACGATCGGGCCGCCGAGCTGTGTGCGGGCGCGGGTGACAAGGTCGGGGTAGTCCTTCCAGCCGAAGCCTTTCGGTTCGTCCTTGCGGCCCCGGTACTCGCGGATCGCGTAAATCGGACGGGACCGCTCGCCGGGCTTGTAGCAGGTCATCCCCGCCATCGACACACGGCCCGTACCACGTCCGCGCACACGGACGACCGGGGTGCTGCCCTGGCGGCCCCAGGTCCTGGCGCGCGGTGGCGTCATCGACTGGCCGGCCTCGTCCTCGAAGACCACCCAGGCGTTGTTCACCGCCGCGGTGCTCATACCCGCGGCCAGACCTCCCGCTTCCACAGTTCCACCGCATCGTCATCGCGCTCGATCGCGCGCCGGGCGGGCTGCTGCCAGGACCAGCCGTGCCGCCGTAGCAGCCGCCACGTGCCCTCCACGGTGTACGAGACGTGGAACAGGCGGCCGATCAACGTCTTCACCCGGGCCAGTGTCCACCGTTGGTCGACCCACCCGTGGGCCAGTGGGCCACGCTCCAACTCCCGTTCCAGCCTGGCCCTCTGCGCGTCTGACAGTCGAGGCCTGCCGGGTGATCCCTTCGACGCCAACCCGGTCAGGCCCTCCTCGCGCCACTGGCACCGCCAGCGTTCCACGGACCGCTCCGAAACTCGCAGCGCGGCAGCGATCTCCCGGTTCTTCCCGCCAGCCTCGAAGCCAGTCACGGCCTGGAGCCGGACCCGCTCTCGCGCGGCTCTCTCGGCGTCGGTCAAGCCGCGACCCTGCGGATATCTCACCTCACCAGGACTACCGAAGACACCTGTCTGCTGTCCGGCGAACAACCCGACATCACCCGATCAAGTTCAATAGCGAGCCGTCGACCTGCTGGGATTCCAGGCCGTCTGAGAAGACGGAGGTTCGGGGTTCTCAAACGGCCTGGCTTTCGTGGAGGGTAGATCACAGAACTGTCCAAAGGTCTGCAACAGGCGAGACATGCCTGCGGAGACCCCCCGGTGCAACCGGTTGTCAGTGCTGTTCGGCAGGGCGTGCATGTGACGAATCGAGACGAGGAACGTGGCGCCCCCATCTGGTCTGGACTGCCTTCGACGGCCAGAGAGCTGCTCATGGCAACTGATTGGGGCACCCTGCAGCATGCATATATCCGCGAACAGGGGCCCACCCCGGCGCGGTTCGCATCCTGTCGGGGGCGGGGGACGAGCGGCGAGGCCCCCCACCTGTCTTGGTAGGGGGCCTCGTCCAGTAGCGGCGCGGGCGAAGTTGCTGCCCTTCTCGGGCTCAACTGCTCTTGTACATCGTGACCGTGAAGCTGACCTTCTCACCGTTGTGGTAGTCGGTGCTGTCCCACACCGAGATGTGAGACCTGTCCTGCATCCGCAGGTGCAGCACCTCATCGGCGTTGCTCCAGTTGTATCCGACGAACTGGAAGTTCGGCTCGGGACTGTCTCCCATTCTCCTGTTTCCCCAGCTGCAGATATGCGACGAGTCGTTCTCGCAGACGGACCAGGCCCTGGCGTACAGGTGGCAGTCCTCTCCCTGCCATACGTCGATACGCTTCAGCCTCGCGTCGGACGAGCTCCACGTTCCGTTGAACCGGCTGGCGGAGCACGAGGCGGCTGCTTCTTTCGTCGAGGTGACGGTGAGCACCACCGAGAGGGAGAACGTCAGGGCGGCCGTCAAGAGCACGGCCATGATCTGGCGTAGTGGAATGCGGGCAGAAGAGACCTGTGTCATCGTGAACCTCCGATAGCGGGTCGCAGCGCGGGGCATCCCGTCCTCACACGACGCGTTGCCCCCCCCTCCTTCGACTGAACGCCACCCATTCGGGCCCGGATCGTTTAGCCCTTTACCCCCTGCCTATTCCAGAGCAGCACTCCGCAATCCTGATCGCAAGTCGGCAGGATTTTACATTTCGCGCACGATTCAATGATGAATGCGATCAAAAGTGGATCGGTCAAAGTGTGCGGCGCAATGAAAATCCGGTTCGACCGCACCGTGTACGAGCGCCGCAACGAGGTCGAGCGGTGATCAACAGGCTGGAGGGCTTCCGCGCCGTGGCGACGCGCTATGACGAGCCTGAGTGCGTCTTCCACGGCATGGTCACAGCCGCTGCCGTCTGACTCTGGTTACTGTAGTGGGGTGGGCCAGGACCCGACTTCCGGGGGAGTCATCATGCCCTGCTCGGTTATCGGAGGAGCTCAGTCGACGTCAGGGTGCGGCTGAGGAACTGGACCGTCCTGTCGCGACTTCGACGGGTAGCAGGGCGGTCTCGCCTGGTCAGCTGCCGTTCAGGACGCCGGCCGCGACTAACACGACCATGCAGAGAGTCAGGGTCGATGCGAACGCCGCCCCGGCATTCTTGGTGATCGTGCTGGCGTCGGCATGCTGAAGGCGGGCAAGGAAGCCTGCGATCAGCGCCGCGCAGCAGGAGATCAGGAAGGCGATCGTAATGAGGGTGATGGTGAGTGCGGCGCCGATGGTGGGCATGCCCAGGTAGGTCACAGTTCCGCCTCTCTGCTGTCAGTCGGCGCAGCCGACCGCCAGTCGGGTGGGTTGGCGGGTCCGCCGGCACGAGGGTTACCAGGCCAGGGTCGGCGGGCCCGCACTACTTCGAGGGCGGACTGTCATGGAACGGGCGCGCCCTCAGGGTGGTGGTGCCCATCCGGCCACGCGTTTGATCGTGCGTGGATGGAAGCCTTTCAGGTGGATGTCCACCGGCACCCGCCAATGCCCTGACCTGCGCATTGTTCCGACGCGCCCCCATAGCGATGGTGTTTGTCCGGCCTCGTGTTCAATCTTCGAGTCGACTGCGTGGGTAACCGCGACGCCCTGACCTGCGCATTGTCGGCGCACCCACGTGCCCTAGATTCATGAGGTATGTGAGTTATACGCTGATGGCACCTGATGGGAGGTCAAGTGCCGACCCTGAATGCCCAGTTGAGTGCCGAATTCCGCAATGCGGTGCGGGACGAATGCGACAGGATCAATAAGCGCAGACCCAGGCCAGGCGCACCGAAGAGGCAGGTGCCGGATGGAGGCTTCGGCCCGTACAGCGCGGCCTTCGCGCTGAACCTCACCTGGCTCGCCCAGCTCGTACACGATCGGCATCCTGCCCTAGGCATGGCACTCGAAGGCATCGAACTGATCTTCAAGCCGAACTGTCGGCTCCTGCCGGTGGATCTCGATCTGCGTCAGCGCTTCCTCCAAGCGGTGGAGGACGAACTGAGCCGGTGCGCCAAGATCGCAGGCAAGATCGCCCCGACCATCGACTTCACCAGAGCCTTCCTCGGAGCGGAGCCCAAGACGTATCAGCTCAGCCCGTTCAACCCAGAGGACCTCGGATTCTTTCGGATCTCCACATGGAACCCGGCGCGCCCCATGATCGAGGACCGGAATGTGGCGCTGATCGAGATCGTGGACTGGGCGACCGAGCTGACCCGCCACGGGCAGCGCGAAGACTGGATCCGCGACCATGACCTGTTCGACCGCCTGCTGGCCGAGGCCCAAGCTGAGGGCCTGGGCAGCCCATGCCCTGCTCTGGTCAGCTACGAGGTGGACGATCGGGAGCAAGACCCCCGCAGCGAGCGACTGCACCTGAAGGTGTCCCACTCCGTCTATTCGCGCCACGTGGCCCTGCGCAACTACATGCGCGCTGACAAGGTCGCCTACGAAGCGGTCCGGAACAGGATCCTCAACGGCAAGTACACCAACGGCCGACAAGAAGGGTTGCGCCGCATCATCAGGTCCGCCCCCAGGTCCAACATCGCCATCAACGTCACGGTCCAGAGCCGCACCGGCACGCTCATGGTCATCGGCCGTCCGAAGGGGCAGCGTGTCTGGGCGGATTTCCACCAGGCAGGTGCCCACGAGACCATGAACTGGCCCGCCCCCCAGGAGGGCGTGGAATCGTGGTTCAAGCTCGCGAGGCGGGCTCTGAAAGAGGAGATCGGCCTCACGGACCGCTCCGACTACTACGACCACATCGTCTTCTCGTGGTGCGGTTTCTACGCCCTTGAGGCAACCGCGTACTTCTTCGCTCACGTGCGGACCCGGCTCAGCGAACAGCAGCTCGTCAACGCAGTCCGCGCGTCATCAGGACGCATCGAGGCCGACACTCTCGCGTGGCTCCCCGTCACCGAAGGAACGCGCGATTCCGTCATCGATACCTGGAAGGCTGGTCCCTGGGAAGAGGACGCTGAGCACGACCCCGAAGGACGCCGCTGGCTCCCCCACTCGGCTCTGTCGCTCACTGAACTCCTCCGGGTAACCGAGCAGGGCATGATGACGCCCCCGGAAGTCGACTCCTGACTCAGTAGGTTGTTTGATCTCGGAGTTCCTGACGGCTTGAACGACCATGGCCCGGCTGGTGACATCACCAGCCGGGCCGTGGTCGGGTGAGTCACCGTCCCATGCCCACCCCAGTCTTCGTTGGCGATCTTCCGGGCCTAGACCTCAGTGTCCACCAAGTCCGTCATCATGCAGGTCAGGCGGTCGAGGCCGGGATTCCGGCGATGTTCCAGACCTCGAACTTCTGTCCCGGGCGGCATCGCGGTGGGCTGCTGGTGTTCTGGGGCGGGTTGACGGGCGGTCGGCGCCGGGGCGACCAGGGGCGGCATAATCCGGGCGTGATCCTTACTGTGCGGCAGCTTGCCCTGGCCACCTTGGACCGTCAGCTCCTGCTCGAACGCCGGCGCCTCGATGTGGCGGAGGCCGTCCGCCGTGTCTGTGCTCTGCAGGCACAGACGCCGGCGTCGCCGTACCTGGCGCTGTGGAACCGCGTGGAGAACTTCGCGCCCGAGGATCTCGACGCCGCGTTCGCGGACCGCCGGATCGTGAAGGCGACCCTCATGCGGATCACGCTGCACGCCGTCCACGCCGAGGACTACGCGCCGTACCACGCTGCCATGTTGAGCACCTTGCGGGCGTCGCGGTTGTACGACCGCCGTTTCACCTCGACAGAACTGACCCACGCCGACGCGGACGCACTGCTCCCGAAGCTTGAGGAGTTCCTGGCGCAACCCCGCACCGGCGCCGAGGTGGAGGAAGAGGTCACGGGGCGGTTCGGCGAGCACGCGCACCGCGTGTGGTGGGCGCTGCGGACGTACGCGCCGATACATCATGTGCCGACCAGCGGCCCGTGGTCGTTCACCCAGCCGCACGCCTACCTCGCATCCCCGACGGCCCTTGGGCCCGCGCCGGGGGAAGCGACAACCGGGGTGCAGCGACTGTTGCTCGCCTACCTACGGGCGTTCGGGCCCGCGTCGGCCCAGGACTTCGCCCGGTTCACCTTGCTGGGGCGTCCGGTGATTGCCCAGGCGCTGCACGCGCTTGGAGACCAGGTGGTGCGGGTGGCGGGTCCGGGGCGCGCTGCCCTGTTCGACCTGGCAGGCGCTGCCGTGCCCGACGAGGACACCCCGGCGCCGCCGAGGCTGCTGCCGATGTGGGACAGCACTCTGCTGGCCCATGCCGTCCCCGGGCGGGTTCTGCCCCAGGAGTACCGGCCTCTGGTCGTCCGGCGCAACGGGGACATGCTGCCCTGTCTGCTCGTCGACGGGCAGGTCGCTGGAGTGTGGCGCGCGGTCGACGGCGGACTGGAACTGACCGCCTTCCACAAGCTCGGCAAGGCTGTGTGGCAGGGGCTGACCGAGGAGGCGGAGAAACTGTCGGCTCTGCTCGCCGACCGCGATCCGGCCGTCTACCGCCGCTACGGACACTGGTGGGACAAGGGGTTTCCCGGCGTCGAGAGCACGATCGTCACGGGCTGACCGCGCCGCCACGTTACGTACTGGACGGGTGTTGGCGTGACTGTGTCGGCGAGCCGCGTGAGCGGGATGAAGGCGACGTGGTTCCCCGGCTCACTGGGGGTGGGCCCGCCGGGAGTGGGAGTGGGAGTGGGAGTGGGAGTGTCGGCGAGGCGTTCGGCGAGTGCGGCGACAGCTGTGCGGTCGCCTTCGAGGGCGTCGCGTTCCTCGTCGGGTGAGGGCGAGTTGTTCGAGCATCTGGTCGATGCCGTCCTTGACGGGCAGGAGCCGGCCGGCCACCGGTGGAGTCCTTGGGGACGAGGCGTGGCTGACCCTGGGCCGACGCAGCGCCGGGCACACCCCGGCGCAGGGGAGCGCCGGTGCCGTCGCCGAACGCGCGGCGGGCCACCCACGCAGCCCCGATGCCCTGCTCCTGGCCGCGCACCTGCTCACCTGTCCCGCCCCCGGCCCCTTGTACGACGCCGACGTCTGTCGGCACGCCCGGACCCTGCTCCAGACCGCCGCAGTCCTACCCGCGACCGAGCGCCCGGCCGGGGCGGAGCGGCTGCGCCGGGCGTTGATCGACGTCGGCGAGGTCCAGGTCGCCCGCATTTGACGGGACCGGGCCTTGGCTCGGCCCGCCGCCGAGCTGACGGGGGACGCCTCACCCGTTCGGCGGCGCTCGCCGGCTCCTGTGGTGGGTGCGCGCGGCCCGCAGGACGGAGCGGGCAGCCGGGCAGCGGGTGGTGAGCAGCAGCCGACCCTGGATGACCGGTGCGCTCGGAGTACCGGCCGGCCGGAAGGGGCACGGATCTGCGGCGTCGCCGGCGCGGTTGCCGCCCGCTCCCGACGCCGCCCGTGGTCAGCAGGCTCGGGCGGCCTGAGCGGGCCGGGACGCAGGCGTGCCGCTCCGGGCGATGACGTGGCTGTAGGCGTCGAGGTACGGGCGCTGTGCGGCCGGGCGGATATTGCAGGCCGGTCAGGGTGCTGGCCTCGGTGCCCGCCTCGCCGTGGGCTTTCGTGGAATGGTGGGTCTGTGGCTGCTTGGCCTTCGGCCGCGCGCTGCAGCGGTGCTCGGTGACGAGCAGACCGTGCGTGCTGTGAGCCGGCGGGCGAACGGGTCGGTGGGGGAGCGTCGTTGCGGACGGCCTGGGTGGGCTCGGCGGCCTGCTCGCCTGCGCCTGCGAGCAGCAGATCTGCTGCGCGGTGGAGTCTGAGGTGCGCCTCGGCCGCGGAGGTCCGCAGCTCACCGCCCTCCCGGAGGAAGCGGTGGCGGGCTTCGGCAACCCCGAAGCCAGGAACCGGGCGTTCGGCGGCGTCGCGGGATCGCTGTGCGAGTTCGTGCGCGCCCGACTGTTCAGCGGTACGCGGAGGGCGCAGCGGACGCCGTCCGCCTGGTGCTCGATCTGCCTGCCTGCCTGCGTGTCTGCCTGACTCGCATCGCGACGACGACGTCGTCGTCGTCTCCGTCGTGTGCGTCCGGCAGGCCCTGACCGTCGGCTCCCCCTGGACGGAGGTCGCCGCCGCACGTGATCTCCGCGCGGGGATCGAAGCGTTCCCGGCCGGCCTGTGATGCTGCGCGGGTAGAGTCCGGGGCATGCACCCGGTCACGCGTTCCAGCGAACGTCTGGGCTTGCGGGAACTCGCCGTCGCGGACGTGGAGGCGGTGCTCGCCGTGTACGGCAGCCCCGCAGCCGCCGAGCACCTCTCGTTCGAACCGCGAAACCGCGAACAGGTCGAACAGTTCGTGGCCGTGTCGATCGCTGCGGCTGTGGCGACGCCTCGCACGGAGTACGCGCTCGCCGTCGTCGAGACGGAACGGGCCGAGGTGATCGGGTCCGGCCGCCTGGCCCTCGATCCCCACCAGTCGCGCGGGGCCACCCTCGGCTTCGCGCTGCGCCCGGACGTGTGGGGGCGGGGCTACGGCTTGGAGACGGTGCGGTTGCTGCTGGGCGTCGGCTTCGACGACCTGCGATTGCACCGTATTTGGGGTGCCCGGTCTCCTCTCAATGAGGCCTCCGCCAAGACCATGAGCGCCGCAGGGATGGTCGAAGAGGGCACGATTCGCGAGCACGTGCTGAAGGCGGGGGAGTGGAGGGACTCCGTCGTCCACGCGATCCTCGACCGGGAGTACTTCTCCCGCTCCTGAACTCGCCGGTTCAGGAGCCGACTCGTGAAGTCGGTCCGCTTCGGCTGGTGTTGCCCGGGCTTCTGCGATGGTGACGGTGCCGCGGGCGGAGCTGCCGTGCAGTGTGACTGCGGTGAGGGGGTCGTTCTCGCCGGTGCCGTGGCGGCGGCGCCGGTTTGCCGAGGGGGCCGACAAGTCGGGCGCGATCCGGTCAGGGGGAGGTCAGGGGCTGGCGGCGGTCGCAGGCGGCCGTGCGGCGAATCCCATGCCCCAGTTTCCAGTGTCAACGGCCAGTTGGATCAGAGCCGTTTCTGCCGGCGTCGATATGACCGGTTGGTGCGGGGGCGTTGTCCGGGGCATGCGGTTCAAGGTCGGTGCGGGCGGCGTCGCGGGTTCGAGTCTGTGGAGGAACTTCGGCTGCTGTTCGCGCTGGGCTTTGCGGGGTGTCGGGTGTGTGCTCCGACCGGCTTCAAGGGCAGCGGTTGGGTGACGTCGTTGCGGTTGCCGCCGGTCAGCGACACAGCGAGCGGGATGCCCTGGCCGTCGGTGATGACGTGGTGTTTGCTGCCCGGACGTGCGCGGTCGACCGGGCCGGCACCGCTTTGGGGCCCGGCCGTGCGGCCCGGACTTGGGAGGAGTCGATCACCGCCCGCGACCAGTCCAGCTGGTTCTTCGACCGCAGCTTGTTCAGCAGCTGGTGCAGCTGATCCCACACGCCGGCCTCGTTCCAGGTCGCCAGGCGGCACCAGCAGATCATGCCCGACCCGAAGCCGAGTTCCTGGGGCAGACACTCCACTGGATGCCGGTGTGCAGCACGAACAAGACGCCGCACAAAGCCTGGTGGTCCGGCACCCTAGGCCGGCCCTCGACCCGCTTCGGTCCCGTTCCGGCACGTCGCCTACAGTCAGGCTGTTTACGAATGATCAATCTCAACTGCATCCCACCTCTACGCGGCCGACGCCCATACCGACAAGGGGAACTGCGCTGGTGAGCACCGATCCGGAGCGCACGCTGCACCATGCCGTCGACGTCACGGCGGACGACGCCTGGGCGATCATAGATTTTCTGATGCCGCGTCTGGAGTCACTGGAACGCGTCCACGATGGCGGCACGGAGGAGCGCCGCGCGGTCGCAGCCCTCACTGAAGCTGTGTCCGCCCTCGTGCTGGCCATTGAGTCAGAAATCCGAGGCCCCCGCAGAGGGCGTCTCCGCAACCGTCCGGCCCCACCGTCCGCTCCCAGCCCTTCGCCGACCGAGGACGAGCGGATCGCTGAGAAGAAGCGGCGACTCACCATGATCGCGGAGTACTGGAACCAACTCTGCGGCATCGTGCGCCCCTGGCGTGAGAGCGAGGGTTACGACCGGGCCCGGTGGAACCCGGTGACCTTCCTGGACACGACCGCTGAGGCCGAGTACCACCGGCGGGTCACCGAAGCCGGCCTCCGGAACGCCGAATAGTCGTGAACTCCGCCACGGAACTGCGGACAGGGCCCCGAAAAATTCCCCGGGGCCTACTCGATTCCCCACTTGTTTGAGGGGTGAACGATGAGGCTGGTGCCGTGCCCTTGACCGTCTTGGCCCAGCCCGACGAGTCCATCAGGGCGGTGACATAGGCATCCAGACGCTCCTCCACGGCTCGCGTCGACAACTCTGTCCTACCTGTCTCCCGCCATAGCTGGGCCACCAACTGCACTTCTTCTGAGTACGCCAGCCCGTCCCGCACCCGCCAGTAGAGCCGCTTGTTCGCGGCCGCGGCCAGCACCCCGCCGGGTTGCCGCAGTCGGCGGTGGACCGCGGGCACCGCGGTGACGCGCCCGGATCGCGGCGCTTCCAAGGTGTTCACCATCGGCGACGTCCGCGATGCCACAGAACAGGCTCGGCGGCGTGGCAGGCTCGGCGGTCTCCTCTGTGTCACGGCATACCAGCCAAAGAGCGGAATCACAACCTGACAGGTACCAGAAGGCAGCCGACCGTGCGCCTCGTAGTCTCTCGGTCGACAGAGCCCTCGGGAACAGGGAGATTTCAGATGCGAACTCGTATGCGGGGCCGCCTTCTTGGAGGTCTGCTCGCCGCCGGCCTCGTGATGGGTACGGCAGGCGCGGGGCATGCCGCAACAGCTGATTCCGGCACGGCTGCGGCTGCCTCGGTTCACACGTCCGCAACAGCGGCCAAAGCCGCCGCGTACCCCAAGGTGTACCTCAACACGGTGGTCAATCAGTGGACGCACTGGACCCCCGACTATTACGACTCCACTCACGCGGGGTGGCTGTATGCGGGGTCGAACTACTTCTACTGCATCAAGGAAGGCGTCTACTACTCCGACAACGGGCGCCGCAGCCGCTACTGGCTGCTCACGGACGACGACAGCGGCAACCGCAACGTCTACGTCAGCGAGGTCTACCTGGACCAGTGGGGCTGGGACAACGTCTACAGCCTGCTCGACTACTGCTGACGCACCGCCACTCCCGGTCACACATGGTCCCCGAAGCCCGGCGCTCCCACCCACGCTGGCCGGTGAGGCATAGATTGGGTGGTCGCGGGGTTTTCAGTGACTGTCTGGCTCACCGGTTCGGAAACGCCGCCGGCAACGGGTTTCGGCAGTCGCGCTATCCGACGGGCATGACCGACGCGGAGTGGCGGCGGTCCGGCCGTTGCTGCCGGCGCCTGGCTGGTTGCGCGGCCGGGGCGGGCAGCCGGAGGCGTACTGCCACCGGGCGGTACTCGATGCGATCTGCTACCTGGTCGACAACGGCATCAAGTGGCGGGCGATGCCCGCCGGCTTCCCGCCGTTTCTGTGGAATCAAAGATGTCAAGCGGTGTGCTTGTGGATCACGCCGAGATAGAGGCGTTCACGATGGGGCACGTCGTCGTCACGGCCAGGCGTGAAGAACACCGCGCAGACGTTGGCGGGTTGGGTAAGGATGCTGGATTGCTCTCCGAACGTGAGGCGGTCGTTGACGTCGTGGCGGCAGTCGACTGCATCAAGGCCGGCGATCAGGTCTTCTCTGAGCACTGTGGACGGGTAGGAGTCTGATTCGGGCAAGACCAGCGGCGGCAACTTGGTCGTCGGGCCTGGCCGGAGTCTGATGCAGATTCCGCTTACAAGGCGTTGGGTGATCTCCAGCTCCAGGCCGTTCCAGGCGTGGGGGTAGCCGTCAATATCCGGTCTCATCCGGATAGCGGGGTGCGGGCGTCCTGGACCCAGGAGATCCTCGGCCTCGGTCAGCGGCATGCCGCAGTGAAGCGGGCCGATACGGCCGGTCCGGGCGAAGTCGACGAGCACGTTCATCAAGGTCACGTCGGTGACTCTGGCATCTCTCGTGCCAGCCCACACCTGGATAATGCTCGAGGGTCCTCAGCACGGCTCACCTGGTCGGCATGATCGCGTGACCGTGGTGACGTCGATGACCGGCAGCAGAGTGGCAGTCGCGGGGGCGCCGATCTGGCTCGGTGTCGGCCCTGCGGGGGTTGGAACGTCGGCGAGTTGATCGAGGAGCTTGTCGAGGGCGGTCTGCCCGTCGTCGACGACGGCGCGTTCATCGTCGGTGAGTGGGATATTGGCCGGCATCTTCTGCAGGTTGCCTTTCGCCTCCGGCAGTTGGCCTTTGCTGGATTCCTTCGGGGTGTAGAAGTCGCAGCCTGCGCAGGCCATGTGGTGCTGGCATTGCTCGAAGAAGGTGTAGGTGCACCAGCCGTGGCCGAGGTCGTAGTACTGCCGGGGTTCGCCGCTGGCAGCGGCACCGGAGGCGACCGCGTCGCGGTCGACGAGGACTCCGATGGTGCGTATGTTCCTGACGAAGTAGCCAGCGTCGTTGTAGGCCGCCCTGGCTAGGGTGTTTTGGGTGATCTTCGCGTAGTGCGTAGTGCGTGGTCGCCTCGGGAGTCCGGTGGCTCAGCCATTCCTGCAGTTCGAAGAGGGTCATGGGCTCCTTGGCGTTGGAGAGCTGGCTGGCGATGGTGGACCGGGCCCGTGGCTGGTGATGTTGCCGCGGACGTCGGTGGTGGGGACGCCGGCCTTGCGACCGAGCAGCGTCATGGCCGTTCTCCTGTCACTTCTCCCGGCGGCCGCGGCCGCCCGGCGGATTCCGGGGCGGCACGCTCCCTGGCTGCTCGCGGAGACTGCGCTCGACATCACCTTCCGCCGAGACGCACACCGCGCCATCCCGCGCGGCTCGTAGTCGGCGGTCAGCGCCACTACGTGGTCCTGGAGCGCGTGATCGCCCCCTTCGCCGCTACGCGTGACACGGGATGGCCCAGAGAGGGGCAGGGGAAACATCCGCGGTGTCGCCACTTCGACCGAAGGAGAGGCCGTGACCGCCATGTCGAGCCCCTGGAGATGAACGGCCCTGCCGGCCGCCGCTTTGACCCTGGCCGCAGCTGTCACCCTGGCCACTGCCGGGGGCGCGGACGCCGCCCGCCCCGAGACTGCTCGTACCAAGCCGACGATCGTGCTGGTCCACGGCGCTTTCGCCGACGTCGGCAGCTGGGCGACCGAGGTGACGCAACTGCGTCGCCTGGGCTCCACCGTGTATGCGTCGGCCAACCCCCTGCGATCCTTGTCCGGCGACGCCGCCTACATCCACTGGTTCCTGCAGACCATCGACGGCCCCGCTGTTTTGGTCGGCCACTCCTATGGCGGGGCCGTCATCACCAAGGCCGCCACGGGTCTGAGCAACGTCAAGGCCCTCGTCTACGTCGCCGCCTTCGCCCTCGACAAGGGGGAGAGCACGGCGACCGTGCTGCCCGCGGACAAGTACCCGGGCTCGCTGCTGACCCCTGACACGCTGGTGGTCCGCAAGTACCCGGATGCCTCCGCGCCGGGTGGCACCAACTCCGACCTTCACATCAGTCCGGACGACTTCCAGAGAGTCTTCGCCAACGCCAACGCCAACGCCAACGCCAACGACAACGACAACGACAACTCCAAGACCGAGGCGACCGAACTCGCCCTCACCCAGCGTCCCTTGTCGCAGAGCGACTTCGCCGAACCGCTGGACGCGGAACCGGCCTGGAAGGCCATCCCGAGCTGGGACCTGGTCACTCTCAACGACCACGCCATCTCGCCCGCGGGCCAGAAGTTCATGGACAAGCGCGGGCGCCACAACCACCACGATCCCTGCCGCCCACGACGTGAGCCTCACCCGGCCCGATGCCGTTAATAAGGTCATTCTGGACGCGGCAGCGTCGGTCCACTGATCACGCGAGGCCCGCCAGACGGAGGGGACGCGGTCCGGTCGGCTCACGCCCGGAATGGACCAGCGCCGCCGCTGTGGCTATGGCTGTTCCTCCGGGCGCAGAGCGGGTGGCCGGCCGCAGGGAGGGTCCTGTGGTGTTCGGGCCGCGCGGCTCTGAGCGCGCATCACTGCGACGAACTCGTCCGCGAGACGCAGTCCGGTCTCGCGATTCGTGTCCCCATGCCGATCAGCGCCGGAGCCCTTGTCCAGGCGCCACACAGACGGCGGGAGGAGGAACGAGGCACGGACAGAGCGGGAGCTCCCTCACACCCCACCCCATAGTGATCCGGGGCCCGTACCACGCGATGTGCGTGATTCCTCGTCCCAGGTGCCGGCCGAATGGCGAACCAGCAGTCGGCTGAAGCCGCGCCGTGTCGGCGCCTTCTGAAGGTTCATCATGGAAGACCTGTCCCCGCCGCCCACTCCCACCCCGGAGCCCGCGGCAAAGGAACTCGCCGACGCCACCGCGCCCCACGCCCGCATCTGCGAGGTTCCACCCGCCCAGGGGTGACGAAAACACCCACGACCGCCTCGTACGGGAACGGTGGTTCTGGGACCAGTACACAACCGACCACGCCCAGCGCACGGAACGCTACGAGGCCCCCGCTGCGCGCCTCCCGGCCCACCGGATCGCCGTCGACGCCATGCAGCACGAGGGCACCGCTCAGCCCCGTCGGGCGTCATCGAGAGTGGCCGCCAGCCGCCAGCCGCCAGCCGTCGGCATTCCGCGTCTCGCCCGAACAGCTCGTCCACAGAGTCACCTCTTGCTGCTACGGCGGGGCATGCACTCGATTGCACGTAGTCCGCGTCGTCGCCACGATGGTTGCTTCTATCGGGAGTCGCCTGAGTGGCGGGGCTGGTCCCGGTTTGGTGGGCGGGTCCGGGAGTTCACGCGAGAGCTGATCCGCGCGTACCCGCCGGTGCGGCTCAGTCGCCGCGCTCCAGGTTGCGGCACATGCGCGCCAGGACGGTGACGGTGCCGGCGTACTCCTCGTCCGTGACGCCGGTCGTCAGACGGGTGCGGGTCGCCTTGACGAGTTTCTCGATCTCGGTGTGGGCCTCGCTGCCCTCGGGCGTGGCCGTGTACGTCCCGGCGCTCACGTCGTGGGTGATCCAGCCGCGGGCGCCCAGGTCGGAGGTGACCTCGGCGAGCGTGATGGTGTCCTCGCCCCAGAAGGGGCGCAGCTTCTCGGCGAATGTGGCGGCGTCGTGCGGGCCCGTGGCGGCGAGGTCGTGCAGGACCTGCCAGTGGCGACGGGTCAGGCTGCGGTCGGCCAGAGATTGCTCGAACTCGCGGTTGATCAGGGTGTCGAGGTGCTTGAGGTAGAAGCCGATGGGCTTGAGCTGCGACGGGCGGGTCATGGCCGCCTCCCGTAGAAGATGTAGAATGACAAGTAGTTGTCATTGAGTATGTATCGGGAGGTCGGGCATGGGCAAGGCCGGCGCGGACGTGGCGGTGATCGAACGGGCCATGGTCGCCATGCGACGCAGCATCACGCGGCGCACCCTGTCCCGCTTCGCCAGGGCCGGCGCGCCCCAGGGCGGCGGCGCGGAGTTCGACGTCCTGGACGTGGTGGAGGCGGCCGAGGAGGCGGGGGAGCCGGTCGGTGTGCGAGGCGTCGCCGACGCGCTGCTGGTCGACCAGCCGCGGGCGAGCCGCCTGGTGGCGTCGGCTGTTGCGGCCGGCTGGGTACGGCGAGGGGGCGACCCGGCGGACGGGCGCCGCGCACCGCTGGCGGTCACCCCCGCGGGCCGGGCGGCCCTGGCGCAGGCGCACGACTTCCGCCGAGTGATGGTGGAGCGGGTGACGGCGGACTGGTCGGAGGGTGAACGCGCCGAGTTCGCACGACTGTTCGCGCGGTTCGCAGAGGGGTTCCGGGAGCTGGGGCGCGGCTGAGCCGCCCTGGCTGCGGTGGGAACATCGGAACGCCGGGCGGGGGCGCGACGTCAACTCGCGAACGAACACCACACATGCGCCCGGCTGGCAGCCGGCGGATCGACGCCCTCCCGCTCGCACAGCGCCAGATACTCGGCCAGGCTCCGTGCGTACGCGTCCAAGATCCGCGGCGCACGACCGAGGTCCTCCCATGCCTGCAACCAGGTCGCTGCATGCTCATGTTGTGCCAGTGCCGACCACTTGGCCACCAGTGGCGATGTGCTGCTCGGCCGGGTCACGAGCAGCACGCGCTGTTGTCGATGCTCAAGTACGCGAAGATCAAGGCGGTCGCGGTGCGCGAGGACGCCCGCGGACGCGGAATCGGGGTCGGCCAGCTGAAGCGGTACGTGCAGGTGTATTGGCAGTTGGACGACGGCCGCGACCGCTTCATCAGCAGGCGATCTCACTCGCCTACGTGAAGCAGGTCCTCCAGATACTGGAGGCCGGTGCGGCGGAGGAGGACCTGCGTCGCGCGGCCGCGCCTCGCGAGCCGGTCGACCACGCGCACATCGGTCGGCAGATGGTGTGCTGTCGGGCGAAGCGGATGACCGCAGGCGCCGTCGCGGCGGCCCTCGATGACACTCGCTTCGGTGCGCGCCAGGATTCCCGCCACGAGCACCTCGCCGACGACGAACGCGGGTGGGCAGAGCTCGCGGAGTGGGAGCGCATCGACCATCTGCTCGCCGCCGCGGGCCCCGGAAACGGTCTACGCCCCCAGACACCGACCCGCACGTCCGGGAGGAGCTCGCCGCCGAAGCCGCAGACGCCGTCCGCCCGGGTGAACTGCGCGAAGTCGCCCGGATCGCTGCCCGCGCCGATGAGCTCCAGGCGCTGCGCGAGCTCGGCACTGGAGCAGACCGAGCCCCGCCAGGGCGACGAAGCCGTACGGGACGAACTCACCCGCCGCGTGGGCGGGTACGTCCAGGACGACGTCGACGCCTGGCTCGCCCGCGCCCTGGCCGCGCATCGCGGGCAGTACGCGGATCCGGCCGCCCGGGGGAAGCCGCCGCCGAACTCCTGCCGCCCCAGCTGTTCGCCCACGCCGCGCTGCTCGCCGAACTCGCCCGCCTGGTCCTGGCCACCGGCGTCGACCAATTGGCGCTCGCGGCGCGGCTCGCCACCGCCGAACCCGAGGCCGCCGCCGACCTCGCCGCGTTTCTCACCCTCGCCACCGAGCCGGCCGACCCTGCGATCCTCCCCCCTCGGCAATCCCTCAGACCCAGATGCCCGGGCGAGACCTGCGGCAGGTCTGGCGGAACCCGGGGCCGGAAATTCCTCTATCTGTCATGCCTGTCATGCCTGTGATTCCTGTGAGCCTAGAGGTGCCTTTTCGCAGGCAGACGCGCTCCTGGGAGATGACCTGTGCCCCTGTGGCATGGCTGGTAGATGAAAGCCCGCGACGATTACTAGCGTGACTGGTGCTGGGGTGTGGTGCGGCGATTTCGGTAGCCGCCGTTGGACGGCAGCACTGCTGCTTTTCAGCCCACCGTCCCGGGGCCGATTGGATATCATTACTCGATGGCAGAAAATAAGCCTGACACGGCCCTTCTTCCCGTGCTGGGAATCCACACCGACCCGGAGAGCAAGGAGTCGCAATTCCTGATGCCCCGGTTGGGCGAGGATGAATTGAACTACTCCGTGGACGCCGGACTTGCCATCGCCAGCGCTCTCGGGATGAAACTGACGAAAAAGGCCATCAAGATCGTCTACCCGAAATCCGGCTTCCTCATGGTCGAAGCGTTTGAGGTCGTCGCCGGCGTCAAACTGTTCGACACTGCAACAGCCGTTATGCTCGAAACCCTGGGGGACGGGGAATCGAGGGCTGCCGGCCGGGCATTGCAGGATGCTCGGGCCGAGCGCGGAAAGCGCCGGAAGAACTGGCATCGTGCCAGGGCGGTCACACATCTGGAAAGCGCCTTCGAGGGCTATGAAGCGGCCATCGGCCAGCGGAAGCAAACCTGGGCGCACGACAAGCTCGGCTGGAAGAGTAAAGAAGTCGCAGAGAACCACACCAAGGCAGCCGGGCGAGCTGTTGCGATTGCGCTGATCAGTCGGAAAATGGACCTTCCCACGGCAGCAGTCACCTGGTCCGACCGGGCAAAGGAGCATTTCGACAGTTACTGCGCGCTTGCCGCCGCAGAACTCGTTCAACCCATCCGGCATCTCCTGTCCCTGGAAGAGAACGAAGAACTGTTGAAAGTGCTGGCCGACCGCGACAGCCGCCTGCGAGAACTTCAGGTCATCCCCGAAGCCGTGTGGAACTGGGACGGAAGGCGCACCGGCGAGGAGTGGGCAGACGATCTCTTCATAGCCGGTGGCGTGATGGTCGCCGCCTACTTCGGCAAGACCGTCGCCTACACATGGAAGTCGAAGAAAGAGAGGATGGCGGACCATCAAAAACTGCTGCTCGTCCGGCAGGAGGCAGCGACCGCCCTGCTGCGGCTCAACGCCACGCGTCGGGAGTTCTCCGAACTGTACCGACGGATCACAGGGCAGCAGTAGTCCCCGCAACGCTGGCATCTGCTCGGCTGGGGAGGCCTGATCCTGATCCCCCGCCTGATCCCCCGCCTGGTCGTCGGCCGTGGCCGCGGTGGTGGCCACGCCCGCCGGTAGGGGGCGGGCAGCAGGCCGTCTTGTCTTTACCGGTCCACCTTCAGGGCGACCGTCACAGACGACCTGGTCCGCGCCGGGCAGTCGGCGCTGCCCGTGTCGACGCCCGTTCGGACCTTCCACCACAGCGGCAGCCGACGGATCCTGGCCGGTCGGAGGTGGCGACATGTTGGAACGCGCGGAGAAGCCCACCGAGCCGAATCCGGTGGCTGCGGCCCGGGCGGCGCGCCCGCAGCACCAGTTGGTCGCCCTGCAACGCCAGGTAGGCAATGCCGCCGTGGCCAGGCTCGTTCAGCGCGACGCCATTCCAGGTTTCGCCCAGCGCGGCGGCACCTGCGAACCGGCGTCGCTGCTGACCGCGTTCCTGGTATGGGACCGTGAGCTCGGCAGCCCCGGTGTCGCGAACGGCAACATGATCTCGGCGTGCGACGCCGCCCAGATGTTCATGCTCAACCACCGGACCCAGCTCCTGAGTGGCGTCGACCGGCGATTCAATAACGTCGGCGAGTACGACGCCACACTCGCAACCGTGGCTCGGGTCAGGCTGGCTCTCCAGACCGGCGTGCCCGCGACGGAGGCCCAGTTCCAGGATCTGGCCGACGCCCTCAGCCGCGTCTTCTACTCCGCCGACCAGGCGATGCGGACCATGGGCATCACCGCGAACCAAACCCAGTACAACAAGCTCGGCGACATCCTCGGCAGCGTCGAACTCACAGGCCTCCGGCCGGGCGAGATCGCCCAGATCCACTGGTACGTCAGAGGAAAACCCGGCAGGCCGGCTCCGTCAAGCAACTACCACGCGTTTGTCATTGGCCGAAAGGCGAACGGCACCTGGTTCCTGTCCGACCAGGGCGACCAGCCGCCGTTCCTGCTGCGTGACATCCCGGAGCTGGCCACCCTCCGGTCCCAACTGAACGCGGCGGCGGCCGACAGCCGCTCCTGGATCGACACCCGACCCACCACGGCCCGAGCCGTTCTCACGACGGTCGGCGTCACCGTGCTGACCCAGCCGGAACAGGTCGAGGCCCGCCACCGCCGGCTGGTCCCGCCCGGCCAGTCCCTCGGCATCGTCGACCCGCCCGGGTGGTCCCGCGACATTGCGATGGTCACTTGGGACTGGGTCGGCACGGCTGACAGCCTGGCGGCGGCCCGGGGTTTGTTCCCGTCGTCCGGGATCGGCCACGGGTTCGTGATCGTCGAGCAGCCGCCGGGGGTCTTCAATGTGGCCAAGACCAACCCGGTGAGCGAGAAGGGCCTGTCCGGCACGTTCACAGCCAACGGTCTGCTGACGTCCTCGACCTTTGTCCATGTGTGGTTGCAACTGGCCACGGCGGATGGCATCCACCGCCCGGCCCTCACGCCTGTCTACTAGTGCCGCTCCGCGGAAGTTCGTGGAGGGGTGTTGGAATGCTGGTCCGGACACGTCGGATGTGTCAGGCGAAGGCGAAGGCGAAGGCGAAGGCGAAGGCGAAGGCGAAGCGCGCGGCGGCTTCAGCGGGCGTGGTCGCTTGACGGCGTCCGGGGACATCGTGAACGGTGGTCGCGCCTTCGGAGCGGAGTCGGCCGGCACAGGCGTTGCGGGTCATGACGGCGGCGTAGGCGCGGACGTCCTCGGCGGTGAGGTCCGTCCGACCTCGCTCGGTGTACTGCTGGAGGAGGTCGGTGACGCCCGGGTCGAATCGCAGCATGGTCACCGGGACGTTGAAGCGCCCCGCGATGGCGATGAGTCGTGCGCGTGCCTGCGGCGTGACGTTCGTCGACTCGGCGACGGCACTGTGTCCGGCGGCGAGCCTGGCGACGATCCTGCGGTCACGTTCGTCGAAGATCCGTGCGTCCGCCGCGTCGGATTCCGCTTGTGCGGGTGAGGTGCCGAAAAGCTCCGCGCGGATCTCGTCGCTGGACACCACGGCTTCCGCGTCGATCTGCCGGCGCGCGACCAGTGCCCGAACGAAGCTGGTCTTGCCCGAGGCTGGTGGGCCGACGAGGAGGACGAGTCCTGCCGACACCCGGATGGCCGGCGCGAGAGCGTTCAGGTAGAGGCTGCCTGCGCAGTCGAGGGCTTCCTCCGGGGAGCCGGCCGGCAGTCCGCTGGGCAGGATGTTGTCCCGGTAGCTGTCGTTGCCGGCCAGGTAGAGGGCGAAGCCCCAGGTGTGCAGCACACCGGTGAAGCGCAGTCGGCACAGCGGCAGGCTCTTCTCGCCGGGCAACTCGGCTGCCACGTAGGCGAATCCTGTGCGGAAGCGGACCGTGATGGCGTCCACGTGGGGCCAGCATGCGCGGGCGTGGCGGTTCAGACGCCGGCGCATGTGGTGCTGCATCGATTCCGGGGGATTCTTCGGCACGGCCCCCATCCTGCCGAGTGCGGCGGCGGCCCGCACTTGGGTTGCGGAGTCGACCAGGGAAGAAGCTGTGTTCTCGACGGCCCGCTACGGCCCGCTACGGCCTCTTTGGCCGGCCCAAGGACCGAGGTGTCGCGAGCAGCCGGTGAGGTTGGTGGCGCAGCCCCGCAGAGCGAACGCCGCTGGGTGGGCTGGTTGCGTCCGCGTCAGCCGTTCGAGGCGCGGCGCCTGCGGGAGACAGTGATCAGGACCGTCCCTGTGGCCAACGCCAGACCGGCGGTGCCGGCCATGACCCCGATGGAGCCGGAGCGGCCGGTATCGGCCAGGCGGGGAGTCCTGGCGCGGGCGGCATCGCGGATGATGTCGGTCACCGCGTCGGGTGCGGTGAGGAACGCTGCGTGCGGTGCGTCGACCTCGACCGTGCGTGCGCCGGCTCGTTTGGCCATGAAGCGTTCGTTGGCGGTTCCGATGGTGCGGTCGTCGGAGGCGACGAGGTACCAGGAGGGAATGGTCCTCCAGGCAGGGGTCTTGGAGCGGTCGGTACTGGTGGCCGGGGTGGCGGGACGCTGGCCTGCCGCCAGGGCGGCGACGGTGGTGGCATCCAGCCGGTCGCTCAGGAAGACATCGCTGAACTTGTCGGGCTTGATGTAGAAGTCGATGCCGCCGTTGGCCAGGGGGATGGGGACCGCATTGAGTGCGGTGGGCACCGGGGCGCTGGGGTCGTCGGTGAGGTGGCTGCCGGGGAACTTGGCGATCAGCTCGCCCGTCGTCTCCCCGGTGTCGGGAGCGAAGCCGGCGATGTAGACCAGGGACTTCACGTTCCGATTGCCGGTGGCGGCATTCGTGATCACCGCCCCGCCGTAGGAGTGACCCACCAGCACGATCGGTCCCTTGATGCTCTTGAGGTAGGCGGCGAGGTAGGCGGCGTCCCCGGATAGGCCGCGGAGCGGGTTGGCCGGGGCGACAACGGTATAGCCGTCTCCTTGCAGGCTCTTGATGACCTGGTTCCAGCCTGAGGCGTCGGCCCACGCGCCGTGCACCAGCACGATGGTGGGTTTACCCCCTCCGGTGCCGCTGCCGCTGCCGCCGTCGGCGGTGGACGCGGCGGCAGCGGCTGAGGGTATGAGCGCGGCTGCGGGCAACAGCAGAGCGAGACCGCACACACGGCGAGAAGTCTTTAGCAGGTTCGCTGTCATGGCCATTCCTTTTGCCAGGTGGTGATTCGGCCTGTGACGAGTCTGCTGGAGCGGTGGTTACTCTGCGCGATAGATACAGTCATTTGAGTGATGCTCGGGAACGGGCGCGAGCTGCCGGGGCGCATGGTCACGGCGTTGGCAGATGATCTTGGATACGGGGCGGAAGGCGGCCCTGCACATGCTGTGGGCGAGGATGGGCGAGGGCGGTTGCGGGGGTCAAGGCATTGTTCCTGCTGCTCGGCACGGCCGGCTGCATGGGCCCGCTCGCCGACCCGGGCGAGCTGGTGCCGCCCGACGGCCAGGTCGTTTCTGATGGCTCTTGGTGGGCTGGGTGGATCTCGTGGGTTGCCGGGCAGGACGCCCGTACGGTGCGGCGACACGAGCTCACGGATGCGCAGTGGCAGAAGATCGAGCCCCTCCTGCCGGGCAACGGCAGGCCGGGCGGGCAGTGGGCGGGCAGTGGGCGGGCAGTGGGCAGATCACCGCAGGGTGATCAACGGGGTGCTGTTCCGGGCCCGGACAGGGGTGCCGCGGCCTGACCTGCCGGAGCGGTACGGTCCCTGACAGGCCGTCTACGAGCGTCATCGCGGCTGGTCGGCTGGCTTCCGTGCCGTGGCCACCCGGTACGACAAGCGCGCCTACATCTTCAACAACGTCCTCACCGTCACCGCGATCGTCATCTGGCTCCGCGACACCATCCAAGAGCCATCGGAAACGGCCTAGCCGTACCGGCCAACTTGTTCAGCTGCGCCTGGTCTAGCCGTAGCAGCCGAGGTTGGACTTCCGGGGCCGCTTCCAGATCGACTGCGGCCGCTGACGAAGGCGGAGCAGAAGAGGCGGCCGCGCCTGCAGCGCAAGCGGCTCCAGCAGGCGGGGCACCGGTGCTTCTTCACCGGCAGTCTCGCCGGCCCCGCCCTCGGCGCGACCGCATCGGCAGCGCAGCCAGCCGCCGCGACGCGCGTGCCCAGTCCCGGCTACGGCAGTCCAATGCCTGGCTGTGGCGGTGACGATGCGCACCGGACCACGCCCGGCACTCGACGCGCACCAGTGCGGACGATGAACTTCATCGGATGCGCACCAAGTGCTGTGCGCGGTACGGGTGGTGCGCATCGTGCGGGCAGTGCTTCATGCACCCGGCATCGGTCGGCTCCCGTGCCCAGCCGTATGCCTCCTCGGACGGCTTCCTGCCGGGGCCGCCTACGGGGAACCCGGGAAGGCGGACCAGGAGGGGGTGCCCGTCGGTCGCCTCGCACGGCGCGCCGGGTACGCAGCCGGGTGCCTGCCTGATGCCTGGGCTGGTTCTGCCGGCGAGTGAACTGCCTGCGGTCGGCATCCGCGTCGCCGGCGCCGCGCACGATGCGCGGACTCCGCTGCTCGCGCTCAGGGGCGCGGGCTCGGTCCTCAGCGAGTGTCAGATCCATCATGCCTGTTCGGAGGCGGTTTTCGGTAGGACGGAGCGCACGTCCGTTCGGGCTTGTCGCAGGTGGTGGTCCGCCCGCAGACTCGTCGTCATCCACTCTCCGACGTCCGTGTCGGCATCCGTTCCCGGCTGCCGACGCGTTCGCTGTGCTGTCTCGTCGCGTGACGGGGGCGGGCCGGGGGGTGAGGCAACGAAGGGGGATCGATGGATCAGGACATGGTTCTGCAGGCGAGGGTCAAGCTGCTCGGCGCCAACCGGCGGGTGGTGCGCGGCGTCGAAGGGCTGTGGATCTACCGCCTGCTGACGCAGGTCGAGCCGGAGGTATACGGGTCGAAGCTCGCGTACGTCCTGGTGGAGGCCAGCGCCTCGCCACTGGTGCGGGAGCTGCCCGGGCAACGTCTGGCCCTCTTGGACGAGGCGGTGGCGGTGGCGACGGCCCTCAGCGCCGCGCATCCCTACCGGGCCAAGGTGCTGGCGAGGGCTCTCGTCGCCCGGCGGGAACTTGACGGTCGGCAGGCGACGTAGCGGGAAACGCCGTATCCGGTGCGCATCAGGTGCGGTGCGCGGTGCGGGTGGTGCGCGGCATCGTGCGCACCACCCGCACCGGGGTGCGCGCACCGGACCGGGAGCGCACCGCGCCGGGTGCGCACCGGCAGCGGGGGAGTGCGTTGCATCGGGCACGACATATCGCGCCGCGTGCCCGATACGCGCCGCGCTTGGCGCGCACAGCAGGGGAGTGCGCCACGCTCGATTCCGTGCGGTTCGGTGCGCGATGCGCGGACGGGGTGATGCGCACTGGTGCGGTGCGGTGCGGTGCGGTGCGGTGCAGTGCAGTGCGCACCGCGCCGGGTGTGGGCGGTGCGCGGCTGAACGGGCTGGTCAAGGCCAGAAATCCAGCCGGGCAGAAGTGTTTTGCCGCCAACGATCAGTAATCGACTCACCGCGTGGAGTGGTTCGGGCTACAGGTGTGCTGGGACGACGTTCGTGTGACGGGGAGGGCTGGTCGGTGGTTCCGACGATCAATGTTGCGGTTCTGCTGGCGGTCATCATCGTCGTGCGGCTGCGGCGGCGTACTCAGGCCCGAAGCCGGAACGCCGAGAAGCTGACTGTCGTCATCGTGTTGGTCTTCGGCGTGAGCGTTCTGAGGGCTGAGATCGAGATCGTGCTGGGCGACCTTGGTTGGATGCTGACTTGCTCGGCCCGGTGTACGTGCTTGGCCGTTGTGGGTGTGGCAGCCTGAGGCGAGCCGATCCCGAAGGACTCAACCGACGTGAGTGGCACTCTTGAGCCCGTGCAGTCCAAGGCCCCGCAGCTCTGGCAGGTCGAGTGCACGCTCGTGGAAGAGCCGGCTCCAGGACATGGCGTGTTCCGGTTGACGGTGACCAACAACTCGCACATGCCGGTGCAGCGATGGACGGTGTCGTTCAGCCTGCCCGCCGGCGCCCACGCTCATGGGGAAGGCGCCGAGTTCGACATCCATCCCGAGGCCTCCAAGGGGCACGGTCTGCCGGAGCTGTTCGAGGTGGACTGCCTAGGGGTGGCCTACCTCTGCTCGGCCACCTGGACCCTTCTCCCCGGCGAGCAGGCCGCGATCATGGTCACGGTCCACGGCGGGAACGTGCTCGGCCCCTCAAGCGGGCCCCAGGGGTTCGGTGTGTTCACCTGAGGCGTCCAGCGCGGCGCGCCTGGCGTTCCACGAAGATCGGCACGAAGTCACGGATCCTCGCATCACGCAGCCGTTCCTCGGCCTCCTTCACCGCAGCACCCACCGCCGTCGGCTCCATCCCCGTGTAGCGGGCCTTCAACCGCTCCAGGACCTGCTCGATGGCCTTGCTCTCGAGGACGACGCCATCGCTCTCCGAATGCGCAGCGTCCATGACTGCTGCTCCCGCCGCTTGCCTCTCCCCTGAGTACGACCTCGCCTCCACCGGGCGCGGCCATCCGGAGGTGTGCGCCTGGAGCGCCAGGCTGACCAGGCTGGTCAGGAGAGCGATGTCGTCCTCGCAGTCCAGGTGGACGGTCACCCATGCCGATCCCAGATGAAGCCGGATCGCGGTGGACCGGCTCAGCTCGGGACGCAGGCGCTGGATGGCAGCGGCTGTCAGGTGAAGTTCGGCGTCGCTTCGCCCGTGGAAATGCACGATCTCGGCCTCGGCCGTCCGCAGAGCCGGCCCGGCGCCGCAGGCGGGCGCCATGTCGTGAAGATCGGGCCAGGTTGCCAGCCGTTCCATCGCAAGCTGCGTACCGTTCACACACGAATCCTGGCGTGAGAAGGTCACGTACCACTACCCCCTGGCTCCAGAGAGTCCGTGGCCCTGGGCAGCCGGATGCCTCGCTGACTGCAGGGCTGGCTGCGGGCGTGGGACCGCTGCGTCGGGCAGGCCGGCCGACGGGTGAGACGACGACTCATGGGAGTGGACGACTCATGGGAGTGATCGCCGCGACGGTGAACATCGCCTCGGTGTGCTGCGGCAGCCGCTCGTAGTCCCGGACCAGCCGCCGGAGTGCATCGCCCACGCCCAGCGTCGCTCCACGATCCACCGTCGCGGCAGAATCACGAAGCCTGGCGCGTTCTTCGGGCTGTACCAGAAGTGGCTGGTTGCGACTCTGCGGACTGTGTTTCCATGCCGGAGTGAACATCGAGAGCTCCGGGGTGCCGGACGAGAGGCCGAGCCGCTGGATCCGGCAGAGGGCTGATGGCGATGTCGAGGAGTGCGTGCGGGTCCTCGCGGAGGTCCATGCGCGCGACGGTTATCCGGTGAACTGGCCGGATCAGCCCGGCGAGTGGCTGTCACGCGGTCCCCTGCTGGGCTCCTGGGTTGCCGAACTCGAAGGCCGCCTGGTCGGGCATGTCAGTTTGTCGCAAGGCGGCGAAGGCGATCTGGCCCCGATGTTGTGGAGCGAGCGGAACGGGGCGACACGGGGTATGACCGCCGTGGTCAGCAGACTGTTCGTGGCCCCGCAGGCGAGGGGACACCGGATCGGTGCACTGCTGATCGGCCAAGCAGCGGAGGAAGCTCGGCGTCGTGGCCTGCATCCGGTGCTCGACGTCGTGGCATCCGATACCGCGGCGGCAGCCCTGTACGAGCGGCTGGGCTGGGAGCTGATGGCCACAGTCGAGCAGCAGTGGAGTCTGCACCAGACGGTGTCCATTCGCTGTTACGCGGCGCCATCGTGACGTGGTCGGTCCTCGCCACTCGTTGACGGCCGCGACGAGGGGCGGTCGCCTCGTGGCGGACCGCGAGCCTGTCGTACCTCATGGCCACGGCCCGGTGCCTTTTGAGGGCTCTTCGAAATTGGTGGGGGTTTGAGCGCCGGACGGGGTTCCACTGTGGGCCGTGACTGATAGATGCCCGCAGCTCTCGTAGATCATGTTGTCGTCGAAGCGTGATGATCACAGCGGAAGAGCTACGGACGTGGCAAACGATACGACGCGGTTGTTGGGCTTGGATGGCCTGGCCTGGCCTGGCCTGGCCGTGGTCGGGGTCGCCGACTGCGGCTGGTGTGGGCCGAGCGCTGCTGGCGCTGCACGAACTGGTGTGTCGGCGTCGCTCGTTCACCGAGTCGGTCCCGCCAGTACCGCCACGTAGGCGGCTGACCACACGATTACGGGCTGCGGCCGGGGCGGCGGTGCCGATCAGGGCCGCACGGTCGTCCAGGCGGCCCGCGACCATCCGCTCTCCTGGCCGGTCGTTGCGGCGGCGTTCACCCCTCATGCCCGGGCGGTGCTGCCGGCCCAGCCCGAGCCGGTGCAGGCGCTCGGTATCGACGAGATCCGCCGAGGCCGGCCGAGATGGATCCCTGACGAGGCGCCACCGGTATCTGGCAGACCGCCGTGGACCGTCGACACCTCGGCTTCGTCGACCTGTCCGGCAAGGCAACGACCTGTCCGGCAAGGCAAGCAGGGCCTGCTCGGGCAGGTCGAAGGCCGCACCGCCCAGTCGGTCATCGACTGGCCGGCCGGCCGATCGCGACCAAGCCCGACGCGACGTGGTCCAGTACGTCGCGATCGACATGTGCACGGTCTTCAAGTCGGCGATCTGCCGGGTCCCGCCGGGTCCGTGGGAACTGCGTAACCGGCTCACCCGCTCCGCCGCCCGGATGCGCGGCAAGCACGTCGACGCTCTCCTCGACGAGCTGTCCAACCTGCGCAACGGTGATCAGCGCGCCGATCACCGTTGCGTGGAACGCCAAGGAAGACCTCCTGGACCTGTCTGCCACCGCCCGGACCCGCCCGGACCCGCCCAGACCCGCCCGGACCGGGAACAGGTCCGCGATCTGCTGTACCGGTTCTGCCGCCGATGCGCCGACGCCGACCTTCCCGAACTGCAGCGCCTGGCCACAACCGTCGAGACATGGTGGCCAGAGATCGTTGCGTTCCTGCACACCGGGATCACACACCGGGATCACTAACGTCGGCTCCGAAGGCACCGCTCGATGCCCGTTAATTTCGTTGAGCCCGCACCCTGCAATCGTGTTGGCTGGCGGCGCCGAACTGTCAGTACCGCAGGTGTCCGCTTGGCTGTAGCAGGGAGTTAAACGTGCAGGACATTGTTGTCGACCCCGTTGCCCACAATCGGGCAGCCTGGGACAAGTATGTCCAAGAGGGCAACGAGTGGTCGAGGCCGGTGAGTGCTGAGGATGTCGAGCGCGCCCGCATGGGCGACTGGTCGATTGTTCTCATCGGGCGTGAGCCAGTCGACCGCTCCTGGCTGCCGACGGACCTGACCGGCAAGGACGTGTTGTGCCTGGCCTCCGGCGGTGGCCAGCAGGGTCCGATCCTCGCCGCCGCAGGGGCGCGGGTCACCGTATTCGACAACTCACCCCGCCAGCTCGGCCAGGACCAGATGGTGGCGGCGCGCGACGGACTCGAGCTGCGCACCGTCCTGGGCGACATGCGCGACCTCAGCGCCTTCGGCGACGCAACATTCGATGTCGTATTCCATCCGGTCTCCAACCTGTTCGCACCAGACTTGGCGCCGGTGTGGCGTGAGTGCTTCCGCGTCCTGCGACCGGGCGGAACCCTGCTCGCGGGTTTCCTCAACCCTGATGCGTACTTGTTCGACCACGAGGCGCTCGACGAGCGCGGCGAGCTGATCGTCGTGCACAAGCTGCCCTACAGCGATGTCACGCAGTACTCCGCCGAGGAACGCGCCACGAAGTTCGGCGCGGATGCCGCTCTTGAATACAGCCACACCCTCACCGACCAGATCGGCGGGCAACTCGCCGCGGGGTTCGTCCTCACTGGCTTCGCGGAAGCGCCGCACCAATCCAATGCATCCGCTCAATACATGTCGAACTATTTTGCGACGCTGGCGGTCAAGCCGGGCTGATCCAGCCGTGGGGCCGGCCGAGACGGCCGTGTCTCCGAATGGCCAAGTGGAGCGCTGTGCCGGCCCGACCCGCGGGAAGCCGGAGTACACCATCCTGGAAAGGAGAAGCCCCGGCGACCGCTGGTGTAGAGCGGGCCGCCGGGGCTTCACGGGTCGTCCAGAGCCGGTCGTCCGGAGCCGGTCGTCCGGAGCCGGTCGTTCGGAGCCGCCGGGGGAGGCGGTGCCGGACGACGATCAGGGGAGCCCACGGCGTGCGTGGCGCCTGGAGCTGGTCCAGCCGTTCGTACAGCGCGCGCAGCATGCGGGCCTTGTTCTGGCCACCCGGTGCAGGCTGCGGGACCGCTGCGCCAGGCGGCCGTCGGCCTCGCCCGGCACGATCTCGGCGAGTTGGCGCCGGCCGTCGTCGTCGGGCAGCCTGTCCGCGCACCTGCGGACATCGGCGGCGACCGCGTGGGTGGGCCCGGACAGCAGCAGCCCGACCTGTTCGTAGTCGTCGGGCCGCAGCGCTGCCGGATCGGAGCACGCCAGGTCCTGTCCGGCCGATCATGCGGCCGATCCGGGCACCGGTTCGATCTGGGCACCGGTCCGATCCGGGAGGTCGGGAAACGGGGAAGCGCCCGGCCGGGGGATTCTTGGCGCGCCGGCCTGGTAAAACAATGACCGGTGGGTACCCAGGAGCGCGATCGCAAGGTGTACCGGCCGCTGCGGCGGGCCGGACTTGAGGTGATCCCGGACGCCGTTCCGGACGGCACGATGCCGTTCGTCGTCGGATACCGTGCCGAGGACGTGGCCGGCGGCTTCTCCCACCGGTACGACACCCCACGGCTCGTCGAGCGGCTCAATGAGGACTGGTACGACCTCGCCGTCTCTTCGGGTCTGCTCGATGACCGGCGTGAGTTCCTCGTCCAGCTTCCACAGGGCACCCGCACGCACCGGGCCGCCCTGCAGCACCTGCACAACGACAGCTCCGCACCGACGCTCTGGACCCGGGTCCGGCTCCTGGACCGCTGGGACATCATGGGCCGGGGCGCGGCATCGGCGTTCCTCGGCATACACGCGGGCCACCCGGGCTTCGCCATGATGGCGCTCGACAGCAGTGTGTACGTCATTGCCTCGACGGGCGAGATCGGCGTCGACGTGTTCGCGGTGCGCCACCCGGACCGCTCGGAGAACATCCTGCAGTCCCTGGAACGGATCACTCTTCACGACAGTCCCTACGTCAACCGAGAGTTCAAGGAGCGGATCGCGGTCTGGCTCGCGGGCCGCGCACCTGGCGCCGTCAGCCGTTCAGACCGATGACCACGCGGTCCGGTGGCCGAGGCCGACAAGGGTTGTTGCCGTCCAGCTGATCATGTGACTACTCCATTGCCGACTCGTTCACGTGGACATGGAGCGGGGTGACCTGAAGGATGCCGAGTGGGAACGGCTTCGGCCCCTTCCGCAGACCAGTCTCAGGGTCCGCCGCCCTCATGTTCCAGGTCGAAACGTCGCAGGAATGCCTTCCAGGTGCGGTCGACGTCGTCGTATGTGGCGCCGGTCTTGGAGGACACGGCCAGACGGCGGGTGCATCACGGTCCTTTGACAGGTGCTCGACCTTCAGCCGGATCAAGGTGCCTTCGATCAGCGGGAGTTCGCCCTCGTGCTCCAGCCAGGCGGCCCGGTGGGTCAGCCGCGGATGGATCCGGTCCCAGCCCTGCGTCTCGGCTTTGCCGTGGTTCGCGGTGTCGGTGCGGGTGACGACCGCCGCCTCGAGCCAGGGTCTCCGCCTTGGTGAAGCGGAACTCGGGGCCGTGCTTGGGCGGTCGTCCGTTCACCCCCGGCAACCGGGGCGGTTTCGGCAGCCGCATGACGCGGTCGGAGCAGACCCGGCCCATGAGCTCGACAGCTCGACGGCCAGGTCTCGCAAGACCCGGGCGAGGCGGGTGACGTCGTAGCCGGCATCGGACCCAATGACGATGTCTGGGTCGCCGATCTGCCACTGACCTGCTGCGATGAGCCGTTCGACGACTTCTCGAAGCTGGTCAGCGGTGACTGCGGTGACGTCGTCGGCCGGCCCCAGACGGACTGCGTCCAGGATCGCGGTCCAGGACGTGGCACCCGTTTCCAGCACCGCGACGTCCATGCACAGCAGGGCATCCGACCGTTCGAACAGCTCATCGCGCCGAGCGGTCAGACACTCGTGGAACTCGCCCCCGCAAGCGTGACGCTTCCGCGAACGCTTTGCTCCGGACGGCATCAGGCAGCAGACTCACGTCCGGGGTCCCCAGGCGAGTCACCCCGTTCGAGGCGCGCCGCTCGACATCTGGAGCCGAAGAGGTTCAGTCGGGCAGCGCCACGGTGAGGTCCACCTCAACGAGCTGCCCCGTGAAGCCGAGTTGCGCAACACCCAACAGCGTGCTGGCGGTGGTGAACGCCGGGCCGAGGGCCGAGTCGGTGAGCCGACGCCAAGCGATACCCAGAACGTCTCTGTCGTCGCTCCGCACGTAGATCACCGAGCGCACCACGTGTCGCGGCTCGGCATCCACCGCAGCCAAGGCGGCGAGTGCGTTCGCGACGACCTGGTCGACTTGCACCTCGAGCGATCCGGAACCGACGAGGGAACCGCTCCGATCGAGCGGGCACTGCCCGGCCAGGTAGGCCGTACGACCGGTCTCCACCACGGTGATGTGGTGATAGCCAGGCGTCTCATGCAGTTGCTCGGGGTTGATACGGGTGATCTTCGCAGTCATGCGAGCGAGTTTGACCGGCATTCCGCCGGTGCGCATCGCAATTTGCCGCACCGGACAACGCTCGCAGCAGCCAGAGGGTCAAAGAACAAGCTGAGAGCCTGTGAACACACCCCGTCTGCGCAGCGGCGTCCGGTGCGCCCGCTCTTCGGGCGGACGACGGCGGTTTGTGCGCAGGCTCTCAGCTGAACCGCTGACGGGGTGGTTCCGGAATACGCCGGAGACCTGCCTTCTGCCAGCGGCAGAACACCGGCCCGACCAGGCTCGACGATCACTACAGTCCAGGCTCATGACGACGGTTACGACGCGCACGATCGAATACGCGGCCGACGGCCTGACGATGATCGGGCACCTTGCGCTTCCGGCCGGTGTCGACCGACGGCCCGTGGTCCTGGTCGGGCCCGAGGGGGTGGGGCTCAGCGATGTCGAACGCCGCCGGGCCGATGCGCTCGCCGAGCTGGGATACGTGGCGCTGGCCTTCGACCTCCACGGCGGGCGCTATTTGGGCGACCCCGAGGAGATGCTGGCACGTTGTATGCCGCTGCTCGCCGACCCCGACCGGATGCGAGGCATCGGCCACGCGGCGCTCGACGTGGTCCGCGCCGAGGCGCGGACCGACCCGGACCGGATCGCCGCCGTCGGCTACGGCACCGGGGGCGCAATCGCGCTGGAGCTCGGGCGCGACGGCGTCGACCTGCGCGCGATCGCGACAGTCAACGCACTGACCACGGGCCGGCCAGGGGAGACGGCGCGCATTCGCTGCCCGGTGTGGGCCGGGGTCGGGTCGGAGGACCCGATCATGCCGCCCGCGCAACGAGTCGCATTCACCGACGAGATGCAGGCTGCGGGCGTCGACTGGCGCCTCGTGGTCTACGGCGGCGCCTTGCACGCCTTCCATCACCCGCCGGTCGACCACACCGTGCTCCCCGGGGTCGGCTACCACCCGCAGCACGCGCAGCGAGCTTGGCGGGACGTCGTCGACCTGCTCGCCGAGTGCCTGCCCATGACGGAGTGATCTGGTCGGCAACCACGATCCCGGACCGCAACCAAGCCGGTCGAACGGGGCTTTTCCCTGCGCGCTGTCCAGCACTCGATCCGACGTGGCTGCCCCATCGTCTGCAGCTGACACCCACCTTCCATCCCACTGGTCTCCCAGAGGAGATCACTCACCGTGCGCGGATCACGGAAAGTGAGCCAGAACCATTTTTCGCGAACATCGGCGGTCACGCGGACAGCCGACTGCCTCCCAGGCTGCTGGACAAACGTCGCCCATTGAAGTGAACGAAGCCGATTCGGCCGTTGCCGACAGGAGCTACAGCCGCCGAACCAATCTCCAACTGAAGGGCTGGGCATGGTTGGATCCGCGGCGGTGTCTGTCCTGCCGCTCAGTCGGCCTTGCGTTCGGGGGAAGCGGTGCGGTGGGCGAACTCGCACAGGGCGCGGCGGCCCGGGCTGTCTGTCTTCGCCATCAGGCTGGCGACGTGCTTCTCCGCTGTACGCGGTGAGATGAACAGGCGCTCTGCGATCTCGTTGTTGCCGTATCGCCGGGCCAGCAGGACGAGGACGTCGTACTCGCGGGCGGTGATCCCATGGCGGCGCAGTGCCTCGGGGACCCTGCCGTGGCCGGAGCGGCGCTGGGCGGCCGGCATGCCCGCCTGGCGCAGGAGAGCGCGGCAGGCACTGGCCACGGGGGCGATGTTCGCGTCGTGGAAGTACTCCTCGGCCGTGCGCAGCCATAAGCCGGGCGTGCCCCAGCCGTCGGTGATCGCGGCTTCGGAGACCAGGCGCAGACCTAGATGACGGGCGAGCGGGAACGGGGCCGAGGCAAGGATCGCCTGCTGGACGGCTTCGGCGGCCTCGTCGTGGCGGGAGTCCCCGCCGAGCAGCACCGCCCGGGTGAAGTGGACGAACTGGAGGTTCCAGCGCAGGCGCGCCGGAGCTTTCCGTGCGACGGCTTCCAGTCGGTCCTGGTCGAGGTCCGCACTGACGGCCGCCACCAGGAGTTCCAGGCCGTAACAGCCGGTGAGGAAGTAGGTGGCGGGGTGCTCCAGGTCCCAGGCGCGAGCAGCGGCCAGGGCGTCCCGGGCGGCCGGCCGGTCCTCGTCGAGCAAGGCGGACACGGCGTGGCAGAGGCCGAGCACCACCGGTGTGTACTCGGAGTGCTCGCCGCCCCGGTCGCGGTAGTCGGCCAGATGCCTTTCCATGTCGTGGGGTCGGCCCTGGTGGGCGGCGAGGGCGGCTTGGACGACGTACACATAGTGCAGGTCCCCGGTGTGGCCCAGGCGTATGAGGGCGGACGCGCAGCGTGAGAGGGTCTCCTCGGCTCGCTGGCTCTCTCCCCTGAGCACCGCGTGCATGGCGAGGGCGGACTCGGCCTGGTATGCGGAGGCGATGGCGCCCATCTGGAGGAACACCCGGTGGACCTGCTCCAGTTGGTCCGGGCTGCCGGTGACCATCCCCTGGTTGGTCGCCAGTCTGCTGAGGGCTCGCGCTCGCCACAGTCCCAGGCCGTGCTTGTCGGCGATGGCGAGAATGCGGCGCAGGCAGGCATCCGCCTCGTCGAAGCCGCGCGGGCGGGCGAGCAGGGCGAGCAGTTGCAGGCCCTGGCAGGCGATGACCGGCAGACCGATGCGCTCCGCGGCCTCGACGGCGCCGCGGACCAGTGTTTCCGCCTGCGTGGTGTCGAAGCCTGGCGCCTTCCGCCCACCGCGGACCTGGACGAAGCCGTCCACGACGTCGACCGGGACCCGCTGCTCGGGAGCGCAGTCGCTGCCGAGGACCGACCGGGCCGCCGCGACCCGCTCGGCGGCTTCCGGCCAACGGCCGACCATGACGGCCGTCCAGGCCAGTTGGGCGTGCAGATTCGCCCGGCGTGCGTCGTCGAGCTCCATGAGGGCCGTGTCGGCGACCGATCGCGCGAACTCGAACGCCCGCTCGATGGCCCCTGATTCCACCAGAGCATTGAGGAGTGATTCGACGCAATCGGCCCATGTGTTCTGGTCGCGATGGGGCTCGACAAATTCGAGCGACTTTTCGAGTAGATGCGCCGCGTTGGCGACAAGTCCCTCCCGGAGGGCCAGGTGGCCGGCCTCGGCGAGCAGGAGGCCCGCCCGGTGGAGTTCACCGGCGGCGTGCCACAGACCGGCCGCCAGCTCGAGCCGCTTCCCCGGCAGATCCGCCTCGGCCTTCTCCAGCGCCTCCGCCGCGCTCCGGGCGAGCTGCGCCCGTTCCCCCGGTAAGAGTTGGGTCAGTAACGCCTCGACGGTGAGCGCGTGCTTGAAGACGTACGCGTCGCCGTGCCCGTGCTCCGGCAGGATCAACTGGGCATCCACGGCGGATCGAAGGTGGATGTGCAGGCTCCGGTTGTCGAGTCCGGTGACCGTCTGGAGGAGGGGCGAGGAGAAGCGGCGGCCCAACAGCGCCGCAGTGTTGAGCGCTAGCTTCCCCTGCGGGCCGAGACGGTCGGCACGCGCCAGGACGCTGCGCGTCAAGGTGACGGGGACGGTCGTGTCGAGGTCGCGGACCACGCGCCAGTCGCCCGCGCCGAACTGTTGCAGTGCCCCGGTCGCGATCATCCCGTTGAGCAGTTCCTCGACGATCAGTGGTGTGCCATCGGCGTCATGGAGGAGCCGGCGGGCCACCGGGGCGGGCAGCTCGTCCACCGAGATGCCCAGGCAGGAGGCCGCGAGGTGTGTCACGCCGTCCGCGGTGAGCGGCCGGAGTTCGATGACATGACCGGCTTTACGGCTCCTGCTCTGGTAGACGAGGTCCAGCGCCGGGCCGTCGTCGGGGCGCAGCGTGACGAACAGGGTGACGGGCAGCCCCCGTAGATTGTCGACGAGGTACTCGGTGACCGCTATCGACTCGGGGTCGGCGTCGTGCAGGTCTTCCAGGACGAGCAGACATCCCTGGTCTCTGCCGGCGGCGGCGAGCAGCCGCAGGACGGCCTCGGCGAGCACGATCAGGGATTCCGGCCGACTCGGCCCGGTGCCCTCCCGCCACCGCGGTACGAGTGCGGACAACGCCGCCCGATAGGGCCGGAGTTCGGGGCTCTGCGGGACGGCGCCGGCGCGGTCCAGCGACAGCAGGGCCTCGGCCAATGGCCGCAGCGCTATGGGGGCGCCTATGCTGCTGCACCGTCCCTGCAACACGACGCCGTGGCTCCGGACCTGCTCAGCCGCCTGGTCGACCAGGCGGGACTTCCCCATCCCCGGGTCGCCGACGACGAAGACCACCGCGCCCTGGTGATCTCGGCCTTGAGCGACGGCCGTGTCGAGTTCCCGCAGTTCGCCGGTCCGGCCTATGACGGTCGGTGAGTGGGTATACACCCGCGAAAACTTATTCGCCGGGTATGACTGTCCGCTGAACGGTTGATAAGTGGGCAGTCGGCAGAGAAGCCGGCCGGGGCCAGTTCCTCCATGCGCTCGCGGTTGACGGTGAGGGTGGCCATCATGCCGGTGAAGGCGGGGAGCAGGACCTCGAGCT